>JBJKYT010000001.1:0-20479 GCA_045560915.1 Alphaproteobacteria bacterium
AGGATTATAATAAAAAATTTCATATCCTCTGTCCTGGGCTTCTTTTGCTAATAAAAAAGAAGTATCAAAATCCAAATCAATTTTTTCAATAGGATCCATTTGTATTGCTACTTTTTTAATTGTCATTAGAAAATATTTTCCTCATAAATTGGTAGGAGATTTTTATTCCACTTATTTAAATATTTATCAATTAATATATCTGCTGGAGACAAACCTTTTTCTAAATTTTCTTCTACAGATTGTAAGTATTGCCTTTCATCATTTTCATTATTTGAAGAAATGTAATTTCTTTTCTTAAGCCCACTTAAAGATATTTTTAAAACTTTTTTAGCGAGATCTAAAATAGTACCTTTTTTAAACTTAGTATTTAACCCATATTTTGGAACATTTTTATATAAGTAATCTCTATCATTGTTATCCCATTCTTTAATAATAGAATAAATTTCATTAAGACTATCTTGATCATATAAAAGACCTGTCCAAAAGGCAGGTTGACCACATATTTGATCCCAAGAACAAGCATCCATAGAGCGAATTTCTAAATATTTTTTTAACCTTACCTGAGGAAATAGTGTTGTTAAATGACTTTCCCAGTCATCCTCAGTAGCAAATTCACCAGGAATTTTATCAAGTTTTCCATTTAAAAAATCACGAAAATTGCAACCTGCGACATCAATATATTTTTTATTTCTTTCAATAAAATACATGGGTACATCAAGAGCATAATCTACATATGTTTCAAAATTAAAATTTTCATTAAATACAAAAGGCGTTATTCCTGTTCTTTGATTGTCAGTATTCATCCAATAAAAAGATCTTAAACTTTTAAAATCTGTTAATTTATTTTTAGAAAAAGGTGAATTAGCAAAAATAGCAGTTCCTAAAGATTCCAGAGATAATAATACACGAAATTTTTTAATCATGTCTTTTTCAGAAATAAAATCAAAATTAATTTGTGTTGAGCAAGTTCTTTGCATCATATCTAAACCATTATTGCCAACCTTAGGCATATAATTTTTCATAATATTATAACGTTTTTTTGGCATCCAAGGAAAATTGACTAAATTTAATTTTGGCTCAACGCCTAAACCTAATAAAATAAAGTTATGTTTTTTTGATAATTCTTTCATTTGATTAAGGTGAGTTGTAATTTCACTACATGTTTCATGAACATTTCTTAGAGGTTGGCCAGAGAGTTCAAATTGTCCAGCAGGTTCTAAAGAAATATTTTGTTGATTTTGTTTTAACCCAATTATAGTTTCTTCTTTTCCCTCTATTATAGGTTTCCAACCTAAATCTATAAGACTTAGAAAAATATTATTTATTCCATTTTCTTCATCATATTTTAGAGGAAGAAAAGTATCTTTGTTTAAAATAAATTTTTCATGTTCTGTTCCAATTTTTAAATTAGCATTTGATTTGATGCCATTTTCAAAATATTTGATTAAATTTTGTTTATTTAACATATATTATAACCGATTTAATTGCCGACAAGCTTCACCTGCTACGATTGCTACTGAACTGCTTACATTAATAGATCTTAAACCTTTAACCATAGGAATAGTTAGTTGTTCATTTACAGACTGATGAACATATTTTGGTACACCTGCACTTTCGCGACCAAAAAGTAGAATATCATTTTCTTGAAAAGAATAGTCAGTATATTTTTTTTGAGATTTAGTAGTAAATAAAACTATTCTATAATTATTATTTTCTGACCAATTAAAAAAATTATCCCAATCTAGATGCCTTTTATATTTAATATACTTTATATAATCCATCGATGAGCGTCTAAATCTTTTATCATCAAACACATAACCAGTGGGTTCAATGATATCTATTTCAATCCCTAGACAAGCCCCTAAACGAAAAATATTTCCAGTATTTTGAGGAATGTCAGGTTCAAAAAGTGCTATTCTCATATATTAATTCAACTAATTCTAATTTAAAGACAATTATAAATATTAAATTTTCTTTAATATATCTTATAACTTGTATAATTTTCTACTATTGACTTGATTTACAGGTAAATATTTCGAGCTCATTAACCAATAATTGCGTCAAGCTGGCACATTATTTGTAGTATTTTTATCATTATTTAGGATATAAGAATTAAATTTTATGGCGGAAGTTAAGAATAATAAAAGAAGAAGTTTTCTACAGTTAAGTACTATATCTTTAGGTGCAGTAGGAACTGCAGCTTTTATATGGCCTTTCCTTAAAAGTATGAATCCTGCTGAGGATACCTTAGCTTTAGGTTCTACAGAAGTTAATATTGGTGATATTGAAGAAGGTCAGGGCATTACAGTAAAATGGAGAGGAAAACCTGTTTTTATTCGTAAAAGAACACAACAAGAAATCAGTGAAGCAAAAACTGTTAATCTAGAGGACTTAAAAGATCCAGCTATTGATGATGATCGTGTCAAAAAAGATGAATGGTTGGTACTTGTTGGAATTTGTACACACTTAGGTTGTGTACCTCTTGGTCAAAAAATTACAGACATGAAGGGTGAGTATAATGGTTGGTATTGCCCTTGTCATGGCTCACACTATGACTCTTCAGGTCGTATTAGAAAGGGACCAGCACCAACTAATCTCGCTGTTCCTCCCTATAGCTTTATAAACGATACAACAATTAAAATAGGTTAAGTATGAGCGGACCAGCTGAGCCTAAAAAATATAAGAATCCTGTTCTAAATTGGATTGAATTTAGATTACCCATTATATCTTATTTTGAGAGAGAGTATGGAGATTATCCAATGCCAAAGAACTGTAATTATTTTTGGAGCTTTGGAGCATTAGCAACTATAATTTTAGTAGTGATGATAGTAAGTGGAATATTTCTTGCAATGAATTACACACCTCATACAGATATGGCTTTTGATAGTGTTGAGAGAATAATGCGTGATGTAAATTATGGATGGCTATTAAGATATATTCATTCCAATGGTGCAGCGTTCTTTTTTATAGTTATTTACATTCATATTTTACGAGGAATGTATTACGGTTCTTATAAATACCCAAGAGAACTTAATTGGATATTGGGTGTTTTCATTTATCTTCTTATGATGGCCACATCTTTTTTAGGTTATACGCTTCCATGGGGCCAAATGTCTTATTGGGGCGCTACAGTTATTACAAATTTATTTAGTGCTATTCCAATTATTGGTGAAGGTTTAAAAACATGGTTACTCGGAGATTATACAGTAGGCAATGCAACCCTTAATCGTTTTTTTGCTCTTCATTATGTACTTCCTTTTGTAATATTTGGAGTTGTGGCATTACATGTAGCAGCAGTGCATGTACATGGATCTAATAATCCTGCTGGAATTGATATTAAATCAAAAGGCGATACCGTTACTTTCTTTCCTTATATGTTATTTAAGGATGCCTTAGCTGTTTGTGCCTTTGGTATTCTTATTTCTGCTGTTATATTTTTTGGCCCTAATCTTATGGCTGAAGTAGATAATTATATTCCTGCTGATCCACTAGTTACGCCTGCTCATATAGTTCCCAATTGGTACCTTGCTCCTTTTTATGCAATTTTAAGAGCTGTTCCTGATAAGTTAGGAGGAGTTTTATTAATGTTTGGAGCTATAGCCATTTTATTTTTCTTACCATGGCTAGATAGATCAAAAGTTAGAAGTTGTAATTACAGACCTATGTATAAATGGTTTATGATGTTATTTTTTGTTAATTTTTTTATATTGGGATATGTAGGTTTAAAACCAGCAGAGGGTTTATATTTGTTAATTGCTAGACTAGGATTAATTTATTATTTCGGTTTCTTTTTAATTATAGCCCCTTTCATAAATTGGATTGAAAAACCTAAAACTCTCCCTGCTAGTATTAGTGATATTTATTTAGGAATAAATAAATGAAAATTTTTATTTTGTTTTTTCTTTTATTTTTTTATACATCAAATCTTTTCGCTGCAGAAAGTTCAACTAAAAGTTTACCTCAGCATGAATGGTCTTTTGAGGGTATAACTGGAACTTTTGATAGAGGAGCTCTGCAAAGAGGATATCAAGTTTATAGCGAAGTATGTTCAGGCTGTCATTCTATGAAATTATTATATTATAGAGATTTAATTGATATTGGATTCTCTGAAGATCAAGTAAAAGCAATAGCTTCTGAATTTACAGTTATAGATGGACCAAATGATGAGGGAGAAATGTTTGAAAGAGATGCTAGACCTGCAGACAGGTTTGTGTCACCTTATCTAAATGATAATGAAGCAAGAGCAAATAATAATGGTGCTTACCCACCTGATTTAAGCGTTATAACCAAGGCAAAAAAAGATGGAGCTAACTATATTTATAATCTCTTATTAGGATATAAAGATCCCCCTGCAGATATGGAAGTTGGAGAGGGAATGTATTATAATATTTACATGGCGGGTAACCAAATTGCGATGCCTCAACCGATATACGATGAATCTGTTGATTATTCTGATGGAACCAATAATAGTGCAGAACAAATCGCTGAAGATTTGGTAGTTTTTTTAACTTGGGCAGCAGAACCTGAATTGGAAGTGAGAAAAAATTTAGGAATCAAAGTTATTTTATTTTTTATTATTTTAGGATTTATTATTTTTTTAGCAAAAAATCGTTTGTGGAGAGAAGTTCACTAAACATTAAATAGAAAATGCATCACATCGCCATCATTTATAATATAATCCTTTCCTTCTTGTCTTAGTTTACCTGCGTCTCGACAGGCTGATTCTCCTCCAAGTGTAATAAAATCATTATAAGCAATTGTTTCAGCTCGAATAAAACCTTTTTCAAAATCAGAATGAATTTTACCAGCTCCTTGGGGAGCTAATGTATTTTTTGTAACTGTCCAAGCCCGTGATTCTTTTGGTCCAGATGTAAAATACGTTATTAAATTCAAAATATTATATCCTGAATTAATAACTTTTACTAATGTAGTCTCTTCTAAGCCTAATTCTTTTAAAAATTCATATTTTTCTTCTATTTTTAATTCTGCTATTTGTGATTCAATTGATGCAGATACAATAACACTATTATTTTGTTCTGTTTTTGCATAATCTATTACTTTTTGAGATAAAATATTACCTTTTACAATGGATTTTTCATCAACATTACAAATATATAACATTGGCTTTATAGAGATTAAATTTAATGATTTTATAAAATGCAAATCTTCATTACTAAAATCAATATTTCTAATATTCATTTCATTGCTTAATTTTTCTAATAATTGTTCAATTATATTTAATTGATTTTTAATTTCTTTATCTCCTTGTTTAGATTTTTTTTCTAATGAGTTTAATTTATTTTGTAGTGTTTCAATATCTGCAAGATTTAATTCTGTAGTAATAATTTTAATATCACTGATGGGATCAATTTTTAATGATACATGTGTTATATCATTATCTTCAAAGCATCGAACTACATGAGCAATCGCATCAACTTCTCTTATATGTGATAAAAATTTGTTACCTAATCCCTCACCCTTAGATGCACCTTCAACTAGACCTGCTATATCCACAAAGTCTATATATGTTGGTATAGTTTTTTCACTTTTACTTATTTTTGAGAGAATATTTAATCTTTGATCTGGAACAGCAACTCTTCCAATATTTGGCTCTATAGTAGCAAAAGGATAATTTGCAGCTTCAGCTTTATTGGATTCTGTTAAAGCATTAAACAAAGTTGATTTTCCAACATTAGGTAAACCAATAATTCCACACTTAAATCCCATAAGTTTTTTTACAATGCTATTTTTGTTAAAAGTAAGCCTTCATTCTCAAAAGTTAAAGAAAAATGTTTAGTAAGTAAATCAATTTTTTTATCTATAATATTTCTTTCATTCTTTAAAAATTTTTTTAAAACATATTTAGAAACTAATTCTTTTGATCCAGGATGGCCTACACCAATTCTTATTCTTTTATAATTCACTCCGATTGATTCATCAATGCTTGCTAGACCATTATGGCCACCATTGCCTCCACCAATTTTAGTTTTTATTTTACCAATAATTAGGTCAATATCATCATGAATAATTATTATTTTTTGCTTTGGTATTTTATAGAATTTTATTATTTCAGAAACTACCGGTCCTGATAAGTTTATATAATTTAGAGGTTTGCAAATAATGCACTTCTCATTATCTATATACCCTTGATATAATTCTTTCTTTTTATCTTTTTTTAATACTTTGAATTTGTAATAATTTACTAAGCTATCAGCTACATCAAATCCCAAATTATGACGTGTTAATTTATGAATAGAATCTGGATTGCCTAAACCTCCTATAAACCACATAATACTTATATAAATTGTGAAACTTAAGTTGTCTTGTTATTTAGATTTTTCTTCAGAAGATCCTTCTTTTTTGTTTCCTGTAGCTTCTTTTTCACTAGCGTCTTTATCTGAACTGCTAGCATCTTTTGTCTCCCCTTCAGTTTTTTCTACATCAGCGCCTTCTTCAGACGATTCAGGTTTTGTTTCTTCAACTTCAACAGTAGGCGGTACTAGCGTAGCGATAACAAAATCTCTATCTTTAATCGTAGGTTGGACACCTTCGGGTAAATTAATATTACTAATTTTAACTGCATCTCCTATTTCAGAAGAGACTAAGTCAAACTCAAGTTTTTCTGGAATATTGTTAGCGTTACAATTTAATTCAACTAATCTTCTAACTAAATTTAACACACCACCTTTTTTTAAACCTGGGCAAGTTTCTTTATTGAGAAAATCAACAACAACTTCTACATTAACTTTTGTATCATCTTGAACTCTTAAAAAATCAAAATGAATTAACTTATCAGTTACTGGATGATATTGAAGTTGCTTAGGTAAAACTTTTTCAATTTTTCCATCAATATCAAGATCAATAATTTTAGAATAAAAACCACCTTTTTCCATTAATTTTTTAAGAATCTTATTTTCAAAAGCTATTTTAGTAGAGTCTGTATTTTTTCCATAGATAATTCCTGGAACTAAACCTTTTTTTAAAAGTGATTTAGTTGATCCCAATTCTTTAGATCTAGATATTGTTTTAAAGCTTTCCATTTTTATCTATTTTTTACTAATCAAACAGAGCAGAGACAGAAGAGTCACTATTGATCCGTTTAATCGCCTCCCCCATTAAAGGAGCAATGCTAATATGTCTAATATTTTTTGATTTTTTTACTGCATCCGAAGCTAGAATACTGTCTGTTAATACGAGTTCTTTAATGTTTGAATTTTGTATTTTTTCCAGTGCTTTTCCTGATAATACACCATGAGCAATATAAGAATAAACTTCTTTGGCACCATGATCTTTAAGAGCTTTAGCAGCATTACATAATGTGCCTGCTGAATCAGCAATATCGTCTAGTAAAATACAAGTTTTGTCTTTTTACTTCCCCAATTATATGCATTACCTCAGATTCTCCTGCTTTTTCTCTTCTTTTATCAGCGATAGCAAGCCCCGCATTTAATCTTTTTGCAAAAGCTCTAGCTCTTACCACTCCACCTACATCTGGAGAAGAAATCACAAGATCATTATTCCCAGCAAATTTTGCTTTCATATCTTTAATGATTGGAGGGGCTGAAAAAATATTATCAAGAGGAATATCAAAAAATCCTTGGATTTGTCCTGCATGTAAATCCATTGTTAGAACTCTATCTGCTCCGGCTGAAGTGATTAAATTTGCAACTAATTTTGCTGTTATAGGTGTTCTAGGACCAGTTTTTCTATCTTGCCTAGCATATCCGTAATATGGAATTACTGCAGTTATTCTTTTTGCCGATCCTCTCTTCGCCGCATCTATGCTTATTAATAATTCCATTAAATGATCATTAGCCGGATGAGAAGTCGATTGAATTATGAAAACATCTTCACCGCGAATATTTTCATTAATTTCAACAAAAATTTCATCATCGGCAAATTTACGCATCGAAGCATCTGCTAAACTTACACCTATATATGTGGCAATTGATTTTGCTAATTCTTGATTACTATTGCAAGAAATAATCTTCATTATTAAGTTAATTATTTCATATAGAAGAAATTGAATAGTGCAAGTATAAAAAATTGATTAATTATTTTCTGAATCCAATTATATTAATCATTCTCCCAGTGGGCAAATTCTGTAAATGGGTGGATCTACGGTGGCTAAAAAAAAGGTCTACATTTGAGTAAGTATCCTCTTTGATATCTTCAATATTATAGATATTTTCATCTATTAGTTGCTGTTTGATTAAAGCTCTCATATTAAAGAGGCTTTTATTTTTTACCCCAATATCCTCAAAAAAAGAATTATATAAAGGATTTTTTTTGAGAAATTTAATCTTAAAAATTTTATCTACTTCAAAATTATTTTTATCTAAACAAGGACCTATTATACTTATAATCTTTTTATTATTTGGTTGAATTCTATTTATTTTTTTAAAAGCATTTTTAACTATATTTTTGTAGACCCCTCTCCATCCGGCATGAAGACATGCAATAAATTTTGATTCAATATCAAAAATAAAAATTGGGCAGCAATCTGCAGTTAGAATAGCTAAACTAATATTAGCATCTTGAGTAATCATACCATCACACTCAATTTTTTTATTTAAGTTATTATTAGAGATTTCTAATACTTTATTAGAATGAATTTGTTTTACAGTTTTTAAAGAACTTTTTTCTAAATGAAGTTTTTTTTAGAGCTATGTTGATATTTTCTTTAACTAATTTTTTATTATCCCCTGAACTTAAGCTGCAGTTCAATGAAAAATAATTATTTTTTGATATACCTCCAACACGAGTAAAAAATCCAAATTTAATTTTAGATTTAGAATAATTTTTTGAATAAAATTTTTTTTTTAATTCCATTTTGATAAAATTAATACCTTAAATAAATTTCCCATATCTTTTTTATCTATAATTCTTTTTACCCCTTTTTGGATCATAATTCTTTGTTTATTATTCGCAATGTTCAAAATTTTGTTTTCTCTTTCTTTTATTCCATTATTTAATAAAAATTCTCTTTGTGATGAAAATTTATCAATTTTAAGATTATTTTTTTTACCTAAATCAATTAATTTATTGAAATCAACTAAAGAAGTTATGTCTTGCATACCTATATTATCTAAAATATTTGATTTTTTGTTATTATATACTGATTGTAATGTGAAGTGTCCTGGTTGATTTTTGTATCCATAATCAATAACTATAATCATTCCTCCTAATTTGAATATATGTTTGCAGATTTTATCAAAATACTTGTCTCGAGAATTAGAAATTTCTAAAACTTTAGAATTTTTGTATTGATTTAATTTTTTTAAAGTTTTTTTATCATTTATTATAACATCTTTAAATTTTATTGATGATTCATTATATTTTATTTCTATCATTTTTTCATACCAAGTTTTATTTTTTTTAAAAAACTGTTTTACTGGAAAACAATCAAAAAATTCATTTGCAAAAATTATATTTGGATATTCGTTTTTTTTTGAGAAATTTTTTAACCAGCTAATTTTTTTAGGATTATAGTTAAAATTTAAGATATTGGTTTTCTGCACTTCAATGAGTTTAATATTTTTTTCTATAAGATAAATATTTATAGATTTTTGAAATTCATTAAATTTTTTTGTAATATTTAATAAATCAATTAATAATGTACCTTTTCCTGGACCAAGTTCATAAAAATTAAATTTTTTTTTTAAATTTATTTTCCAATGATATAAAATAAACAAACCAATTATCTCTCCAAATAATTGAGAGATTTCTGGAGAAGTAATAAAGTCACCTTTTTTACCAATCACATTTGAATGATTATAATATCCAAATTTTCCATATAGACAAGCTTCTGTGAATTTTTCTATTGAAATAATTTTTGACTTAAATTTCTTTTTAATTAATTCCTTTAATATTTTTTCTTTATGCATTTCTTTTTATTAATAATAAAAAACCAAACAATAATAGTGGTAGGCTTAATAATTGTCCCATGGATAACAAATTAAAAAATAAACCTAAATTCGCATCTGGTTCTCTAATAAATTCAACTAAAAATCTAAATAATCCATAAAATAATAGAAATAATCCTGATAATTTTCCTATCATTTTTTTGTCATAAAATTTTAAAAAGAAAAATAATAAAATGAAAAATAATATTAATCCTTCAAAAAAAGCTTCATATAATTGTGATGGATGACGAGGTAAATTATCTATGGTTGGATATATTACTGCTATAGGAAAAGTAGTAACTTTACCTATTAATTCTACATTAATAAAATTAGCTATTCTTCCAAAAAAAAGTCCAATAGGGGCAACTAATGTAATTAGATCGGATAAATAAAAAAAACTAATATTTTTGATTTTGGAAAAAAAATATGTACTTGTTATAATGCCTATTAACCCACCATGGAAAGACATTCCTCCTTGCCATATGTAAAAAATGTAAAATGGATCATTAAGAAAAATTAAAGTTTGATAAAATATTACATAACCTAATCTACCACCTACAATTACACCAATTATTGACCATATAAAAAAATCATCAATTATTTTAGTATTTATATTTTTCTTGAATTTTATTATTAAATCTTTTCATCAATTGAATTCCTATGAGAAAAGCAGCAACATAAGCCAGCCCATACCAGCGTATTTCAATACTACCCAAAGAAAAAATTACAGGATCTATTGAAGGATGTAAGAAAATCATTATATTAGTTTAAACTATTATTATAATCATGGTTAATAAATCAAAAATTTTATCAGATATATCGAAAATGGCTGTAGATGCCATGGGCACCTTTTCAGGTTTAAAAAAAGAAGTTGAAACAATTGTAAGCCTAAGGGTCAACAAAATAATTAATAAAATGAATCTTGTAAAAAGGGATGAATTTGAAGTACTAAAAAAATTAGTTCAAAAATTATCTAATGAAAATGAAAAATTAAGAAAGAAAAAAACTTCAAAAAAGAAGATCTCAAAAGTTATTAGAAACAAAGTAAAACCAAAAAAAAGTTCAAAAAAATAAGGTTATTCACAATATTTTATTATAAATACCTAATTTCCTTGCTAAAATCTAATTCAATTTAGTAGACTACATATAGTATATCTCAAATAGTATATACTATATAAAGTATGGACAATTTTAGTTTAAATCCCATAGATGTAGTAGAAGAAGTAATTTATTCAAAGAAATGGACATTTAGTAGGGCTGACGATTATGAGTTAGTAGCAGAAATTGCCTCTAAATGGTGTCAATATAGATTTTATTTTACATGGTCCGAGCAAATAAGAGCTATAAGCTTAACTGTTACATTTGATTTAAAATTTCCTCATGCAAAAATTAAGGATGCTCAAGAATTACTAGCTTTGATCAATGAAAAACTTTGGATAGGACATTTTGATATAACATCAAAAAATGGAATACCAGCTTATAGGCATACAGTATTATCATTTCCAGAAGATGAAGTTTTACATCATCAATTGGAAAATTTAGTAGATATTGCTATTTATGAATGTGAGAAATTTTACCCAGCTTTCCAGCTAGTTTTATTTGAAGACAGTGATCCAAGTAAAGCGTTAGCTATTAGCACATTTGATACAATAGGAGTAGCGTAATACTTTACATTTCTGAGTTATATTTTATTCATAAAGAATGAATAAAATTTTATTAATAGGCTGCGGCCATATGGGCTCAGCATTATTGCAAGCTTGGTTACTGCAAAAAAATATTTATTTCGATGTTGTTGATCCTTTAAACTATAAAAAAATTAATAAAAAAAAATATAATAAAGTTAACGCTTATAAAAGTCTGTTAGATATTAAAGATATATCATCAATAGATATTGTAATTTTTGCTATTAAACCTCAAATGACCTCATTAGTTCTAAAAGAGTTTTCTTTTTTTAATTTTAATAAAAAAACAATTTTTGTTAGTATAGTAGCAGGTATACAAATAAGTTTTTTCAATAAATTTTTAAAAAAAAATAATCAATTTATTAGAGTTATGCCAAATATGCCTGCTTTGGTAAACAAAGGTATGTCGTGCTTGGTAGCAAATAAAACTGTAACAACTAAAAATAGAAATAAAATAAATTCATTGTTTTTAAAAGTTGGCAAGACTCTATGGCTAAATAAAGAAAAAGATATTAACATAGTTACAGCTATTTCTGGAAGTGGACCAGGTTATATTTTTTTATTAGTTGATGCTTTTGAAAAAGCTGCATTAAAATTAGGATTAAATAAAAAAGATTCTCAAGATTTAGTTTATCAAACTTTTTCCGGATCTATAGAATTACTTTTAAAGAATAATAATTCTGCTTTAAAATTAGCTCAAAACATTGCCGTTAATGGGGGCACAACTGAAGCTGCATTTAAAATTTTTCTTGATAAAAAAATACTTCACAAGACTTTTGAAAAAGCAATCAATGCTGCTTACAAAAAATCAATTAAATTAAGCAAGTAAACAATTGTGAATAAAGATTATAAAAAAATAGCAGAAACAACCTTAAAGATTTTAGATAAAAAATCTTGGCATGATATTACTTTAAAAGAAATTCAAACTAAATCTAAAGTTAAAAAATTTAATTTATTAGTTAAAAATAAAAAAGATTTATTAATAAAATTAAATAATTATTTTGATTATAAAGTTTCATCTAAAATTTCTAATATAGAAAATAGCAATTATAAAGATATGATTTTTGAAGTAATTATGATGAGATTTGATGTTTTACAAGAAAATCGTAAGGGCATAATATCAATTTTTAATTCGTTTAAAAGTAGACCCAAATTGTTATTTTTTTTGTTACCTGAATTATTAGATAGCATTTTAATTATGGTTAAATCTATTAATTTACCTACAAAAGGTGTGCTGGGGCAATTAAAAATCAAAGGTATTTTTGTTATTTATGTATCAAGTTTTTTTGTTTGGTTAAATGATGAAACTATAGCTTTAGATAAGACAATGACAGCTTTAGACAAATATTTAGATCAAGCTAATAATATTTTAAAATTTATAAATAAATGAATAATATTTCTTTCGATGACTTTATGAAGGTTGAAATTTGTGTAGGAACAATTCTAACTGCTGAAATAAACAATAATTTACATAATCCTGCTATGGTTTTAACAATTGATTTTGGAAAAGAAATTGGTATTAAAAAAAGTTCAGCACAACTAATAGCTAATTATACATGTGATAGTCTTATAAAAAGACAAATTCTTGCAGTTGTAAATTTTCCTCCAAGACAAGTTGGAAAAATTATTTCAGAGGTGCTAGTACTTGGACTGTCTGATAATAATAATCAGCCAGTTTTAATTTCACCTGATTCCAATATAAATAATGGTAAAAAACTATATTAACTACAAAGGTAAATATAAAAGTATTTTTAAACCATTCGTTTTTGATTTTAAAAGTTTAATTTCTCCTCCGTGAGATCTTATTATATCTCTAGCAATGGTTAATCCTAATCCACTTTCGCCTTTAAGTTTATTGCGCGAAGGATCTAAAGTAAAAAAAGGCTTAAAAACATCTTCATAATTTTTTTCTGGTATACCAGGACCATTATCAGAAATTTCAATATATAATTCATTATTTTTAGTTCCTAAATCAATTTCTATTTTGTCAGCATATCTTTTTGCATTATCAAAAATATTTTGAAGAGCTCTTTTTATTTGAATAGGCCTACATAAAGTTTTAATATTATTTTCAAAATTATATTGAATTTTAAAATTATCTGATGAATTTGATTTACATATAATTTCAATAAGCTTGTTAATATTTGTTTCTTCAATTTTCTCCGCAGCTTCACCTCTAACAAAGCTTACGTAGCTATTTAACATAGCTGTCATTTCATTTATATCATGCTCAAGTTCTTTTTTTGCATTATCATCTTTCATCAAAGATAATTGCAATTTCATTCTTGTTAATGGCGTTCTTAAATCATGACTGACCCCTGCTAGCATTTCAGTACGTTGTTTTAAAAATCTTTTAATTCTATTTTGCATTAAGTTAAAAGCATTTGTTGTTTGTCTAATTTCCAATGATCCTGACCCTTTTAATTCAGGAGCATCAAGTCCTCGGCCAAATGTTTCAGCAATAATTGCCAATCTTTTCAAAGGTCTCATTTGCCCTTTCATAAAAAAATAAGCTAGAAAAAGTAATATTAATGATGCAAAAAACATCCAAATAAGAAAAACAAATGCTGACTCGCTATATAATCTATCTTTATCTACAGTAATTTGAAGTAAATCTGTATTTATTTGAAGTGAAATTATTGCACCCTTGTCTAAATTGGTTAAATCATAACTAAATGGAATATTTATTTCACTTAGCGCCTGTTTTAATCTTTTAGAAAGAATACCTCTTTGTTCATAAAAAACAATATCATTAAGATTTGCATTTTCTTTCAATTCAACTTTCATTTTAAAATCTTCTTTTGCTAGTTTTATAGCAGTAAACTGTAGATCTTGATCTATAAGTTTGACAATTGCATTTATATCAGCGACTACTGATTGAGTAAGACGTTTACTAATTATATTCCAAGAAGTTTGATAAAAAATAATTGTTGTTAATGTTACTAAAGTTATAATAGGAATAAAAACAATAATTAATGACCTTCCTAATAAAGATGATGGTATTATTTTTTTAAATTTCATAGTTCATTACATATTAATTTATAACCTTTTCCTCTTATTGTTTTCAAAAAATTAGGTTGCTTTGGGTTAGTTTCTATTTTTTGCCTTAATCTAGTTACTTGTACATCTACTTTTCTTAATTCGCTTTCATCATAATCTTGTTCAGCAAGTTCTTCTCTTAATACAATTTCATTCTTTTTATTTATTAGTTTAATCAAAAGTTTATTTTCACCTTCAGTTAGATATATTATTTTATTTTTTCTTTTTAATTGTAGATCATTAATATTGTATGTAAAATCTCCAAAATTAATTATTTCAGATTTTTCATTAATATCACTAAATAAATTTAATAATTTTTGAATTCTCAAATATAATTCTTCTGGTTCAAAAGGTTTAGCTAAATAATCATCAGCACCAATTTTTAATCCTTCAATTTTATTTTCAGGCTCTCCCATTGCAGTAAGTAAAATAATAGGTGTGTTACTTTTTTCTTTAATAATATTAACTAAATTAATACCATCTCCTGATGGCATCATTCTATCCACAATCACTAAATCAAAAATAAAATACTCAAGAATTTCTTTACCAGAATTAAAATCATCAGAATGATAAATCTTATAATTTTTTTCTGTTAAATATTCATCAAGTAATTCTCTTAATCTTTCATCATCATCAATAATCAAAATATTTTTTAGCATTTATCTTTACTCATTAAGTTTATTAAATATTTTTTTTGATTTTTCATCAATCATTGAATATAAAATTTTTTTAAAACCATTTATATCTGACTCATTTGCATCATTAATTATACTTTTTATTTTATCAATTTGTATCTTGGATAATTTTGCTTCTAGATTTAATCCTTTTTGAGTAAGACATAATTTTTTAGTTCTTTTATCTTTTCCAATTGAAACAAGAATATATTTTTCTTTTACTAGTTGGTTTAATACCCTTGAAAGACTTTGCTTTGTAATTTTTAAAATTCCAAGAAGTTCTTTTATTGTGATATTTTTTTGCTTTCCTACGAAATAAATTACTCTGTGGTGAGCTCTACCATAATTAATTTTATTTAAAATTTCATCAGGTCCTAAAGTAAATTCTCTGTATGAAAAAAAAATCAATTCAATTATTTTCCTTATTTCTTTTTCGCTTAAAAATAGCGGTGTTAATAATTTATTTAGGTCAGTCATATTGACTTAATTATGCATCACTGATAGTCAGTTGTCATTAAAAATTATAAAATATAATGAATAAAGCTTTTGATAATAGAGAAGGATGGATATGGATGAATGGCTCATTTGTCCCTTGGAGAAGCGCCACTATACCTATTGTAACGCAAGGTTTACATTATGCCAGTACTGTTTTTGAAGGTGAAAGAGCATATAATGGTAAAATATTTAAATCTCTTGAACATACTAAGCGTTTATTTAGATCAGCTGAAATAATTGGAATGAAAATTCCATATAGTGAAAGTGAAATTGAGCAAGCTAAAAAAGACTTAATAAGTAAGATGGATTTTAAAAACTGTTATGTCAGACCAGTTGTATGGAGAGGATCTCAACAAATGGGTTTATCGACAGCTAATGCTGATATAAATGTTGCAATTGCTGCGTGGGATGATTGGCATTCTTATTTTAATGAAAAAGATAGATTAGACGGCTTAACTCTTATTACATCTCCGTGGAGAAAGCCAGCTCCAGATACAGCTCCTTATGAAGCCAAAGCATCAGGTCCATATATTATTTGTACTATGTCTAAACAATTTGCAGAAAACAAAGGCTATAAAGATGCCTTAATGCTAGATTATCGAGGTTACGTAGCTGAAGGCACTGGTGCAAATATTTTTTTTATTAAGGGTGATAATATACACACCCCAATTCCTGATTGTTTTTTAAATGGTATAACTAGGCAAGCAGTAATTGAAATTGTTAAAAATAAAGGCTTCAAATTGATTGAAAAACATATTCTCCCTGAAGAAATTGATCAGTATGATGAGGCTTTTCTAACAGGAACTGCTGCTGAAATTACTCCGATTAAATCTATAGATAAAATAGAATACAATGTTGGCAACAATACTACAGGTTTTGAATTAATAAAAGATTTTACTAATCTGGTTAATTCAAGTTTATAACATTAAAGCCAGCTGGACTCATCATCATAAAATTCTTTTTTCCAAAAAGGAGCTTCTTTTTTTAAATAGTCCATTATATAATTACATGATTTGTTGCTGTCCTTCCGATGTTTTGCAAAAGTTGCCACTAAAACAATTTTTTCACTTACTTTTAATTTACCAAAACGATGTATTACTAATGTATCAATAAGATTCCATTTTTTTTTACTTTCATTGCATATTTTTTCTAGAGATTTAAAGGCCATATTTTCATAAACTTCTAAATATATTGAATTTACTTTTTTATTTTGGTTTATGTTTCTTACATAACCAACAAAAGTAGAAACAGCACCAATTTCTTTATTTTTAGACTTAATTAAATCTATTTCTTTATCTAAAGAAAAATTATTTTTTTGTATTTTAATCATTATCCACCACTTACAGGAGGAAAAAAAGCTATCTCATCAATTTCTTTTAATTTTTTATTACTTTTTATATATTCTAAATTAACAGCTACCCTTATAAGATCTTTTTGTTTAATATATTTTTTAAGTTCTGGATATTTTTTACACAAATAATTCTTTAATTTTTCAATATCTTTAATATTTGTGTCAGATATATTTTCCTCATCAATTTTAGTTATTTTTTTTAACCAAGAAAAATATTTAATTTTCATTTAAAAATGTTTAAATCCTGACTTCAAATAATCATAAGCAGTATAAAGCGTTAAGATACCTGCAGCCCAAAGAGCTATTTTACCAATAAATAAAATTGGAATTATTGAAATGCCACTTTCACTTAGAATAAGAATAGCTAAAGCTATTAATTGAAGAGAGGTTTTTAGTTTTGCTATTTTAGAAACAGGAACACTTATCTTAATTCCTGCTAAATATTCTCTTAATCCTGACACAGCAATTTCTCTCAAAAGAATTATTAAAGCTGGAATAACTTCCCAGTCTGCAATTACCTCTTTTGAAGTTAAAATTAAAATCACAGCTGCAACTAATAATTTATCAGCAATAGGATCTAAAAAAGTTCCTAGATTTGAAACTTCATTTCTTAATCTTGCAAGATATCCATCAAAATAATCAGTAATGCTAGCTAAACAAAATAATATAAAAGCTATCCATCCATACCAAGGACTTTTTAAGTAAATACAAGCAACAATAATAGGTATTACAATAATACGAGTCAAAGTTAAGATATTCGAAATATTGAGCCTCATCTAATCATTTTTTTAGACTAAGTTTAATTTAATGACTATTAAAAAAATCATAAATTTTGTCTATTATTGATTTTGGAAGCCCATTTACTAGCTCTAGTTCTTTTTTAGAGGCTTTCTTTATTTTTTCAAAAGAACCAAAATGAGCCATAAGCTGTTTTTTTCTTTTTGGTCCAACTCCAGGCAATTCATCAAAAACGCTTTTCAGGGTATTTTTATTTCTTTTGACTCGATGTGTAGTGATTGCAAATCTATGTGCCTCATCTCTAATTTTTTGAATAAAAAACAATAGAGAATTATTTGGCGCAAGATTAATATTCTTATTTTCTAAATGTAAAATCTCTCTACCAGAATTTCTTTTTATGCCTTTAGATACACTTAATAAATTTATATGTAATTTTTTTTCACTAAGAATTTTATTTACTATATTATATTGACCTCTTCCTCCATCAATAATAATAACATCTGGATAAACAGCATCCAAAGAATTTGAATTTCTAAATCTACGATTTAATACTTCTTGCATCATATAATAATCATCGACTTTTGAAGATTTGGACTGATCATATCTTATATTATATTTCCTATAATTTTTTGGACTAAAACCCTCTTCATCTACAACTATCATTACTCCAACTGATTCTTTTCCAAAAGTATGGCTATTATCATATACTTCTATCCGTTTTGGTTGATCATTGAGGTTTAGTAAATCTTTTAATCTTCTTAGAGCTAAATGATGATTTTGTAAGCTTGCCTTTTTAATCTTAATACTTTCATTAGCATTTTTTTCAGCTAATTTTATATGTTTAAACTTTTCACCAGTTAAAGGTTTTATAATTTTTATTTTAACACTATTTTTAGTATTTAATAATTTTTCAACATTTTTAAAATGTAAAGGATCTTGATTAATTAGTATTTTAGGAGGGGCATCTTTGTTAGAATAAAACTGAAATAAAAAAGATTCTAGTATCTCTATTTCGGTAGCATTTATATCATGATTAGTAAAAAAAGATTTGTTACCATAGTTACTACCATTTCTATAAAATTTCCCATGAATGCAACTTTTTCCATCAATAATTTTAACTGCAAAGATATCAATATTTCTCATATCTTTTACATATACTGATTGATATTTTTGAATTTGATTAATTGATTTAATACGATCTCTAATTCTAGCAGCCTCTTCATACATTTGTTTTTTACTTGCTAAAGACATTTCTTTATTAAGTTTATTTTCAATCTGTTTTGTATTTCCAGATAAAAATTTTTTTGCGTCATTGATAGATTCAAGATATTTTTTTTCATTAATATACTCCACACACGGAGCACTGCATCTTTTAATATCGTATAAAAGACAAGGTCTTTTGCGATTATTAAATACTGTTTCAGAGCAACTTCTTAATAAAAAAGCTTTTTGTAAAGATAATAATGTATAATCTGCAACAGAAGGAGAAACGAAAGGGCCAAAGTAGTTTCCTTTTAATTTTTTAGCTCCTCTGTATTTTTGAATTCTTGCAAATTTAAATTCTTTGTTAATCAATATATAAGGAAAAGATTTATCATCTCTCAAAATTATATTAAATCTAGGTTTGTGTCTTTTAATAAGGTTGCATTCTAAAAGCAGTGCTTCAATTTCAGTATTAGTTACAGAAAAACTCATGTTCACTGTTAAATTAACCATTCTTTGTAATCGTCTAGTTAAATTATTTAATGAGGTATAATTTAATACCCTTTTAGATAAATTTTTTGCTTTTCCTATATAGAGAATTTCTTCTTTTTCATTTTCCATTTGATAGACACCAGGTTTTTTAGGTAGGATTTTTGCAAAAGACTTTATAACTTCCAGTCCCTTAAAATTCGCATTTATTTTATCACTAGGAAAAGCGTCATTTATTTTAGGTGCGTTTAAAGGTTTAGTTGCTTTAGCCATAAATTTCTCTAGATAATATAGATATAATATTATAATCGAAAATTTAAATTAAACAGATTAAACTAGGCATATTAAATATATAAAGTAGCAGGAGATAAATAAGATGGCAAAAATGACAACTGAAGAGGCTTTTATAAAGGTATTGCAAATGCATGGAATAGAACATGCTTTTGGAATTATCGGATCTGCATTTATGCCAATATCTGATTTATTTCCTAAGGCTGGGATAACTTTTTGGGATGTAGCACACGAATCAAATGGTGGACTAATTGCTGACGGATATACTAGATCTACTGGTAAAATTGCTATGTGTATAGCTCAAAATGGACCAGGAATTACTGGTTTTGTTACACCTATAAAAACAGCGTATTGGAATCATACGCCTATGCTTTTAGTTACTCCTCAGGCAGCTAATAAAACTATAGGTCAAGGAGGTTTTCAAGAAGTTGAACAGATGAATTTATTCAAAGATATGGTTTGTTATCAAGAAGAAGTTAGAGATGCTTCAAGAATGGCAGAGGTACTTAATAGAGTTATTGAAAAAGCAATTAGAGGATCTGCTCCTGCGCAAATTAACGTTCCAAGAGATTTATGGACTCAGGTAATTGATATTGAATTACCTTCAATTAT
>JBJKYT010000002.1:0-19467 GCA_045560915.1 Alphaproteobacteria bacterium
CATCAATTGGCTATTTTACTGTATTAGGTGATGGAAGAGCTGTTTTGTTAGGAGAACATACAAATAAAGAAAATAATAAATTTGATATTCAATTAAAGGGTTCTGGGAAGACACCCTATTCAAGAATGGTGATGGAAGAGCAGCATTAGGACCTATGCTAAGAGAATATTTAATTAGTGAAGCAATGCATGGACTAAATATTCCAACTACAAGAGCATTAGCAGTAGTCAAAACTGGTGAAAAAGTTTTCAGAGAAAAAGAAATGGATGGGGCGATACTGACTAGAATTGCCTCAAGTCATATTAGAATAGGTACTTTTCAATATGCAGCAATGCAAGGTAAGAAAGATATATTAGAAAAATTGTTAAATTATACAATAAAAAGACATCATCCAGAAATTTTAGATAATAAAGGAGAAAATAAAGCAATTCAAATTATAGAAAAATTAATAGAAAAACAAATTTCTCTGGTTGTTAATTGGATGAGAGTTGGCTTTATACATGGTGTACTTAATACTGATAACGTATCATTAGCAGGAGAAACAATAGATTACGGACCATGTTCATATATGGATTATTATGATCCTAAAACTGTATTTAGTTCAATCGATCATCAAGGTAGATATTCTTTTAATAATCAAGAAATTATTACTCATTGGAATATATCTAGATTTGCTGAAACATTAATTCCATTAATAGATAATGATGAAGATAAGTCTATAAAAATTGGTTCAAAAATAATTGATAGTTTTGGAGATAAATTTAAATCTCAATGGTTAAAAATGATGAAAAATAAATTAGGATTAATTAATGATATACCTAATGATGAAAAATTGATTTTTAAATTTCTAAACTGGATGGAAAAAAATAGAGTTGATTACACAAATACATTTTTATATTTAATGAACTCACAAAATAATAATAATAATCATTACAAGTCAAAAGATTTTCAAAATATTTATGCTGAATGGAAAAATAGAATTGGAAAGAATAAATGCTCTGAAAAAGAAGTTATAAAAATAATGGCTTCAAATAATCCTTATTATATTCCTAGAAATCATATTGTTGAAAAATGTTTATATGAGGCAACAATTAATAATAATATGAAGGAGTTTAATTCTTTAATTCAATTATATAAAAATCCGTATAAAAAATTAGAAAATAATGAAAACTATCAACAACCTTCGAGTTTTGAATTTACTGAAAAATATAAAACTTTTTGTGGCACATAAATATATTTAATTATTAATTAATGACAGCTAATATTAAATTTTTTTAAACGCCAATAATTATAAGGCCAAGGTGTTAAAAATCCAGCTAAAAGCATAATAGGAAGAATCCACAAATTTATTTTTGCCTCACCCATTATTAACCAGTCCACTAAGTTCATTGAAATTTCCATTGATATCATGGAAATAAAACTCATCCCTAATGCAGTTTTAATTGCATTAACAAATGGCATTTGTTTTAAAAGTATAAAAGTTTCTAAAATAATACTTGTAATTAAACCATTAATTATAGCTAAAATCATGATGGAAATAGTTGACCATCCATAATCATTAACTTGAAAAAACAATATAGTACCAAAATCACCAATACTACAGCCAAGTAAACACCACAGAGTATTTTTTGCACTTCTCTTCCATGTATTTTTACATGTCCAATTAAAAGAATCATTTTTTAACGAAGAAGTTGTCATAGTAAAATTAAAATGAATATTTATTTATCATAATTAAAATAAAAAAGCTGTTCATTATTGATTTTATAGTTGTTTATTAAAAATTTTCCTTCATCAGAAATAATCCAATTTAAATATATCTCTGCATCTTTAATATTCAAGTTTCTATTTAATTTAGGATTAACAAGGATAATACCATATTGATTAAATAGTGGTGGTTTATTTTCACAAATTATTTTTAAATTCTCTTTTTTCTTAAAAGCTATCCAAGTACTACGATCAGAAATAGTATAAGCTCTCATTTCATTAGCCATAAGTAATGTATGACCCATACCCTGTCCTACTGATAAATAATTATCAGAAAATTTTTTAGGATCTAGATTAAATAATAACCACAATTCTAATTCTTTTTTATGAGTACCACTATCATCGCCTCGTGAAATAAATTTTAAATTATTTTCTATAATATTTTTAAGTTTATTTTGAATATTTTGACATTTATCTAAGTCTTCTTTTGGACCAATGATAACATAATCATTATACATTAAATTGAATCTCGTTAGGCCATAATCATTTTTCATAAATTCAATTTCAGATTGCTTATGATGAACTAGAAGAAGCTCTACATTCCCATCCTTAGCAGTTCTAATTGCTTGTCCTGTTCCTTGCACTATTGTTTGAACATTAATTTTATATTTATTCATAAAATTTTTATTCAAATACTTTAATAAACCACTATCATAAGTTGATGTTGTGCTAGCAATAATGATTTTTCTGTCAAGAGCATTAATATTAAAAGTAAATAAGAAAAAACAAAAGAAAACAAAACAGAAAATATTCATTTAAAAAATTATTAATTTTTCTTTTGTGTAAAAATATCTACAATTGATACAAGTATTATATGATGAGACATTTCTATAAAATTATAATTTGTAGAATTGATATAAAAGTTAATAGATCCTAATTTTGATAATGGATTGTTTTTATTAAATCCACTTAAAGTAATTAAATTTATTTTATTTTTCTTACAATATTTAGCTGCATTTACAATATTTTTAGATGTCCCACTGCTACTAATTAAAATGATTAGATCTTTTCGATCACAGTAAGCTTTAATAGCTTCGGTTACCCAATTTTCATACTTATAATCATTTGCGAAACAAGTAATTAAATTTGCATTATTAAATGTTGAAGACCTTACTCTTGCAACTTTTGCAAAATCTACACTAACATGACTTGCAATTGAAGCACTTCCACCATTACCAATTATGAATATACCTTTATTTTGTTTTATAGTTTTATTGATGATTTTAACAGATTTCTCAATTAAATCAGAGTCAACATTATTTAAAATTTCATTGATTGATTTAGTATAATTTTTGAAATATTTACTATAATCCATTGTTTCTAATAATTAATATATAATTTATATATTTCAAAGTTTATTATAACAATATATTTGATCATTTTTTTATGTTTTTAATTTATGGATTGATAGCAGGTATTATTGCAACATTGATATTTGATATATTTCAAATATCTTTAAGTTATGCTTATAATATAAATAAATCGAAATGGAATTTGATAGGTAGATATTTTGTTGGTTTAATAAAAAATAATAAATTTTTAGTAGATAATATAGAGGAAGAAGAAATTATAGATAATGAATTATTAATCGGTTATTTAGTTCATTATCTAATTGGTTCAATTTTTGGATTATTTTATGTTTCAATAAATTTAATTTTTTATAATGAACCTTCCTTAATTTTAGCATTAATTATTGGCATAACTACTGTTTTAGGAGGTTGGTGTATAATAATGCCTTATACATATAATATAGGATTTTTTGCTTCTAAAAAAGAAGAGCAACTTCAAATACTTGCTCAAAATCTAATTGCTCATTTTATTTTTGGTATTGGATTATATATTGGTTTTTTAATTCAATATTAAGAGTCTAAATTTATATTATCAATTTTTGCTGCAAGAATAAAATCATTTATTGATAATGATGAAATGGCATGTGTATGTATCATGATAAGACAATATCCATACCCTAATGATATATCAGGGTGATGTTTCTCATCTTCTGCAACTTTACCTACTGCATTAACAAATGACAAACTTTTAGAAAAATTTTTAAAAGTATATTTTTTAAAGATCATATTTTGATCCTCATTTAAAACCCATTTATTTAGTGTTTTTAAATGAGTATTAATATCTTTTAAAGAAAGTTTAGGAGTATTTGAATTGCATGAATCACATTTTAAATTTTTTAAATTCATTTGATTTTTATAAATTATAAAACAACTTATTATTTTTAAAATTTAATTTCAACACCTTGTTTTTTTTCTTCGTTATCAGTTAAAATTTTAGGAAAATTTTTGGCTCTAAGTTTTGTATCAGAGGAATCTTCAATTAATCTTATTATGCTTGTACTTTGTGCTTGGCCTCCATATTTTTTTTTACCTAACTTAAACTTTCTATTTAATAACTTACTAATATCAGCTTTAATATCATATTTATTTGTAAGTTTATTAAATAAACCAACATCTTTACAAACAAGATCCATAGAAAAACCAACATTATATGAACCATTTAAAATTAATTGTGATTCAGTTTCATGAACAAAACTATTTCCTGAACTAATAGCTATACCATGATATGAAGTCTTCAAGTCTAATCCATATTTTTTGCATACCATTAGTGCTTCGCCTAAAGATAAAAGGTTAATAGATGCTAAGTAATTAGTAACAACTTTTAAAGTTGAGGCATTGCCAATTTTACCACAATATAAAATATTATGACCAATATTTGACAATAAATTAAAAGCTTTATTAAAGTTTTTTTCTTTCCTGATACTAAAATAGAAATATTTCCAGATTCAGCTCTATGTTGACCACCAGTAATAGGAGCTTCTAATGTTTCAATATTTTTTTTTTGACATAAATTAGATAATCTAATCATCTCTTCTTCATCAGTTGTGCTCATTTCTATCCATAAATGTCTATTATTTAAAAATGGAATCAAATTAGACATGACACGATTAACAGTTTTAGGAGAAGGTAAGCAGGTAACAATTATATCTGATTTTTGAGATAATTCCTCAAGATTACTTGACCATACTGCTCCATCTTCTATTAATTTTAAACCTTTTTTCTTATCTAAGTCATGAATAAATAAATTGTTTTTATTTATTAAAATATTATTAGCTATTTTAGAACCAACATTTCCTAGTCCAATAAAACCAACATTATATTTTTTCATAAATTAATTTCCATTCCATCATAAGCAGGAAATACATTTTTTGGACATTTTTTTAAAAGCTTATCATAATCTAATAATGCAGTCATATGGGTAAGAATAGTTTTTTTAGGTTTGATATAATCAATATATTCCATAATTTGATCAAAACCTGCATGAGATGGGTGAGAATCTTCTTTTAACAATCCTACAATCCATAAATCTAAATTTTTTAATTTATCTATATCATTATTATAAAATTTTTTTAAATCGGTAGAATATGCGAAATTATTTACTCTATATGTTTGCACATCTATGGAGCCATGATTGTGTTTAAATGTATTAATTTTATTTCCATTAATAATAAATTCATCCTCTATTGTATTAACTTTCATAAATGGACTATAATCTTTAAATCCTTTAAAAATAAATTTGTAATGAGATAATATACTATCTATCATTGATGAAGGCATATACGCGGGTATAATTTTATCATTAATTAATGACATAGATCTCATATCAGGCAGACCTGCAGTATGGTCTGAATGTATATGTGTAAAAATTACTGAATCAATATTTGTACATTTGGCATCGTAAAGTTGATTTCGCAAATCTGGGCTTGTATCAATTAAAATATTATAATCATTCAGATTTAGTAATAGAGAGGATCTAGTACGAATATTTTTTTTGTTATTAATATCTATATTACCGTTTCTATTCCATGCTAAAGGTGATCCAAAAGAACCTCCACATCCTAAAATTCTAATCTTCATTGAAATTTATTATATCTTTTTGCTTTAGAAAACAATTTGTAAAAATTATTATCAGTAATTTCAACAAATTTATCGAAAGATATATTGTAAAAGTTCGATAAAAATTCAGCAGTATATTTTACATAAGAAGGTTTATTGCTTTTTCCTCTCATAGGCATTGGAGCTAAGAATGGGCTATCAGTTTCTATTAGTAAATAATCTTTGTCTGCAAATTTTATAATATCTCTCAATTTATCAGCATTTTTAAAAGTAATTATTCCAGATAAAGAAATGTAATATAAATTATCTAAACAAAAATTTAAAAGTTTTTTAGAGCCTGTAAAACAATGAAAAACAACAGAAAGTTTATGATTTTTTTGATAATTATTTAAAACATCAATAATTTCATCTTCTGATGATCTTTGATGTATAATGAGAGGTAGTTTAGATTCAATTGAAGCTTCAATATGATTTTCAAAAATTTTATATTGATTTTTTTTATACTCAGTTGAGTGATAAAAATCTAATCCTGTTTCTCCTATGCCAATAACTTTTGGAGCTAATATATTATTTAATATTTCATCTTTGGTTATACTTATTTTATTATCAACATTTTGAGGATGTAAACCATATGAAATATATATTGATTTATAGTTTTTTATTAAATTTAAATGATTATTAAATTCATTAGGAAGAGTATTAATAGTTAATAATGAAGTTAAATTAGCTTTTTTTATCTCCAATATTATATTTTCAAAATCATCTTTAATTGAATGGAAATTCAAATGACAATGTGAATCTATCACTAATCAATTCTAGGAAAAATAGGTTTTGGGTCATTAATCTTATAATCATTTGTAGATATGGTAATATGATCAAAATTTCTTTCTATTTTGTTAACATTTAGTATATCTAAAATTTTATTTGCACTTTCTGGCATTACAGGAGTTAACATTATTGAGGAGTTTTTGATTATATTAAGAGTTAAAAATAATACATCATTCATTCTGTCTTTATTTGTCTTTTTTAAATTCCAAGGTGCCTCTGTATCAATATAAGCATTAGTTTCAGATAATAACTCAAAAACACATTTAATCGATTTATCTATTTTTTCTTCACTCATGAATTTAGTATATTCATCAAATTTCAAATTCATATATTCTATTAAATTATTATCTTCTTTTGTAAAATTTGAATTAATTTTAATATTTGAATTACAATTTTTGACACAAAAAGTTGTAATTCTTTGAACTAAATTTCCATAATTGTTTGATAAGTCAGCATTTAATCTATTAGATATAGCATCTTTTGAAAAATCTCCATCATTACCAAAAGGAACTTCTCTAAATAAAAAAAACCTAATTTGATCTAATCCATATTGATTAATAATTTCATAAGGATCAATTACATTCCCAACAGATTTTGAAATTTTCTTACCTTCATTTGTCCACCAACCATGTGCAAATATTCTTTTAGGAGGTTCTATTTCTGCAGCCATCAAAAAAGCTGGCCAGTAAACAGCATGAAAACGTAAAATATCTTTTCCTACCATATGAAAACCAGGCCAATAACTTTTAAATGTTTTATTATCTAAATCAGGATAACCAATAGAAGTAAGATAATTACATAATGCATCAATCCAAACATACATAACATGATTTTCATTATTAGGAACTTTAACACCCCACTTGAAAGTAGTTCTTGAAATTGATAGATCTTTTAAACCTCCTTTAATAAAACTTATTACTTCATTAAATCTTGATTTAGGTGCAATAGAATTAGGATTTTTTTTATAATATTCTAAAAGTTTATTTTCCCAAGATGATAGTTTAAAAAAATAACTTTCTTCTTTAATCCATTCGACAGGATCTCCAGATTGAGTAAAAAAAGAATCTCCCTTTTTTATAAGTTCAGATTCTAAATAAAAGGCTTCATCTCTAATAGAATACCAACCTTCATAATTAGATAAATAAATTTGATTATTTTTTTCTAATTTATTCCACAAAGCTTGAGCAGCTTTTTTATGCCTACTTTCTGTTGTACGAATAAAATCATTAATTTCACAACCTAAAAAAGGAATTAATTCTCTAAAAGATACTGACATTTTATCAACAAAATCTTGAGTATCCATCTTTGATTCTGTAGATGCTTTTTCAACTTTTTGACCATGTTCATCTGTTCCTGATAAAAAATAAACATTAAAATTTTTTAATTTATAATATCTAGCTAATATATCACATGCAATACTAGTATAAGCATGGCCTATGTGAGGGCGATCATTGACATAATAAATTGGAGTAGTGATATAAAAATTATTCATATGATTTTTTTAATGGTATAAAAATATTTAAACAAAATATTTTTTTATCTAAATTATAAATAAAAAGATCTTTTTCATTATTATCAATAAAATCTAATATTTCAAAAGAAATTAACTTTGTAATAACGCTTTCATTATTGAATGTTGTGAATTCAGATAATATACCTAAATTATTTTTGATTATATTAATGAGTATAAATCTTAGTAGCA
The DNA here is from genome assembly GCA_045560915.1 of Alphaproteobacteria bacterium. GTDB lineage: Bacteria > Pseudomonadota > Alphaproteobacteria > HIMB59 > MarineAlpha5-Bin3. The sequence continues at coordinate 8,200 of JBJKYT010000002.1, forward strand.
TTAAAAATACTTTATATTCATCATTAGAAAAACTAGAGACATATTCTGATAAATCATATATTTTTTTAGAAAAATCATCTTTATTATAATTAGTTAAATCTATTATTGAATCGTATAAATCATTCATTTTATCAGAACTGATTTTAATAGCTGTTCCAGGAGATCCATTGCTTAATAAATATAAAAAATCGATATCTTTATTATTCATGTCTATATTATCATTTTTAATAATTTCATGAAAAATATCTTTAGAAGGATTCTTGAAATAAAATTTTATACACCTTGATCTAATAGTAGGTAAAATATTTGATAATTGATGAGAAATTAAAATAAAATATGTATTATTACTTGGTTCTTCTAAAATCTTTAGTAATGAATTAGAAGAATTTTTATTGAAATTATCAGCTGAGTCAAAAATAATAAATTTAGGTATATTATTAAAAGAAGATTGATTGATAAAATTATTCAAACCCCTAATTTGATCAATAGATATATATTCTGAGGTCTTATCTTTTGTTTCATCATAGGATCTAGTAATATATCTTAAATTAGGGTGAGAATTTTTATATAATAAACCTATATGGTTGTTATAATTATTATAATCAATTATTTTTAAAATCTTACTAATAAAATTAAAAGCTAAGGTAGTTTTGCCTATGCCATTTTGACCAAAAAAAATTAAAGAATTATGCAAAGTATTATTTTCAAATTTGTATAATAATTTATCTATTATATTTTGATGACCAATAATATTTTTTGAAAAATTAATCATTTAATTTTATAATTTCTTCAATAATTTTTTCATTAATAGCATTTATGGATTTTGTAGCATCAATTGTATAGAATCTTTTATTATTTTTAGAAATTTTTTTATAACCTCTTATAACTTTGTTATGAAAATCTTTATTAATTTTGTCATATTTATTTTTATTTTTTCTTAATTTCAATCTACGATTAATTTCATTTGAATTAAGTATAAATAGAAAAGTTTTTGTAGGTAAAAAATTGTTTAGTAATTTTTTATGTAGATCGAAAGTTTTATTTAAACCAAAATTATTTACATAACCTTGATAAACAAATGTAGAATCAGCAAACCTGTCACAAATAACTATTTTTCCTTTTTTTAGTGAAGGTAAAATAACATTATTAATATGATTTAATCTTGCTGACATTAATAATAATATTTCTTCAGAAGGAGTAATATTTTCTTTTTTATCAAGAATAATTTTTCTTAATTTTTCTCCTATTTTTGTACCACCGGGTTCTCTAGTTATAATATGTGGGATTTTATTTTTTTTTAAATATTTTGCTAATAATTTTATTTGAGAAGACTTGCCACTTGCTTCTGGTCCTTCAAAAGATACAAATAAATTTTTATTGTTTTTCATTTAAACTAGTTCCAAAAATTAAATATTTTATAGCTGCAAATGATTTCATCAAAGGATTAACTTCTTTAATATCATTTTGAGCAATTAAAGGAACATCGATTATATCTTTACCAGGTATGCTAAGAATTAGATTACCTAATTTATCACCATTTTTTATTGGTGCATCAATTGGTTTGTTGTGATTAATAGATGCTTCAATCAATTTAATTTGATCAAAAGATAATATTGAAATAACATCTTCTTTGATAACGAGATTAATTGTAGGCTTCTTTCCAAGCCAAACATCTACATTTTTTATTACTTCACCTTTTTTGAACAAAGTAACTTCTGATGTTTGATTAAATGCCCAATCAATTAGGTAAGAAGATTCATTTAAACGGGATCTTGAACTATTTGTTCCATTAATAACTACGGTAATTCTTCTTTTATCTCTTTTTGCAGATCCTGATATTCCCCAACCTGATTTTTTTGTATATCCGGTTTTTAAACCATCTGATCCAATAACATGTGTTAACAATTTATTTCTATTTGGCTGATTAATTTCATTATATAAAAATTCTTTCATAGCAAAGTATTCGTACATTTCAGGAAAATCTCTTATTATTGTATTAGAAAGAATGCCTAAATCTCTTACTGTAGAAAAATGATTTTCATCTGGCCATCCAGATGAATTAATAAAATTTGTATTTATCATACCCATATTTTCAGAATAAACATTCATTAATTTTGCAAAATCTTCTTCAGTACCAGCTAAACATTCAGCTAAAGCAACAGAAGCATCATTACCTGATTGAACAATTATACCTTTTAATAAAACATCAATGGAAACCTTTTCATCAATTTCAAGAAAGGTTCTTGACCCTCCCATTTTGTAAGCTCTTGGAGAAATTGTACATTGATCATTAACAGATAAATTTGTTTGCTTTAATCTATCAAAAGCTACATAAACTGTCATAATTTTAGTCATTGAAGCAGGAGGCATCTTTATATCAGCATTTTTTTCAAATAAAACTTCTCCTGTATTGTAGTCAATAACAATTGCTTGATCAGCTTTTGTATCAACGGCTAAAGCATTTAAAGAAAGTAGTAAGTTGATTATAAGTAAAATAAAAAATTTCATAATTTCATTTACAATTCAAATATGACAAAAGTTCGTCACTCCAATATAAATTCAGTCTTCTTATAACCTTTAGAAATGAAAGATAAAACTAATTTGTTAGCTTCGTCATTATTTAATGGACCTACAATTAAACTATAGAATTCTTCTTCTTTTTGAATAACAAATTTATATTTCAAATTAAATTCAGTAAAAATAGATTTTGCTTCACTATATGATTGAAATTCATATACTTTTAGCAAAAAATCCTTATCTGATACTTCTTCAAATCCTATTTCTATTGGTTCATCAATAATTTCATTTTTATTTGATTCTATATTAGTGCTATCAATATTAGAAATTGATACAGATTCAGTTGGTGCTGAATCAATAGTATCATTAAAATTAATCTCATTCATTGATTGAGTAACAATTTTCATTTGTTTACTAGGATCAGATAAAATCTCAATTCTAACTTTTGCTATTTTATCTCTATAAAATCTTAATAATTGGGCTGTTTTTCTAGATACTTGAATTAAGCTTGAATTATCATCATGTCTATCATTTATCTTTATTGTTAGAGATAATCCATTATCTAAATTAGTAACTTTTACTATACTGGGAACAGGAAGGGTTTTATGGCGACCTAACAACTCTGTGACATTATTAAAGTCATTATTTATTGTCTTTCTTTTATGCAATTCTTTGCCATAAAAACTAGCTAGTCCAATTTCATCATAATTATAATTTTCTTCAGGAATATATTCAACACCTTCAATAAAATATGGATCTCCAATATGATATTTAATTAAATTTGATTTCTTTTGATTTAATTCATTTGTTGGTTTTTTTAAAACTTTATTTTCTGGAATTTTAACTGCCTTTTTAATTGTTTCTTTATCTGGTAAAATATCTAAAATCTGATCTGCTTGTTGTATTTTGCAAGTAACAAGAAAAATAATTAAAAAAATACTAGTTACTAATTTTATCACTTAATAATCCTACTGAAACAGCATAATAAGAACTACAATTATAATAAAGAATATTTTTATAATTTGGATAAACCAAAAACATTCTTCCATTAATTCCATCTGGAGCAATTAATCTAGCTTCTAAATTATTTCTAGATGGTAAAGGTTGACCATTTATAGATAAGAAACCTAATTTAGACCATTCATTTAAAAATTTTGGTATAGATCTAGATTTAACAGCACCACATCCTTTTACGTTAGTTTGTTGAATTTTATCAAAAAATTCATTTATATTCTTTGGAGGTAAAACTTCCCTCCCCCATGTACTATCATTTAACCATGGGTTTTTATTGATAGAAGTTAAATAATTAGCAGTACTCGCAAAAGCATCAAGGTAACTATTCCATATATCTATTCCTCCTCCATCCCAATCATAAGCACTTTCTAAAAATGTTGTTGGTATCATTTGAGTCATCCCTACTGCACCTCCCCAACTACCTATTAAATTATTACTTGGAATCATTTCGTTATCAATAATTTTTAGAGCAGCAAATAATTGTTTTCTATAAAAGCTACTTCTTCTTCTATCGAATGCTAAAGTGGTTACTGCATTTATAGTACTAATTTTTCCTTGATTTCTTCCATAGTAACTTTCCATACCTAAAATTGATATTATAAAGCGTGGCTGTATTCCAAAGTATTCACTAATTTTTGAAAGCTCAGATTTATATTCTTCAAGCATATTTTTTCCAATTACTATTCTAGCTTTATCAACTCTATAATAAAGATATTCATCTAGAGTAATTGTAGATTCAGGTTGGCAACGATCTCTTAAAATAATTTTTTCTTGAGGTTTTATATTATTTAATTCTTTCTCAATTGTTTTTGGTGAAATTCCAAGAGATAATGCTTCTTTTTTTACTTCTGATAGCCAAATATTCCATTCTTCTAAAGAAGGCATCGTGGGTTTAGTGCAATCTTTTGCTAATATTTGAAAAGAAAAAATAATGGTAAAGATGCTTACTAGTAAAATGGAGATAAAATGCATTATTTTTTATTGATATCAAAAGTATCTTAATTTGGATATATTAAATAAATATTTATATATTTTGACTTTTTTTTAGCATGTATATAATAAACTCAAAAAAAGGAGAGATGGCTGAGCGGTTGAAAGCACCGGTCTTGAAAACCGGCAAGGTGGCAACACCTTCCAGAGTTCGAATCTCTGTCTCTCCGCCATTTAAATACCTATTATTTACTTTATTTGTTCTATAATTTTTTTAGAAAGATTAAATCTATTATCTTCTAAATTACCTCTAAAATCATAAAATATTTTTTGATCCGGTCTTAATATGTATTGGCTATTTCTAACCATTGTTAAATCTAATAATTTTTGAGAATTAGTTGGTTTGTTATTATAAAAACCTATCACAATACCTTTTCTAGTAAATTCAAATGAATCAATATTATATTTTATACAAAGTATTTTAATTTCAATTAAACTAAATAAATTTAATAATTGTTTGGGGACATTTCCAAATCTATCCCGGAGTTCGATAACTAAACTAGATAATTCCTTATCATTATTAACACTAGAAATTCTTTTATAAATAGATATTCTTAAATCAAGATCATCAATATAATCTTCTGGAATAAATATTTCTTCAGGAATTTTTATAGTGGGTTGAAAAATATTTTTTATTTTTTCATCTTTTGATATTTTCTGTTTTTGGAAAATAATTTCTTCTTCTAACATTTGATGATATAATTCAGTTCCTATCTCTCTAATAAATCCACTTTGTTCTTCACCAATTATTGAACCCCCTCCTCTCATATCCAAATCTTGTGAAGCTATGTTAAAACCAGATCCCAAAGAATCTGTTGAATTAATTATTGATAATCTTTTTTTGCCATTATCATTTAATTCATTTTCCTTATATGTCATATATGCATATCCTCTTTTTGAAGATCGACCAACTCTACCTTTTAATTGATAAAGAGTTGCTAAAGAAAATAAATTTGACCTATAAACTATAATGGTGTTGACATGAGGCAGATCGAGTCCATTTTCTACAATATTCGTACTAATCATAAGAGGGACTTCTTGATTATAAAATTTAGTAATTCTAGTTTCTAGTACTGAAGGAGATAATTGGCCATGAGTAACAACATATTTAATTTTAGGTAATCTTTCTTTTAAAAATTTTTCAATAAAAGGTATATCTTTCATTCTAGGAGTTACAAAAAAAACTCCATTTTTCCTTCCATAAACTTCTCTTTTAATTGATTCTATAATAGTAATTTCATCAAAACTAGATACGTAACTTCTTACAGCCAACCTTTCAAAGGGAGCAGTTAATATTAAACTTAAATCACGTATACCCGATAAAGACATTGAAAGACTTCTTGGTATAGGAGTTGCAGATAATGACAATACATGAGCATTAGGTGCAATTTCTTTAAATTTTTCTTTTTGTAAAGTTCCTAATTTTTGTTCTTCATCATAAATTATTAATCCTAATTTTTTAAATGTTAATTTATTATTTAAAAGTGCATGAGTTCCAATTAAAACATCTATTTTTCCTTGTGAGCAATCTTCAAAAATTTCTAATTTTTCTTTACTTGAAATTAGACGAGAAATTTCTGCAATATTAATATTAAAAATACTAAATCTTTTTTTAAAATTATTATAATGTTGACGTGAAAGTAAAGTTGTAGGAACAAAAACTATAGATTGTATTTTAGATTTTGCAGCAAGGAATAAAGCTCTTATTATTACCTCAGTTTTACCAAAAGCCACATCTCCTACTATGAGTCTATCACCAGGTATATTTTTATCAAAGTCATTTATAACATCATTAATTGCATTTAATTGATCATCGGTCTCAACATAAGGAAAAGTACTACAAAATTTATCATATTCTTGATTATTAATATTAATTGGAAAAGATTTTGTTTGAAGTCTTTTAGATGCAATTCTAATTAATTTTGTTGCCGCATCTTTAATTTTCTTTTTTGCTTCAGCTTTTCTTTTTTGCCAATGTGATGCTCCTAATTTGTCTAAATTAATATTATTCTCATCTTCTTCTCCATATTTTGTAATATAATTAAGATTTTCTACAGGTAATAAAAGTTTTTGATTTTCAGCAAATTCAAGTTCCAAACAGTCATGAACAAAATCATCTAAATTTATTTTTTTAATATTATTAAATCTACAAATGCCATAATCAGAATGCACAAGCAAGGATCCATGAGATAGTTTATTTAATTCTTCAAAAAGAAATTTTGTCTTTTGTTTTTTTTGAGAAGTCTTTACAGATAAAGAATATCCAAAAATAGATTTTTCATTAATATATATAGTATTATGTAATTGAAATGATTCCTCAATTTCTAATACAGTAATAAATAATTTTTCATTAGATAAATGATTATAATTTTCAATTTCAATTGGAGAAATAAATATATTTTCACTTAAAATCTTGAATACTTTTTCTAAAGAACCTTTGGAATTACAACAAATTACAATTTTATTTATTTTAGAATTAATTTCAAAAAATTTTTTGATAAAAGCAAAATCTATTTCCTTACGGATTGAAGATAAATTATTAACTCTATTTAAATTAGTTTTAATAAAACCATCATTATAGAATGGAGAAAATTTTATTAATTCAAAATTTACAATTGCGTCATTAAAAATTTTTTTATCTATAAATAAAAAACTTGGATCTAGATAAAAACTATCATTTGTGTCTATTCTAGCATTATAATAATCATATAAATTTTCAATTCTTTCTTCAAATAATTCATTTATGTCATTATGCATTATTAAAATATTTTTTTTTAAATAGTCAAATAAAGTATCTAAATTTTTATTAAACAAAGGTAAATATTGTTCTCCTCCAGATGGAATAATTCCTTCTGAAAATGAATTATATACTTGGCTTTTTCTATAATCTTGAAATTTTTCTCTAAAATTTGATCTGAATTTTTCTAAATGTTCTGTATCAATTATTAGTTCAGTACTTGCATTAATAGATAAATTATTTAAATTCGATTTGCTTATTCTTGTTTGTGTAATTACATCAAATTCAAATATAGATTCAATATCATTATCAAACAAATCAATTCTTATAGGATTTTCTAATTGAGGAAGATAAATGTCAATAATTGATCCTCTCACTGCAAATTCAGATTTATCTCTTACAATTGAAACTCTTTCATACCCAAGTTTTAAAAGCAAAGGTAACAATTCATCAATTTTTAGTTTTGAACTTTTGGAAATCTTTATATAATTTTTTTTTAATTCATGTTTTGGAATAATTTTTTGAATAATTGCATTAATAGTTGTTAAAATTATAATTTTTTCATCTGTGTTAGCACTTAAATAATAAAGTGTTTCTAGTCTTGAAGTTTGAACTTCTTTCGAAGGCGAAATATTATCATAAGGTATTTGATCCCAGGCTTTGAAAAGTAATATCTTTTGATTTGGCAATAACCATTTTAGTTTTTTTTTAATATTTATAATTTCTCTTTCATCTTTGCCTATATAAATAATTGAATTTTCTTCTTGATTAAATATTTCAGAAATAAGAAATGATTCTGTATTTTCAATAATAGGACCTATTGATTTCATTTATATCAGGTCTATTCTATCAAAAAGACTTTTAAATTTATTATCAGGTTTTATTTTCTTTGTTAATATTTGAAAAATAAGATCATCTGAATAATAATCAAAAACAGATACTAATAGATTTAACTCGTTTTTATTAAATTTTTCTAAATTTCTTATAAAGTATCTTTCATACATGATGTCAGTTTCTTTTGTACCAGAATAAGATGAGCGATATCTGATAATTTTTTTAAGTGAATTTAATTTCATATGATTCTCAATATAATATAGTAAATAAATTATTATAATTTATGAGACCAGCACATTTAGACTTATTACTCTCTCCAATCAATAAATTAAAGGGTGTTGGACCAAAAATAGAAAATATAATTAACAAGTTGGGTATAAATTTAAACATACATTTTTTATGGCATTTTCCATATAAAATTATAGAAAAAAAATATTACGAAAATATTCACGATGCTCCTCTTAATGAATTCGTAACTCTAAAAATAGAGGTTATAAAACATTATCCTTCTAAATTCAGGAGACAACCATATCGTGTTAGCTGTTTGGCAAATGAAACTGCAATAGATATAGTTTATTTTAATGCAAGGCATCCTGTTATTAGGTCAATTTTACCCACTAAAAGTTTTAAAATGATTTCTGGTAAATTAGAATTTTTTAAAAATAAATTTCAAATTACCCATCCATCAAATATAGAAAATGTTACAGATATTCAGTTATTAAGAGAAAAAGAACCCGTTTATTCCTTAACTGCAGGCTTAAACATGAAAACTTTTATAAAATTATCAAATCAAGTTTTGGATTCAATACCAAATTTAAAAGAATGGATTGAGGAAAGATTACTTTTAAAATATAATTTTATATCTTGGAAAGAAGCAATAGAGAAATTACACAATCCTGAAATTGAAGATACATATAGTGAAAAAAATGTTTTTAGAAGAAGATTAGCTTTTGATGAGTTGTTAGCTCACCAATTAGCTATTTGTATCATAAGAACTATAGACAATAAAAAGATATCTGTTGTTTTTAAAAACAATAATAAATTAAAAAATAATTTAATTAAAAATTTAGAATTCAAACTTACAAATTCACAAATAAATGTAGTTAATGAGATTCAAAAAGATCTTGTTTCAAATAAACAAATGATTAGATTACTTCAAGGAGATGTTGGTTCTGGAAAAACTATTGTAGCTTTAATTTCTATGTTAACTGTTATAGAATCAGGTTATCAAGTAACATTGATGGCACCTACTAGCATACTTGCTTATCAACATTATGAAAATATTTCAAAACTTATTTTAAATCTTCCAATTGAGATAGATATTCTTACTGGAAAAGATAAAGGTAAAAAAAGAATAGAAAAATTAGACAGAATAAAAAATGGCAAAACACAAATAATAATTGGAACTCACGCTTTGATTCAAGAAGGAGTGAACTTTAAAAAATTAGGGTTATCAGTAATAGATGAACAACATAGATTTGGTGTGTATCAAAGAATGGCTTTTAATTATAAAGGTTTTCGTCCCTCTATATTAGTTATGAGTGCCACTCCTATACCAAGAACTTTAACTTTAGCAGCATATGGTGATATGGATGAAAGTAGATTAATTGAAAAACCGATTGGTCCGAAAACCTATAAAAACATCATCATTAACTTTAAAAAAAGAAAAAAATTTAATTGAGAGAATTAAAAAGAAAATCAATAATTCAAATGATAAATTTTTTTGGGTATGCCCTCTTATAGAAGAATCACAAGAACTTGATCTTAAAGCAGCTACTGATCGTTATATTGCACTTAATAAAATATTTAAGAATAAAGTAATGCTTATACATGGTCAGTTAAGTGAAAAAGATAAAGAATTAACAATGGAAAAATTTAAAAATGAAGATTACCGAATTTTAGTAGCAACTACAGTTATAGAAGTAGGTATTGATATTAAATCAGCTACCACAATAATAATTGAACATGCTGAAAGATTTGGATTAGCTCAGCTTCATCAACTAAGAGGTCGTGTTGGAAGAAATGATGAAGAATCATATTGCATACTTTTACATAGAGAAAATATTAATGATACGGCAAAGAAAAGATTGGATATTATGGCAAATACTAATGATGGCTTTCTTATTGCTGAGGAAGATTTAAAAATTAGAGGACCAGGTGAAGTTTTGGGAAAAAGACAATCTGGGTTACCATCATTTAATATTGCAGATTTAAGTTATGATGGCGATTTACTTGAAGAAGCCAAGATATATGCAGAAAATATTATAAATTATGATCCACAGTTAAATCAAAATAAAAATCTTAAAGATTTATTATATATTCATGAAAGAGATACAGCAATTAAAACACTAAATGCAGGATAATGAATACTATTGATTATAAAGAGGGAATAAGATTTGAATGTCAAGGATCAGGAAACTGTTGTGTTTCAAGAGACTCTTATGGATTTGTTTACTTGAGTCCAGATGATCTAAAAAGATTTGCAAAATATTTTAATATATCAATAAAAATGTTTAAGGAAAAATATTGCCAAATAACTGATGGTTTTATTCATTTAGTTGAAAAAAATAACCTTAATGGAAAATGTATATTTCTAAAAAATAATAAATGCTCAGTATATAAAAGCAGACCCTCTCAATGTAGAACATGGCCATTTTGGAATGAGAATATGAATCCAAAGGTATGGAATAAAGATATTTCTATTAATTGTCCAGGTATAGGAAAAGGTAATAAAATTAAATCTGATAGTATTAAAAAATTTTTGAAGGAAGATTCTAAAAACGAAAGATTAATACTAGAAAATAGAATTATCCCTCAGAAATAAATTCCATACCTTTATAAAAACCTATGTAAACATCTGATTTTCTTTTAAGTGTTAGTTTAATAGTAGTACCCTCTAAAACAACTTCTAAAAAATTATTATTTTTACTAAGGATATCGCATTTTTTAGTGATTCCAGTTGCGATATTTTTTACTATAGTTTGTTTCATTGAAAAATGGTGAGCCCTACAGGATTCGAACCTGTGACCCATTCCTTAAAAGGGAATTGCTCTACCAACTGAGCTAAGGGCCCCACAAAGATGTAATCTATATAGTTCAAATATTGTGAAAGCAAGACTTTATCTTTACGTGTTTTTATTATCTAAAATTTTAATTGTATTTGTTGAAACAAATTT
>JBJKYT010000003.1:0-18624 GCA_045560915.1 Alphaproteobacteria bacterium
GAATATAAATCCCAGGCTTCAAAGTAACCAACCGCAAAATTATTTTTATTTGCTGTTTCTAGTAATTCTTTTAATGAAACTAAAGACATTAAAATAATTTTAAGACTTCTTTAACAACATCTTTTGCTTGAGGTATAAAAAAATTTTCTAGTTTCGGAGCAAAAGGTACTGGCGTATCAGGGGCTGTTACTCTAACCACAGGTTTTTTTAAGTATTTAAATATATTCTCTTGAACTAAAGCAGAAATTTCTCCAGCCCAACCTCCGGTCTTTGTACATTCATCAACTATAACTAAACGACCTGTTCTTTTTACAGAATTAAATAATAGTTTAGAATCAAAAGGAACAATTGTTCTAGGATCAATGACTTCACAAGAAATATTGCGTTGTTCAAGAGTTTTGGAAGCTTCTAAAGCAGTATAAACACTTCTTAATTTTCCCAATATTGTTACATCTTTACCTTTTTTTCTTATTTTAGCTTTACCAAAAGGAATAGTATAATCATAAAGAGGGACCTCTCCTACAGGAGAAATAGAACCTTTTTCAGCTCTATTACCTTTGCTGCCATATAGTAATTTGTGTTCAAAAAAAAGTACAGGACTATCATCTCTTATGGCAGAAGTTAACAAACCTTTTGCATCATAAGCCGTGGAAGGGCATGCAACCTTGAGGCCTGGCACATGAAGAAAATACGATTCAAGACTTTGGCTATGTTGAGAGCCTCTCGTTGTTGCTCCACCAGGTGCTCGCATTACCATTGGCACTTTTAATTTTCCACCAGACATAAATCTTAGTTTTGCAGCCTGATTAACAAGTTGATCCATAGCACAAAATAAAAAATCTGAATATTGAACATCTGCAATAGGACGCATACCAGAGAGTGCGGCTCCTATTGCTACTCCCGCGATACCTGTTTCTGAAATTGGTGTGTCTAAAATTCTTTCATGACCAAATTGCTCAGATAAACCCAATGTAACGGTAAATGCTCCACCAAACCCCCCTTTAATTCCAATATCTTCTCCTATACAAAAAACTTTTTTATCCCTTTCCATTTCTTGTCGAATTGTTAATCTTAAAGATTCTGCTATTGTCATTTTCTGAGTAGAATTTTTATTATTACGCATAGACATACTTTTTCATATTAAGAATTTTAGGATGAGGACTAGATTTAGCAAATTTTACAGCTTGATTTAATTCATATTTAATTTCTTCATGTACTTTATTAATAGATAAATTATCTAATATTTTTTCTTTAATTAATTTCTTTTCTATTCTGATAATTGGATCCTTTTTTTTCCAAAATATTTCTTCACTTTTTTCTCTGTACTTATTAGTATCACTACGAGAGTGTCCAACAAATCTATATGTTTTGCATTCTAAAAAAAATGGACCTTGTCCAGATTTGATTTTTTTGATCAAATTATTAATCATAGTATAAACTTTTGTGACATCCATACCATCTACTGAAAAAGATTTTACTCCATAACCTTTTAGTCTATCAGTTAATTTTTCTACTCCAATCATATTTTCAATTTTAGTAGAAGCTCCATACAAATTATTTTCACAAACAAAAATTAATGGCAAACCCCATATAGATGCCATATTTACACCTTCATGAAAGGCACCTTCATTAATTGCACCATCGCCAAGAAAACAACAAACAACATTTTTTCTTTTTTGCATTTTAAATGATAAAGCTACCCCCGTAGCAATTGGGATATTTCCTCCAACTATAGCGATGGCAGGAACAGAACCTTTATTAATATCACCTACATGCATTGATCCTCCAAAACCACCACAACATCCAGTTTCTTTAGCAAATAATTCAGCCATCATAGATTTAAGAGAAACTCCTTTAGCTATTGCATGACCATGCGGCCTGTGAGTACTTAATATCCAATCCTTATCATTTAAATTTTCACAAACACCCACTGCACAAGCTTCTTGTCCATTATATAAATGTAATGTTCCAGGTATTTGACCTTGTAAAAAAAGTGAATTTAGTTTTTCCTCAAAAAGGCGAATTGTGAGCATTTTTCTATGCATTGAAAGTAATAATTTTTTATTCATAGGAAATTAATTTATACTTCTTATAAAATTATTTACTTTTGTTACACTATTTAAATTTTCATTTATAAATTTTTCTACTTTATTAAAATATGGCACATTTCCAGATGCTCCTACATGTTGGATATTATTAGCTGCACAAGCTGTAGAAAATATCATGGAATAATTAAGAGAATATTCACTCAAAGTTGCAAAAATTAAACCTGCCATAAATGCATCTCCTGCACCTGAAGTATCAATTACTTTCACTTTAAATGGAGAGCAATATGAAGCATTATTATTATGAATAAAAATTGATCCTTCTTTACCCATTTTAATACCTGTTAATGGAATTTTAGTTGCTTTTAAAAAATCTATATTTTTTTTGATACTATTATACCCAGTAATTAATGTTAATTCTTCAATACTTGGGAAAAAAATATCAAGGTAAGGGAAAAGATCTTTAATTAATTTTAAACAATTAACCTTAGTATTAAAAATAGTATCCATAGATATTAAAATTTTACTTTTATTTTTTTTAATTTTTTTTACAAACTCTAATGTTTGCTTGCCATCAAAAGTTTTCATTGCAAAAGTGCCACATAAATGAATTAAGGAATATTTTTGTATATTTGAAAATACTAAATCTTTAATTGAAAAAATATCATTAGCTCCCCAATTAGTTAAGTATCTTCTTTTGCCATTTGAAGAGATCATTGCAAAAGTAATCGCAGTATTATTTTTTGTTTTTATAATGTTGGTAGTATCTATTTTTCTTTTTTTTAATCGATCAATGATAAATTCACCATTTAAATCTTTTCCAATCGCTGCCGATACTCCGCAATTAATACCAAGAGAATTTAAATTAATCGCTGTATTCACTGCACATCCACCTGCTCCGTATTTAACTTCATCAAATGTGCCTAAAGTATCCCATTTAGGTATCTTATCTATTGATTTAGCATATGTATCAGTCACAGCTATCCCTAAACAAAGAGCTTTTTTATTTGATTTTTTTAAATCAAATTTAAAGTTTTTTTTCATATAAATGAATCATAATCTGTAATTAATAAATGATATGGTTCTTCATCCTCTTCTATATCTGGAAATCTGCCTACTTCTTCAACGAAGACATTATCATTCACATCATCATTAGCTAAAGACACTTCTCCTACCAAAACTTTTTCATTTGATCCCCAAAATTTATGGTAAACTCCAGGAACAAGAGTGATGCTCTCGCCTGGCTTTAAATAAAAATGCTCACCTGGAGAAAATTCAACTTTTTCACCGTCTTTTGATAAAATAATATTCGAGGAATCATCTGGTGTTCCATCTTCTTTAGAATTAAATAACTCAACTCCTAGCAAGCCCCCGCCACGATTTATTACATCTTCAATCTTCACATAGTGAGTATGTGAAGGAACACTTTGATCAACCTCTAAAAAAAATAGTTTTTCAGCGTATGTTTTCCCGCTACCTTTTTTTATGTTTTCTTGATTGCCATTACGAATTGTAAAAACACAAATGCCTGTTTTCCAAAAATCATTATATCCAAAATCTGTGATATCCCATCCTAAAGATCGATCAATAATCTCATCAATCTTATCTTTATTTTTTTGTTTCCAATCATTCAAATTCCAATATCCAAAGGGCGGTAATATGAAATTGTGTTTATTAAAAAATTTTTTTGCTTCTTTAATAATATTATTAATTTCAGATCTTTTCATTTTTTTATTTTTTCCTCTATATTTATAAATATTATCTTACAAATAAATTTAGACAAAAAGTCTAAAAATTATCTATTTTAATTATACCTATTTTATCCTTAAAAAGTCTAAAATTAGTCCCAATCAGGAACACAGTTACCCATTGGAGGATCTTTATCATCCATTTTTTCTCTAGTAACTATTCTGTAATTTTCTGAATTAAGATTTGATATTTGATCCATTTCTTCAGTAGATAGTTCAAAATTTAAGATATTAAAATTATCATTAATATTATTTGGCTTTGTAGACATAGAATTAACTATTACACCTTTTTGATAAGCCCAATGTTGAGCAACTTGAGGAATAGAGATTTTGTGTCTGATAGCAATGTTATTTAAAGTGCTGATTTCCAAAATTTTTCCTCTAGCTATTGAGCAATAAGCAAATAAATCAATGTTCTTACTTTTTGCGAAATTTAAAATTTTTGATTGATCAATTAAAGGATGAAATTCAATTTGGTTTGTAATAGGCTTTACTTTTAATTTACTAATAGCTTCAGTAAGCATTGTTATATTATAATTACTTACTCCTATATATTTTGCTAAACCTTTATCATGTGTTTTTTGCAATAAATCTAAAGATAATGAATTATCTCCACTTTTATCTGGCCAATGTAATAGTAAAACATCTACATAGTCTGTTTTTAAATCTTTTAAACTTTTGTGGACTGAGTTGATAAATAGCTCTTCTTTGTAATTATCAGGATGCACCTTAGTTGTGATCATAATATCAGAGCGATTAATACCTGTTTTTTTAATTGCTTCACCTAAATCAAATTCATTCTCATACCATTGGGCCGTATCAAAAAAATTATAACCCGTTTCTAATGCATGTTTAAAAGAAAGAGCTAATTGTTCTCCTTTTAAATTAAAAGTACCAAAACATCTTCCTTGGGTTTTTTTAAAAAAATTTTCCATAAATAGTATTTTATATTATAACTAAAAAAATGATTTCTGAAAAACCTTTATTTATGGGAATTGATGCTGGAAGTTCAAAAATAAGAGCATTAATTTTTGATCAAAAAGGAAAATTAATAAGTCAGGCTAGTGATAGTCCAAAAATTTACCACTCTAATATTGGTTGGGCACATTATGATCCACAAGAAATTTGGGAAACTACTGCAAGTGTAATAAAAAAAAGCTTAAGTTTTATAGATAACCCTAAAAGAGTTGTTTCTGTAGCTGTTGCAAGTGTTGGAGAAACAGCAATAATTTTAGATGAAAAAAATGAACCTATCTATCATTCTATTGCTTGGTTTGATAAAAGAGCAAAAGAACAATCTGAAAAAATTGAAAGTATATTTGGTAGTGATAAGTTATTTAAAATTACAGGATTAGTACAAGAACCCATATTTGGAATTAATAAAATGTTATGGCTTAAAGAAAATGAGCCAGATATTTATAAAAAAAGTAGTAAATGGGTAATCATTGCAAATTATATAGCTTGGAGGCTTTCAGGCGAATTAGCTACTGACTATAGTTTGGCATGTAGAACTTTTGCATTTGATTTAAATAATCTTCAATGGTCAAATGAAATTATTGATGAATTAAAATTAAAAAAAAGTTTTTTTCCTGATGTTAAGCCTACTGGTACTAAACTCAACAATATAACCAATGAAGCAAGTAAAATAACAGGTCTTTCTGAAAATTGTGTGGTAGGTGTGGGAGGGCATGATCATCCATTAAGTGCTTTAATTACAGGATGTATACAACCTGGTATAATGTCTAATTCCATAGGAACTGCAGAGTGTGTGTTAACTGGAATAGATAAGCCATCGCTAGATCTTAAATTAATTGATTTAGGTTTAGTTGAACATGTAATTGTATCAGCTGAAAAAAAATACTATTATCTTTTTGGAAGTATATGGACGACAAGTGCCTCTATAGATTGGATAAAAAGTATAGTAGCTAAAAAAGAAAGTTATGAAGAAATTATAAAAAAAGTTAAATCTGTTCCTCCTGGTTCAAACGGAGTTAATTTTTTTCCTCATTTAAGATTTGGCTCTCCTCCAAATCAAGTATTAAACTCTAGAGGAGCATTTACTGGATTAAGCACTGAATCAAATTCTTCAAATTTATTACGATCTGTACTTGAAGGAGTATCACTAGATACAAAAAATGTTTTTGAAACAATGAAAAACCTAACAAATATGAAGTATGATGAAATATTAACTACTGGTGGTGCAACTCAAAATAAATTATTAATGCAAATAAGATCAGATGTTTTAAATAAAAAAATTAATGTACTTAATTTAGTTGAAACAGTTAGTTTAGGAGCAGCATTTTCAGGAGCAATTGCTGCAGGTTATTTTTCAAACTTTAGCGAAATAATAAATAGTCTAGATTTTGAAAATGAAATTTATTTACCTAGTAAAGAAAACGCTAATTTTTATAATCAATTATATAATGAAACTTTTCTACCTGTTTTAAATCACATATTAAAAATTAATGAAATAATTCTAAAACAATAAACAAATCAAGGTATTTAAGGCTTTTTCAAAGCTTAAAGAAATAAGTAAATATAAAATTTATATATATATTATTTAGTTTCTTTATTCTCTTTTTTAATCATTATCTTTTTATAATTATAATATTTATAATTTTATTTAGGAGGTAATTAATATGATAAATAAAGTAATTACTACTTTTGTAACATTGTTATCTGCTCTTGCAATTGCATTACCTGCGGTTGCTGGAAAACATGTTAATTGGAAAGACGACGGAACTGTTGATCTAATTCATGAAGATGGCACGGTTATAAACATAACAAGAGAACAATTAGGTGCAGCTTATGGACCTGATGAAAAACCTTTTGAAGGAGAAACTATTACTGTTTTAAGTTTAGACTCTGGACCTAAAGGTGGTATCTCTGGACCGTTGTATAGTGCACGTCCAATTTGGGAAGAGTTATCAGGTGCAACAGTTGAACTTGCTTTAGTTCCTTTTGCTGATCTTTACTCAAAAATGATGTTAGACATGAAAAATGGTACTGGTTTATATGATGCAACAATCACAGGTGCATTCTTTTATGGTGACTTAGTTGATGGAAACTATATCATTCCAGTAGAAGAAATTGGTTATGGAACTCCTGACTACGGTCAATGGAGTTATGATAGCATTCCACCAAATTTAAGAAAGTTGCACGAATGGAATGGTGTTGGTTACGGTGTTATGAATGACTTTGATGGTCAAGTTTTCTATTACAGAACTGATGCTATTGATAATCCAGAAATGGCAGCTCAATACAAAGCTGAAACTGGAGATGAATTAAAAGTTCCTGAAACTCTTCAAGAACTTCTTCAAATCTCTGCTTTCTTTAATGGAAAGAATTGGGATAAAGGTGATGATGACGCTGACTACGGTACAGTATTGCACTTAAAAGTTGGTGAACAAGGTCACTATCACTTCCAATCTTTGTCAGCATCTTTTGCAATCACTCCAGGACCACTTGATAAATATCATGGTGTTTATTGGTTTGATCCAGATGATATGACTCCATTAATTAATAGCCCAGGTCATAAAGCGGCTCTTAATTTCTTACAAGAACTTCATAAAACTGGTCCTTCGGCTCAGATTGGATGGAGTCTTGGAGAAGCTTGGGACGTTTTCCTAAGAGGAAAAGCTGTATTCACGTTTAGTTGGGGAGATGTAGGATCTCTATGCCAAGATGAAAGTAGATCAAATATTAAAGGTGTTTGTGGATCAATCGCGATTCCAAGCTCAACAACATATTATGATCACGAGAAAAAAGTCATGGTTGAAACTGACAATCCAGTTACTTACGGAAATACAACTGGTGGAACGTGGCACGGTGTAGTTTCACAATTCTCTGCAAATCCTGAAGCAGCTTACGCATATTTGTCATTTATGGCTACAGAGCCTTGGCATATGTGGAGTGCAGCAAACGGATGGACAGGTGTTGATCCAGGAGCTTACTTTAACTACTTAGAACCAAATGGTTCAGCTACTATGGATCAATATGATGCATATGGTTGGGCTCCAACTGATATCCAGATGTATAGTGATGCATATCATGAAAACTATACTGCTCCAATTAGTCTAGAGTACTTAAGAATTGTTTGTACTCCAGAATATTGGGATATCATGGACAAAAACCTATCGGCAGCTATGAGTGGTCAAAAATCTACTGATGAAGCTTTAGATGATACTGCAGCATCATGGGAAGAAATCACTGATCGTTGTGGTAGAGATAGAGTTCTAAACATGTATCAAGAAGCTATTGGATATAACCAGTAGTTAATCTTTTTTTCTGGCTCGTATATTTACGAGCCAGAATAATATATAACTTTAAAACAAATTAATTAGATCATGATTAGATGGGATAAAAGAATAAAATTATTGTTTTTGCTACCAGCAGTAATATGGGTTTTAACTCTTACAATTGCTCCATTATTCTTTTCTCTCTATTTAAGTTTTACCGATGTCAAAAGAGAAGTTGTCATTACTGGTGTTGAAGAAATTCCAGTCCTTGATAAGGATGGAAACCCAAAAACACGGTCTGATGGATCTATTAGAACAAAAAAAATAAAACAAAAAGAATTACAAATCAAATATGATTGGGTTGGATTCAAAAAATATAAAAGAGTAATAAATGACCAAGAATATCAAGATGCAGCAAAATTTACATTTATTTACGTTATAGTATCAGTTGTTATAGAAATAATACTTGGTTTATTCTTAGCATTTTTATTTAATAGGCGTATTTATGGTCGAGGGTTTATGCGATCCTTAATGATACTTCCTATATTTGCAACTCCGTTTGCAATTGGATTCATGTTTTTCACCATTCTCTTTGAAATAAGCGGACCTTTAGCCTGGATGGGGATACCTTTTTTATCAAATCATAACTGGGCACCATTTTCAGTTATGCTAGTAGATGTATGGCAATGGACACCATTTTGCTTTTTAGTTTTCCTAGCGGCACTTCAAGGAATTCCTGATGATTTAATAGAGGCAGCAACACTTGATACAAAGTCTGCATACAAAATATGGACTTCTGTAATACTTCCTCTGTTACAACCTATTATTGTTTTAGTTATTTTACTAAGAGTTGCTGAATCAGCAAAATTATATGATTATATTGCTTCACTAACAAAAGGTGGGCCAGGTACTGCAACTCAATCAGTCTCTTTTTTAGTCTTTAATAAAGCATTTAAAATGAATGATTTTGGTTATGCAAGTGCAGGATCATTCCTAATGCTAATTGTAGTAATGGTTTTTGTTATGTTATTCTTTACTCGTCTGAGAAAAACTTATGAATAAGAATCAAGGAAGTTTATTAACATCAATTTATACTATTATAGCTTTAGGTATTACGATGATTTTTTTCTTCCCTTTATGGTGGTCATTTTCTAATAGTTTAAGAATTCCAAAAGAAACTTTCACAGTTACTGGAGTTGGAATTCCATTTATTAATTTTACACCAACTTTAGGTAATTGGCAGCATCAGTTGTCTTTTCCTGAAGCTCACATAGCTTTATATAATAGTAGCATTATTGCTGTAATCTCAACTGCTTTAGCAATTGTCGTTGGTTTGCCGGCAGCTTATGCTCTTGCTCGTTTCAGATTTCGTTTTCCACCAAATAAAGATATTACTATTTGGTTTATCTCTCAAAGAGTTTTGCCTCCTGCCGCAGCGGTTGTTCCTTTTTTCGTTCTTTGGAATATGCTTGGTATATATGACACTAAATTTGGTATGATCATTGTTCAAACTACTTTTATTATGCCGTTTGTTGTTGTTATTGTTCGGCAAACTTTTCTTGATTTACCTATAGAATTAGAAGAAGCAGCCATGGTTGATGGTGCAACTCATATCGGAGCTTTTTTAAAGGTTGCAGTGCCCTTATCAGTTCCTGCGATTGCAGCTGCTTCCTTAATTATGTTTACTTTTGCATGGAATGATTATTTCTTTGTAAGTGTTTTAATGATGAAAAATTTTACTCTCCCTATTTATATTGCAGGAGGGGTAGATTCTCGTGGTGTTCAATTTTGGTTTATTGCCGTTCGAACAATGATTGCAGTAATACTACCATTGATACTTTGCCTACTTGCTCAAAGATATATAGTAAGAGGTTTAACTTTAGGAGCTGTAAAAGGATAAATTAGGAGGTGAAATATTTATTATGGCAGATTTAACAATAACCAACGTAAATAAGTTTTATGATAAGACACAAGTATTATTTGATGTAAGTTTAGCAATTAATGATGGGGAGTTTATAGTTTTAGTTGGACCTTCTGGCTGTGGTAAATCAACTCTTCTTCGAATGATTGCAGGATTAGAAGATATCAATAGTGGAGAAATTTCATTAGGAGATAAAGTAATCAATCAACTAGCTCCTAGAGACAGAGATGTTTCAATGGTATTTCAAAACTACGCTCTTTATCCTCATCTATCAGTTGCTAAAAATATTGGTTTTAGTTTACGTATGCGTAAAGTTGAAAAGTCTATTATTGATAAAAAAGTGGCAGATGCTGCAGAAATGCTAGGTCTTACTCATTTATTATCACGCCTACCTCGAAACTTATCTGGAGGAGAAAGACAACGTGTTGCGATGGGAAGAGCTATAGTTCGTGATCCTGAAGTATTTTTATTTGATGAGCCTTTATCAAACTTAGATGCAAAATTAAGAGTAATGATGAGAAATCAAATCAAAGAAATCCACTACGAAGTTAAAACAACTACGGTTTATGTTACACATGATCAAATTGAAGCTATGACAATGGCAGATAAAATAGTCGTTTTAAATGGAGGAATTGTTGAACAAGTAGGTTCACCAGACGAATTATATGACCAGCCAAATAATACCTTTGTTGCTAGTTTTATTGGCTCTCCATCAATGAATCAAATTCCTGGAAAAGTAGTTTCAGAAAAAGGAAAAAAATATTCTAAATCAAAAGATAATTCATTATTTTTAATACCTGAAAACGCTAATGTTAGTGAGGGACAAGAAATTATTTATGGTTTCCGTCCTGAACATGTTGATATTAATCAATCTGCATCAGAAGATGCAATTAATTTAATAGTTAAAGTAGATCAACCAACAGGTTCACAGTCATTAGTTTTTGCCAATCTAGGTGACCAAGAAATATGTTTAGACGTTCCAAAATCTCACCTCTTGAAGCCTGGGAATGAATTTAAGATGAGTCCTCAGCTTGATAATATTCATATATTTAATAGTGAGACAGGTAAAAGAATTTAGTAATTTACACTAATTAAATTCTTTTATGGCATATCTTCAAAAAAAATTCAGATTTGATATCTGCGTTTGTGGTCATACTATGAAAGATATGATCTATACTTTAAAAAGATATCCGAAAGAATCATCAGATACAAGGGACGCAACTTTAGTAACTCGATTTGGGGGAATTTCTAATACTATTAGAGGAATTAGATACCTCAATAAAAAAATAAAAATGAAATCAGTAACTATTCTTGGAAAAGACCAGGATGGTGATAATGCTATACAGGAGCTTAAAAAATTAAAAGTTGATTACAAAAGTATTATAAGAAATGGCCTAACTAGTGACGTAGTAATACTAATAAGCAAATTGAAAAGCACTAAAACAGTTATAGTTAGATTTTTATCAAAAAAACCAAAAAAAAGAATAAATATTGGTGACTCATCATGGGTTCACTTTATGTATTTAGATAATACACAATTTATAGATAAATTTGGAAATTTAGTATTAAATAAAAAACCAGGACAATTTTTTTCAGCAGACATATCAGACAAATCATTAAATAAATTTAATCTTGATAAATATTTAAATAAACTTGACTGTTTAATTTTTTCAACGAAAGAATTGCCAACTTTATTTAAAGATAAAAAATGTAAAGAGTTTAACCAAACATCAATGAAAAATATTTTAAATTTATCTAAAAAAATTAATTATATTATTATTCATAATAAAAAGAAAAGTATCTATGTAGATCACGGAAGAATTTTTTCTGTCAAAAATAATAATAAAATAGATTATAAAAACCCAAATATATTAGGAGCAGGAGATCATTTTGCTGCAAGTATTATTAATGATATGATTTCAAAAAAAATCAAACCTGAAAATATGTTAAAAAAAGCTCACAAATTTTCAAGCGACTACTGTTTAGGAAAATTGTAAAATGGAATCAAAAAAAAAATCAATTTTTTATACTTTAGTTTCCTATTTTTTTTTAATTATTTTTTTATTACCTATTTTCTGGATTTGCTTATTAAGTTTGACAAAAATTGAATTTAATGGAGTTATACAAATTTTTGGTATTCCGGAGGATCAATATTCTCCTACATTAGCAAGTTGGAAAGGTGAGCTTCGAAGTCCAGAATTATACTCTTCTATAACTAGAAGTTTAATTATAGCGCCACTTTCTACTATAATTGCTTTAATTCTTGGATTACCAGCTGCATATTCTCTTGCGCGCTTTAAGTTTTCTTTTAATTCAAATAAATATATTTTAATTTTTTTTTTAGCTCTTAGATTAATTCCTATAATAACAGTTTTACTAACCTACCATTACATTTTTAATATAGTTAATTTATATGATACAAAAATTGCTATTATTTTTCTTCAGAGTGCATTTATCTTACCTTTTGTAATTATTATTGTTCGACAAGCATTTATTGATATTCCTATAGAATTAGAAGAAGCAGCTATGGTTGATGGTGCTAATCATTTAAGATCATTTCTTTTTATTGCCATTCCTTTAGCTATACCTGCAATAGTAGCTTCAAGCTTAATAATGTTTAGTTTTGCTTGGAATGAATATCTTATTGTTTTTGCCTTAAGTCAATTTCAAGAAACTTTACCGCTATATGTAAGATCAGGTGGTCTTAATTCAGGATTTCATTTTGGAGGATTGGCCGTACGTACTTTTATAACAATAGCTATTCCAATGAGTTTGGCTATTCTTGCTCAAAGATATATCGTGCAAGGTTTGACATTAGGCGCGGTGAAAGGATAAAATAATAAAATGAATAAAAATCAAGGTGTTCTATTAACTTCAATTTATACTTTTCTAGCTTTGTTTGTTGCTATGATTTTTTTCTTTCCTCTATGGTGGTCTTTTTCTAATAGCTTAAGAGTTCCACTTGATACTTTTGTTGTTAGTGGTCTTGGTTTACCTTGGATCAATTTTGAACCAACATTAGATAATTGGAAGACTCATTTATCTTTCCCAGAAGCTCATTTAGCCATATATAATAGTAGTATCATATCATTAGTTTCAACAGGTTTAGCACTTGTCATTGGCTTGCCGGCAGCTTATGCTCTTGCTCGTTTCAGATTTCGTTTTCCACCCAATAAAGATCTTACTATTTGGTTTATCTCTCAAAGAGTATTACCACCAGCAGCAGCGGTTGTTCCTTTCTTTGTAATTTGGAATGCACTTGGTATATATGACACTAAACTTGGTTTAATAATTGTTCATACTACTTTTATTATGCCGTTTGTTATTGTTATTGTTCGACAAACTTTTCTTGATTTACCTATAGAATTAGAAGAAGCAGCCATGGTTGATGGTGCCACTCATATTGGTGCTTTTTTAAAAGTTGCAGTGCCCTTATCAGTTCCTGCAATTGCAGCATCATCATTAATTATGTTTACTTTTGTTTGGAATGATTATTTCTTTGCAAAAATATTAACGATGAAAAATTTAACATTACCTCTTTATAGTTCTGTGAGTGTTCAAAATCGAGGTGTTGAATATTGGTATATTGGAACAAAAACTATGCTATCTATGATTGTACCTTTAATACTCTGCTTGCTTGCTCAAAGATATATAGTAAGAGGTTTAACGTTAGGAGCTGTAAAAGGATAAATTAATATTTAAATTTTATTCATTTTCCTTGTTGATTTAATTCCATAGAGTAAAGATTAGAAGAGCTAGTTACATAAAGAATATTATTATTTTCTCCTCCAAAAGTTAAGTTTGCAACAAGATCAGGCAGTAATAATTGTCCAATTACTTCACCTTGAGGGTTAAAACATTTTATTCCCTTACCTGCACTAGTCCAAACGTTATCGTCTTTATCAACTCTAAAACCATCGGCAAAAAAGGGGTTAAATTTGTGAAATACTTTGCCATTTTTTAAAATTTTATTTTCAATAATATCATAAACCATTATTTGATTTGGAGCGTTAACATCATGTGATCCTCCACTATCTGCAATATAAATTTTATCTTCATTGACTGAAAAAGCTAATCCATTAGGTTTTAAAAAATCTTTGGAAACAACTTCTAAATTATTTTCTTTTGGATCATATCTAAATACATAACAGGCTCCATATTCCATATCACCTTTATATCCTTCATAATCTGATAAAATACCATAAGGTGGATCAGTAAACCAAATGCTACCATCAGATTTTACGACAACATCATTTGGAGAGTTTAATTTCTTATCTAAATATTTATCCACTAATGTAGTTGTATTGCCGTTTATATCTGTTTTGTATATGCAGCGACCACCATGAGAACATGAAATAAGATTTCCTTCAAGATCTTCAGTATTGCCATTAATAAAATTAGAAGGATTTTTTTCAATCTTTATATTATTACCATCCCAAGAAAGTAAATGATTATTAGGAATATCACTAAAATACAATTTTTTATGACTCTTTATATAACATGGACCTTCAGCCCACTTCATACCAGAGTGAATTTTTGTAAATTCTTTTGTTGTTAAATATTTTTCAAACTGAGGTTGATTTTCAATTTCCTCCATAGGGGTGTTTTTAAGATTTTCAATTATATCTGCTACAGTAATTTCACTATTCATATATTTTACTATGCTCTCATATATACTGCATGAGTTTGCATGTACTCATAAAGTCCATGCTTACCATCAGCACCACCAATGCCCGACTTTCTTAGTCCAGCATGAAAAGATTGGAAGATTTCCATGTTATCTCTATTTATCATAGTTTCTCCAAATCGTATTTCGTTACAAGCTTTTAAAGCAGTTTTTAAATTATTTGTAAAAATGGAAGAGGTAAGGCCATAGTCAGAATCATTTGCATATTCAATCGCTTGATCTAAATCTTCAAATTCAACTAAAGGTAAAACAGGACCAAAAATTTCTTCTTGTATAATTCTCATATCTTGTTTGCAGTTAGCTATAACAGTAGGTTGATAATAAATTCCTTCAGATGAATCATCTCTGTTTCCACCAGTTAAGATTTCTGCTCCAGAACCTTTTGCTGAATTCACTAATTCACTTACTTTCTTGGAGCCATCTTCATTGATCAAAGGTCCATAATCTATATCAGTTTTTGTATTAGGATTTCCAAACTTAGTGTTTTTCATTGCCTTAGTTAATTTTTCTGTAAATTCATCAGCAATTTTTTTGTCTACATATACTCTTTCAACACAATTACATACTTGACCACTATTGATAACTCTTGCATCACGAATTTTAGAAACAGCTAAATCAATATCTGCATCAGCTAAAACAAGTGCTGGGGCTTTTCCACCGAGTTCAAGGTTTACTTTGGTAATATTTTTAGCAGCTTCAGTCATAATTGCTGAACCTGTTTCTACACTTCCAGTAAAGCTAATCATGTCAATTTTTTTACTAGAACTTAGTAATTTGCCAACTGTTTGACCTCTTCCATAAACAAAATTAACTACCCCTTTGGGTACTCCTGCTTCATCTAAGAGCTTAGAAAACATATAAGCGTTATTAGATGTCTCTTCACTAGCTTTTATAACAATTGTATTACCTGTGACTAAAGCTGGTGCTAGTTTTCTAACAATCAAAAAAAATGGAAAATTCCAAGGCAAAATTCCTGAAACTACTCCCATTGGAATTTTAAAAATAAAAATATTTTCATCAGGTGAATCGCTAGTAACAATCTCTCCTTCAATTCTTCTAGCCCATTCAGCTGTATAATCTAAATAATTTGCAGCTCCTTGCACCTCACCTTTTGCTAAATCTTTTATTTTTCCTTGTTCTTCAACAATTATCCTTACAAATTCGTCTTCATTTTTTCTAATACCTTCAGCTATTTTTTTTAAGTAAGAAGCTCTTTCTATAGCTGGAGTTTTAGACCATTTAGATTGAGATTTTTTTGCTACGTCAATTGCACTTTCTACATCCTCAATTGAAGTTTCTTTAAAAGAATTAATGATACTTAAATCAGAAGGATTTATATTTTTAATCTCTTCAGTATTTGTAGAAACAGAAAAACTTCCATTGATATAATTTTGTATATTATAATTATCACTCATAAAAATTAATTAATCATATAGAGAAACATATTTAATATATTTTACAAGATAATTTTTTTAATGAATATATTAATTATATATAAAAAATATAGTTTAAAATTGTAAATACAGATGTGTTAGGACAATAGTTTTTTGTGAAATTTTATATGATCTTTAAT
The DNA here is from genome assembly GCA_045560915.1 of Alphaproteobacteria bacterium. Lineage (GTDB taxonomy): Bacteria > Pseudomonadota > Alphaproteobacteria > HIMB59 > MarineAlpha5-Bin3. The sequence continues at coordinate 16,213 of JBJKYT010000003.1, forward strand.
ATACGTAGATATAAAATAATAACCATGACCATGATCTTTATGTTTTCTTAATAATATTTTTTGATTATTTTGCTTACATACTTTGATAAAATCATCCAGGTATAAATCTTTTATAAATTGATCACTTAAACCTTGATCAATTAATATCTTATTATTTATTTTATTTTTTTTAAATACTTCAATAGGATTATACAAATTCCATTGATTACTTTTTTTTCCTAAATATTTAGTAAATGCATTATAGGAAAAAGCACTTTTAGAAGGATCACAAATAGGAGCAAGGGCTGAAATAGATTTAAAAATTTTTTTATTTAGAACTCCGCAAACTAAAGATCCCATTCCTCCCATTGAATGGCCCATTATCCCCTGTTTTTTAATATTTACATTAAAGTTTTTGTTAATTAATTCTGGAAGTTCTTTGGTAACATAATCATACATATTGTAATTTTTTTTCCATTTACGTTGGGTGGCATTTAAATAAAAACCAGCACCTTTACCTAAAAAACTTTCGTTAAAATCTGGGACTTGATTTCCTCTTGGACTAGTATCTGGTCCTATAATAATTATTTTTTCTTTAGATGCGTACTTTTGCATTCCAGATTTTTGAATGAAATTTTGTTCTGTACACGTTAAGCCACTTAAAAAATATAATACTGGAAGCTTCTTACTGGTATTTGGTAAATAAATAGAAAAACACATTTCACATTTATTAGATTTTGAATAATGTGAATATACGTATTGAAATCCATTAAAGTTTTTGTTCTTTTCAATTAATTTAAGATTGCTCATAAATTTTATTTTAAAAATTTATGACAGTACGTATAGATTTTCCCTCATGCATTAAATCAAACGCTTTATTGATATCTTCTAAAGGAAATTCATGAGTAATAAGATCGTCTATATTAATTTTCTTATCCATATACCAATCAACTATTCCAGGAACGTCTGTTCTTCCTTTTGCTCCACCAAAAGCCGTTCCTTTCCAAACTCTTCCTGTAACTAATTGAAAAGGTCTCGTTGATATTTCTTCACCTGAAGCTGCAACACCAATAATTATAGATTGACCCCAACCTTTATGACAGCATTCTAAAGCTTGTCTCATCACTTTAACATTACCTATGCACTCAAAACTATAATCTGCTCCTCCTTCAGTTATCTCTATAATTTTTTCAATTAAATTTTCTTCTCCAACTTCTTTAGGGTTTAAAAAATGAGTCATACCAAATTTTTTACCTAAAGTTTCTCTATTAGAATTAATATCAACACCTAATATAGTTTTAGCTTTAGCTATTTTGCAGCCTTGAATTACATTAAGCCCAATTCCTCCTAAACCAAAAATTACAGCTGTAGATCCTTCCTCCATTTTAGCAGTATTTAAAACAGCACCAATGCCTGTTGTCACTCCACAACCAATGTAACATATTTTATTTGGTGGAGCATCTTTTCTAACTTTAGCTAATGCTATTTCTGGGACAACTGTATAATTTGAAAAAGTTGATGTTCCCATATAATGATAAATTGTCTTATTGTTAAAACTAAATCGAGAAGTGCCATCAGGCATTAAGCCCTTACCTTGAGTTTCTCTAATAGCCTGACATAAATTTGTTTTTCCAGATAAACAAAATTTACATTTTCTACACTCAGGAGTATAAAGCGGAATAACACTATCATCTTTTTTTATTGAATTTACATTCTTACCAATTTCTACTACTACTCCAGCACCTTCGTGACCTAAAATAGAAGGGAAAATTCCTTCAGGATCTTTTCCTGATAAAGTGTAGGCATCTGTGTGGCAAACCCCTGTTGAATTTATTTTTACTAAAACCTCTCCTTCTTTCGGCCCCTCCAAATCAACTAATTCAATCTCTAGAGGTTTTCCTGGTTCAAATGCTACTGCTGCTTTTGTTTTCATAATATTTTCTTCAAAACTCTTTAAAATTAAAAAATTTTTCTAAATATTAGCAGCTATTTTTATAAAAAAAAGAGGATTTTTGGTAATTTTTAGAGAGATTACAGTCATTTTTATACATATAAAGTATATATTTTTTTAGCATCTTTTTATTGTATTTTTTTTTATATCTATTTTATAAAAGTCATTATTAGATTAGAATGAATATAATTAAAAACAATGATTAAAGAATTAGATATATCAACTTTAGAACTTAATGATAACGATCTTTGGATTAGAAGATGTGATAAGTTTATTAAATCAATGAGTGAGCATGAAGCTGAATCAGTTGTTCCTTTTTTTTATCAAACCTCTTCTCATATTCTTATAGCAATGATTACTCTAAAATACTATTTTATGAATAAAGACTTGCATAAAACTGAATTAATAGATTTGGTTATGAAACATGATATTCATCACAGAACACCATTATCAGAAAATAAATATATAGATGATTGTATTAG
>JBJKYT010000004.1:0-18411 GCA_045560915.1 Alphaproteobacteria bacterium
AGAAGTAATTCCATCTTTGGTTCCTGCCACTTTAAAATCCATATCACCTAAATGATCTTCATCTCCTAAAATGTCAGATAAAACTAAATAATTCTCATCTTCTTTAATTAATCCCATGGCAATTCCAGCAATAGATTTTTCAAGAGGAACACCAGCATCCATCAGAGCTAAAGAAGTTCCGCAAACTGTTGCCATTGAACTTGAACCATTTGATTCAGTAATTTCTGACACTACTCTATAAGTATAAGGAAATTTTTCTGCTGAAGGTAGCATAGGGTGAATTGCTCTCCAAGCTAATTTACCATGTCCAATTTCACGACGACTAGTAGACCCTGCTCTTCCTACTTCACCAACTGAGTAAGGAGGAAAATTATAATGAAGCATAAAGTTTTCTTTATATTCTCCCTCTATTGCATCAATACGTTGTTCATCCTGACCTGTTCCTAAAGTAGTAACTACTAATGCTTGAGTTTCTCCTCTAGTAAACAAAGCAGAGCCATGTGTTCTTTCAAGAACACCAACTTCACATTTGATTGGTCTAACTGTTTTGGTATCACGCCCATCTATTCTATTTCCAGTCTTCAACAATTCACTTCTAACTATATCTTTCTCTATTGATTTTGTTGCATCACTAACAATAACTGAAGTTAGAATCTCAGTTTCATAATTTTCATTTATTTCAGATCTTAATTCATTTAATAATTCAGATCTTTTTTGTTTCTCTTGAATTTTATATGCATCAATAAACTTTGATTTATAATTTTTTTCAATTTCAGAAGGCAAGTTTTTAATTTCTTCTGCCTTTTCTTTAACATTCCAAGGATCTTTAGCAGCTTTTTTTGCTAGTTTTATAATAGCATCAATAACTTCATTATAAGTTTTTTGACCTATTTCAACAGCTTCTAACATTTCATCTTCAGATAACTGTTGAGCCTCTGATTCTACCATTAATACACCCTTATTAGTACCAGCTACAACTAATTCTAAATTTGAATTTTTCATTTCTGATAATGTTGGATTAGAAATAAATTTTCCCTCGACCATTCCTATTTTTGCAGCTCCTAAAGGACCTATAAACGGTAAACCAGATAAAGTAAGTGCAGCACTTGTAGCAATCAATGCTACAATATCTGAGTCATTTTCTTGATCATGAGATAATACTGTACACATAACTTGTGTTTCATTTTTAAAATCTTTGTGAAATAAAGGGCGTATAGGTCTATCAATAAGCCTACATATTAGAGTTTCTTTTTCTGTTGGTCTTGCCTCTCTTTTAAAAAAACCTCCAGGTATTTTTCCTACTGCATAAAATTTTTCTTGATAGTTAACAGTTAAAGGGAAAAAATCTATATCAGGTTTTTCTTTTTTAGCTGCTACTACATTTGCCATAACAGTAGTTCCTCCATATGTGGCTAAAACTGAAGCGTCAGCTTGTCTTGCAATTCTACCTGTTTCTAATGTTAATTTTTTTCCTGCCCAATTAATTTCAACTTTATTTATTTCAAACATTTATTTTCCTATTCCTACTTTAATCTTATAATTATTATATTTTAATCTTTATTAACCGCGAATATTTAAAGAGCTTAAGAGTTCATTATATTTTAAATTATCTTTTTTTGATAAATAATTTAATAATTTTTTTCTTTTGTTAACCATTGCTAATAATCCTTTTTTAGAATGATTGTCATGTTTATGTTCTTTAAAGTGTTCTATTAAATTATTTATTCTTTCACTTAAAACTGCTATTTGTACTTCAGCTGAACCAGTGTCATTTGGATTTATAGCAAATTTAGCAACTATAGTTTTTTTATTTTCTTTAGATATCGACATCATCGCTCCTATAATAAAACTTTATTTGGTTTAAACAAATCCCCACTTAATTTGCCAAAGGAAATAACATTTTTCCTGACTGTTAAAAAAACTACTTTTTCATCAGTCAAATCTAAAGGGGCTCTAATCAATTTTTTAGTATCTAATTTTATTGACTTACCTTGAGAAATACTAGTTATGTCTTTCTCATCATCTATTTCATATGCCAAGATGTCGTCCAGCATACATGAAGATGAGTGGAAACCTTTAAATTCAAAGAGCCTTTGTCTTATATTTAGAAGATCGTCCAGTAAATTCGCATTTTTTTCTTCAAATTTACCAACTTTTATCCTTTTAAGAGATGATATATGGGCTTTAGTCTCAAGTTTTTCTCCTAAATCTCTTGCAAAACTTCTAATATAAAAACCTTTGCCACATCTTATAAAAAATTTTGAGGTTTGTTTTTGGGAATCAATCAAAGTAACCTCATCAAGAAAAACTAATCTTTCTTTAATTTCAAAGTTTTTATTTGCTCTTAAAAGTTGATAAGCTTTCTTTCCATTAATTTTAATTGCTGAAGCAAGTGGGGGCTTCTGTAAAATACTTCCTTTCAATTTTAATATTTGATTATTTATTTCTAAAGGTGAAGGAATTTTTAAAGATCTAGCTATTACTTTTCCCTCACTATCATCAGTAGTTGTTTGCTCACACCATTTAATTTTAAACTCATATTCTTTAATATTTTTGTTTATAAATGGTATTAATTTAGTAGTTTTTCCTATAGCGATTGGTAATACTCCTTCTGCCAAAGGATCTAATGTTCCTCCATGACCAATTTTTTTTAAATTAAATTTCTTTTTTATTTTGTAAACTGCATTAAAAGATGAAATTCCTTTAGGTTTATAAACATTTAACCAACCTTGATCTTTATTCATTACAAATCTCTTGATACTTTTTTATTCATTAATAATTTAGAAATTTTTTCAGCTTCTTCAAAAGAATCATCGATATAAAACTTTATTTTAGGTGTAAATTTTGATTGTAATTTAGCTTTGGCTATGTATTTTTGAAATATATATTTTTTAGAATTTAAAAGATCTAATAAACTATGCTTAAACTCTCCACCTAAAGGCATAAAATATACATTGGCAATCTTTAAATCCTTAGACATTTTTACAAAAGAAACTGTAATAGTGGTAAAAGGTACTTCAGTCTCATAAAAATCTTCTTTGAGTAAGCAATCACTAATTAAAGAGCGAATTAATTCTCCAAATCTTATTTGTCTTTGTGATGTCATAAAAAATTATAAATATAATTTTATTTTATAACTTTCTTTTTGACTCTACTACTTCAAAAGTCTCAATTATATCATTAACCTTAATATCAGAATAATTTTCAATCATTACTCCACATTCGTAACCTGTTTTTACTTCTTTAACTTCTTCTTTAAATCTTTTTAAACTATTGATTGTTCCAGTATGTATTACAACGTTATCACGTAATATTCGTATTTTTGAGTTTCTAGAAATGAAACCTTCTTTAACAAAACATCCAGCAATATTTCCCACTTTTGAAATTGAGAATACTTCTCTAATTTCCACATTTCCAGTTATTTTCTCTGATATATCTGGATCCAATAGTCCTGACATTAGATTTTTAATATCATCAATTAATTCATAAATAATAGAATAGTATTGTATATTAACTCCATCACGTTTTGCCATGTCTCTTGCTTGAGGTATTGCTCGAACATTAAAACCAACTATAAAGCCTTTCCCTGAATTTGCTAAAGCAACATCACTTTCTGTAATAGCTCCTACTCCTTTATGTATTACTGAGGTTTTAACTTCTTCTGTAGATAATTTAGTAATTGAATTTTCTATAGCTTCAGCTGATCCTTGAACATCTGCTTTTATTATTACTGGCAAAGTAACAGATGCACCTGCAGAAATTTGTTCGAACATTTCTTCAACATTAGTTTTTACTACTTTATTTTTTTGTATTTGTTTTTTATTAAATCTATATTCAGCTATTTTTCTAGCTGTATTTTCATTATCAACTACTACAAAATCATCCCCTGCTAAAGGATTAGCATCAAAACCCAAGACCTCAACAGGCATAGACGGAGGAGCTTGTTTTATATTTTTTCCTTTATCATCTATTAGAGCTTTTACTTTTCCCCATTCAGAACCAGATACAAAGATATCTCCAATTTTTAAAGTTCCTTTTTGAACTAAAACTGTAGCAACAGAGCCTCTTCCTTTTTCAAGTTTTGATTCAATAATAGACCCTCTGGCAGATCGGTTTGGATTGGCATTTAAATTTAAAAGATCTGCTTGTAAATGAATAGCTTCTTCTAATTTTTCTAAATTTGTTTTTTTCAAAGCAGATATTTCTACATCTAAGACTTCTCCACTTAACTTTTCTACAACTATTTCATGACTCAGCAATTCATTTCTAACCTTATCAGGATCAGCTGCAGGTAAATCCATTTTATTAATTGCAATAATAATTGGTACGTTAGCAGCTTTGGCATGTGAAATGGATTCTATTGTTTGAGGTTTTAATCCATCATCAGCCGCAACTACAAGTATAATTAAGTCAGTAGTTTTTGATCCTCTTGCTCTCATATTAGAAAAAGCTGCATGTCCAGGAGTATCAATAAAAGTAATTTTTTTATCATTATTATTAATTTGATAAGCTCCAATATGCTGAGTAATGCCGCCAGATTCTCCTGAAACAACGTTAGAATTTCTAAAGGCATCTAATATACTAGTTTTTCCATGATCAACGTGACCCATAATTGTAACTACCGGAGCTCTGGGTTGTAAAGATTCTTTAGAATCATCAATATCCTCTATTTCTTTTAAAATATCATCATCTGTAACTAATTTAGCTTTATGACCTAATTCTGTAGCAACAATTTCTGCTGTGTCTGCTTCTAAAGATTGTGTTGCATTTGCCATAACACCCATCTTCATAAGTGTTTTAACTACATCAGCCGTTTTTTCAGCCATCCTATTTGCAAGATCTTGAACAGTTATGATTTCTGGTATTGTAATCTCCTTACCTGTGTTAGTTGGCTCTGAAGAGTCTTGGGATTGTAATTTTTCTTTCTCTCTTGCTCTTTTTAATTTTGCTAAACTTGGAAATTTATCAAATTCTTGTTCTTCTTGTTCTAAAATTTTATTTATATTAATTTTACCTAAATCACTATCTTGAGGTTTAAGAGTTGATTTCTTAGGAGAGTTTTTCTTTGCGTCTGAATTTTTTTTATTTTTACCAGAGTAATTTTTATTTGGCTGATTAAAAAAATTTGCCGGAGGAACAGCTTTAGAAGTAGCGCCTGGAGTTCTAAAAGAGGAAGAACCTCTAAAATTACTTTGTGCAGTAGAAGAACTTTTTTGTTGATTATTTTTATTACGAAATACTATTTGAATAGTTTTTTTTTGACCTGCATTTCTAGGTTTATCTCCTGCAGGACCTAGATTCTTCCGTATTTGTAATCTCCCTGAAGATGATAATTTTAGAGGTTTTTTATTACTATCTTTATTTTTTTCCAATTTAAATTACCTATTTAATTTAATTATTTTTCTTGTTCTTCCTCTACAAACCATTTTTCTCTAGCTTTCATTATCATACTATCAACGACTTTTTCATCAATATCAAGATTTTTAAAGATACCTTCTTGTTTATCAGTAAGTTCAAAAGTTGCTAAATCAGCAAAATCATTAATAGTTAAAATGTTGTTTTTTGCTAAAAGTGACAACATTTTATTATTTATACCCTCTAGTTTTTTTAGTTCTTCATCCTTTATATTTTCATTAATAATTTTTATATCTTCTTCATTTTGTTCTTTAATATAATTAGAAGCACGAGTAATAATCTCTTTTGCCAACTCATTATCAAAACCTTCTATTTTTTCTAAATTTTCTTCACTTTCTGAGGCAATTCCCTCAATTGAGACGTACCCCTCGGTAACAAGCAATTGAGCTATAACATCTTCAACATCTAGTGATTTTATCATCATTTGTGTTTTTTCCTTAAATTCTAATTGCCTTCTTTCAGATTCTTCTTCTTCGGTTAAAATATCAATTTCTAAATTAGTCAGGTTAGATGCCAATTTAACATTTTGTCCTTTTCTTCCAATTGCTAAACTTAATTGTTCATCTGGTATTACGACCTCAACTTTATTTTTTTCTTCATATAAAAAAATTTTGCTTACCTCAGCTGGGGCTAGAGCATTAGCTAAAAAAGTTGCTTGGTTATCAGACCACATAACTATATCTATTTTTTCACCTTGTAATTCGTTTACTACTGCTTGTACTCTTGATCCTCTCATTCCTACACAAGCTCCTACAGGATCTATAGTAGAGTCTTCTGTAAAAACACTTATTTTAGCTCTTGAGCCAGGATCTCTCGCTACACTTTTAATTTTTATAACACCTTCATAAATTTCTGGAACTTCTTGTTTAAATAAATGAGATAAAAATTCAGGATGGGTTCTTGATAAAAAAATTTGATAACCCTTAATATCATCTTTTACATCATAGATATATGACCTAACTCTATCACCATTTTTAAATGCTTCTCTAGGTATTAATTCTTCTCTTTTGATAATTGCTTCACTCTTTCCTAGATCAACTATTAAATTACCAAATTCAGTTCTCTTAACTACACCAATTGCTATTTCTCCAACCTTATCTTTAAATTCATTATATTGTCTGGATTTATCTGCTTCTCTTACTTTTTGAATTATTACTCCTTTGGCGTTCTGCGCAGCAACCCTGCCTAAATCTATCTGAGGAAGTTTTTTTACTATAAACTCTCCTATTTTTATTTCTGGATCAATTTTATTAGCATCTTCAAGTAAGATTTGATTAATTTGATTTTCCTCAGATAATGATTCTACTACCTCAAGATAAGAATTTAAATTTATATCTCCATTTTCCCTATTTACAGTAACTCTTATATCACGCTCAAATCCATATTTTACTCTTGCAGCTTTTTCTAAAGCCATCTCCATAGCTTCAAAAACAGAATCCTTATCAATGCTTTTTTCTTGAGCAACGTTATTTGCTACTTGAAGCATTTCCTCTCTTATTACTTTAATTTTTTGTTTAGCCATAAAAATATACAAAAAAAAGGCGGGAAAACCCACCTTTGAAATTAATCAAATTTCATGAACCTATATTAAAAAAATTAAAATATTCAAGGCTTAAATCTTTTTTAGAGAAAAAAAAGTCGATTTTCTATTTGAATTTAGTGCTTTTTTATAAAATTTAGTTTCAGCCAAATCTAAAAATTCATAGTTCCATGTTTGATAATTTTGATTTTCCCATTCATATTTATGTTTAAGCTCATGAATTGAATTAAGTATTAATTGCATATACGAACTAGAGTCTGTTGCTATCATAATTCTCCCTGAGTCTTTTAGAAATTTATGTATATAATTTAAAAAAGTATGATTAATTAAACGTCTTTTATGGTGCCTTTTTTTTGGCCATGGATCAGGAAATAATATCCATACTTGATTAAATATTATATCTTTTTTTAATTCATCTAATAACTGTAAAGCGTTACCTCTAAATAAACGAATATTATTAATATGTAATTTATTTATTTGATTAATTAAATTTATATTACCGTCTTCAAATATTTCACAAGTTATAATTCTAGAAATAGGGTAAAGTTTTGATAAATAAATAGCGTTTTCACCATTACCTGAACCAATATCAAGAATATTAAATGATTTATTATTTAAATCTTTATTAAATTTAAAGTCAAATTCATTTAAGTTATTGAATAATAAATTTTTATTTCTTTTTCTTCCTTTTGACCTTCCAAATAACTTATATTTAAAATTAAGCATTTTTTTTATTAATAAATAAAATGAGCAAAAAAGGAAAAAAAATTAGAAAAAATAATATTTTATGAAATTTAATATATTGATTTTTATTACTATTAACTGGAATTGAAATTATTTTATTTTGCTGTTGATTAAGTTTGAGAATTTTATTACTTTTCCAAAATTATCAATTCCTGCTGAAATTCCATTAACTGAAACTCTTATTAATGTTTTATTAAATTCAGCAGCTCTTAATTTAGCAAAATAAAAATGTTGGTAGGGTCCTGAATAGTCACCAAACCAAGAATCATTTGTTATATTTACTATAATATCAGAATTTATATTTGATTGATGAAGTAGTTTCCAAAAAAATAAAATTTCATAACAAATAACTGGTAATATCTTTATATTATTTAATTGTAAATTTCTCTCCTGAGCACCTTCAGTAAAATCAAGTGAGCCTGATATATATTCCATAAAGCCAAATAAATTTCTAAAGGGGACAAATTCTCCAAATGGAACTAATATTTGTTTATCAAAATAAGAATATTCATCTTTTCTTATTAAAAATATTGAATTAAAATAATTATTATCTTCTTTTCTTGTTGATCCTATAATTACATTTTGATTGTTTTGTATATGGCTTTGAATTAAATTTATATTGTTTAAATTCATTAAAAATGGGTAATCATTTTCACCAAATAATATTATTTCACTTTTATTTTTTTGTATTAAATCTAATATAAATTTTTGTTTCTTGAGTTTTTCATTTTGATCTAAATATTGATTAATGTGAAAGTTGCTTTGTATTATAGAAATATTAATGAAATCAAATTTTGAAGATTTTGCATCATAATATCTTGTTAAAGATAAAATAATAATAAGTAAAAAAATAAATAAGTAGAAGAGCTGTAAAGCTTTTCTTAATTTTAAATTTTCAATAAAAAACATACTCAATAAAAGAAAAATTAAGACAGTAATATAACTAGTAAAATAAGTTCCAGAAAAATAAATAAGCGAACTTCCAAATATATTACTGGAATGAACTAAAGAAAATGAAAGCCATGGAAATCCATAAATTAAATTATTGCTAATAAATTCGCCTAAAACTATTAACATAGGCAGGGTAAATAATTTAACAATTTTTGTTTTAAAGAAACTTATTATAAAAAAAATTATTCCATAATAAAGAGCACAATAAATTATTAACAAATAGGAAAAAATAAAATATTTTTTTGTAATATCTTCTATAAAAAAAGGCTCTTTTATCCAGCCCAAATAAATTATAAAAAAACCTAAGCCAAAAATAAAACCTGAGAAAAAATGCTTTTTATGACTTAAAGCAATATAATTTTTATGATTTAATAAATAAAACAAAAAAGGAAATATAAAAAAACCTACTGGAGTTAAAAAAAAGGGTGGATATAAAAAACTCACAAGAATACCACATAAAAAAAATAGTATAAAAAAAATCAATTTATTTTATTTTTGTTATTTGAAGAGATTCAATTCGTCTAGCTGAAGCTTTAATTACTTTAAATTCTAATATATTCTCATAATTATATACTTGACTATTTTTAGGCACTTTATTTGCTAAAAAAAATAGTAAACCACCCACTGTATCTATCTCTTCATCATCAATTTTAATTTTAATATCATAATATTTTTCCATATCTTCTATTTTGTAACCGGACTTTGCTAAAATAGTTTTATCATCAATCTTTTGAAAGGCTTCTTCAGAGTCATCTGCATCATGCTCATCTTCGATTTCTCCTACTATCTCTTCTACTAAATCCTCAATAGTAATTAATCCATCTACACCACCAAATTCATCAACAACTAAACCTATATGAATTCTTGAAGACCTCATTCTTTTAAGTAAGTCTAGTATTGGGGATTTAGGAGCAACATATAAAATATCCCTAATAACTTTTTTTAATTCAAAATGATCTTCATTATTATTTTTTATTAAATCTTTAACATGTAAAAAACCAAGAACATTATCTAAGTTGTTTTCATAAACAGGCATTCTAGAATGTGATTCATTTTCTATTAATGATAAAATTTCTTTCATATTTTGCTTTATTTCTATTGAAACTATTTCGGCTCTTGGAACCATAATATCTTCAATACTTTTGTCATCAAGTGACAAAATATTTTTAATTAAACTTTTTTCATTATTTTCTTCAGTATCTTCAATATTTGTATTTTCATTATTAGAAGCTATATAATTTAAAGCTTCTTCTCTTGTTGTTTCACTAGATAAAAGTCTTTTTATTAACCAGTTTTTAAAAAGTGATTTTTTTTCTGTATTTTCCATAATTTATTTAATGGCAGTGCTGATTATTCCTAATTTTTTTAAAATTAAAACTTCTTTTTTGTTCATTTGATAATAATCTTTATTTTTTATATGATTAAAACCATTAATATGTAATAAACTATGAATCAAGATATGAGTAAAATGATCATAAAATGTAGTGTTATTTCTTTTAGCATCTTTTTTAATTATTTCAGCTGAAATAAAAATATCACAAATTTTAAATTTTTGAATATTTTTCTTTCTAATTTCAGAAATAAAAGTCAAAACGTCAGTAGGTTGCTTTTTTTTTCTAAATTTATAATTAATTTTTTTAATAAGATTATTATCTGCTAAAATAATATTACAGTTATAAGTAATAGTTTGTTTGAAATTTAAATCTTTTTTAAATTTTAGAATTTTTTTAATTATAGAAGTAATTTTTTTAACTCTTGCTGGCCAATGTTTAGATTTACAAATTACCGTAAATTTTATCATTTTGATTCATAAGCGTTAATTATTTGCTTAACTAATTCATGACGAACAACATCACTATCATTAAGTATAATAAAGCCTATATCATTAATCTTAGAAAGTTTTTTTTCAGCATCTAATAATCCTGACTCATTTCTACTAACAAGGTCAATTTGACTTGTATCTCCTACTACAACCATTTGACTGTTTTTTCCTAATCTGGTTAAAAACATCTTCATTTGAATTTTAGTGGTATTTTGAGCTTCATCCAAAATAACAAAACAATCCTCTAGGGTTCTGCCTCTCATAAATGCGATTGGAGCAATTTCAATAATTCCATTATTAATTTTTTTTTCAACTTGATCAACTGGCATCATAGAATAAAGAGCATCATAAATTGGTCTTAAAAATGGATCTACTTTTTCTTTAAGATCTCCAGGTAAAAAACCTAATTTTTCTCCTGCTTCTACTGCTGGTCTAGATAATATAATCTTGTTTACTCTTCCACTTTGCAGAGCAGCAACTGCTTTAGCTACAGCCAAAAAAGTCTTTCCTGTCCCTGCAGGGCCAATTGCAAAAATTATATTTTTTTCATTAAGTAGTTTAAAATATTTCTTTTGATTATTACTTCTAGGAATAATTTTTCTTTTTTTAGTTTGAATAAATAAATTTAACTTAGAAGAATCACTTTCATCTAAAGATAATAAGCTTTTTATATCTTTAATTTTTTCTTCATCAATTTCATTTCCTTTTTTTGCTTCCTCGAAAAGATTTAAAAGAGTTTTTTTTGTTTTTTCAATAGATACTTTATTTCCAGCTATTTTAACCTGGTTACCACGGTAATCTATTTTTACTTTATTAAATTTCTCTATCAATCGTAAATTTGCATCATCAATTCCAAAAAGACTACTAAGTATATTATTATCATCAAATTCAATATGTAGAAAATCTGAATATGAGTTCATTGTTTTTTTGCCTCTAAAGCAAAATCAGTAGATCTAATAATCGGAACTTGTAAAATTTTACCTATTAAGTTTTCTTTTGAAGTAACAAAGACACTTTGATTATATATTGATCTACCAATATATTGGTTTTGATTTCTTCCTTTTCTATCAAATAATACCTCTAATTCTTTTCCCACAGATGACATATTAAAATTTTTTTGTTGTTCTTTTAATAATGATTGCAATGCACTTAACCTTGCTTTTTTTATATTCTTATTAATATCTTCTAATTTATGTGCAGGTGTCCCTGGTCTAGGGCTAAACATAAATGAATAAGCAATTGAAAATTTTACTTCCTCTATAAGATTCATTGTTAAATCAAAATCATCATCAGTTTCACCTGGAAAACCAACTATAAAATCTGAAGACATAGCTATATCAGGTCTTTTAGACTTAAGTTTATTAACAATTTCTAAATATTTATTTCTAGTATGTCTTCTATTCATTTTCTTTAAGATATTATCTGATCCGGATTGAATAGGAAGATGAATAAATGGCATCAATTTTTCATTGCTAACATGAGAATTAATTAATGAATCACTCATATCATTAGGATGTGATGTCATATATCGAATTCTTTTAATTTGTTCGAACTCGCTAATTGATTCTAGTAAATAAGCAAGGTCAACATCTTTGTTATTATTTTGCCCATGGTAAGCATTTACATTCTGACCAAGTAAAATTACTTCCTGAATACCATTATCAATATATTGTTTTATTTCATCTTTAATTTCTTTTACGGGTCTAGAAAATTCAGAACCTCTTGTATAAGGAACTACACAAAAAGAACAAAATTTATCACACCCTTCTTGAATAGAAATAAATTCTGAGACTATATTTGAAGACTTAAAGATAAGGCTTTTAAATTTTTCGTTTTGAAGAAAATCATCACTTACGAATTCTTTATTTTTATCAATCATTTCAGGTAAATTTTGATATGATTGAGGACCAACTACATAATCTACTCGAGGAGCTCTATTTTTTATTTCAATTCCTTCTGCTTGAGCAACACATCCTGCAACTACTAATTTATAATCTTGTTTTTTATTTTTAGAAAATACTTTTTCAATTCGTCCAATATCAGAATAGACTTTTTCTGCTGCTTTTTCCCTTATATGGCAAGTATTAAGAACTACTAAGTCGGCATCTTCAACTTTAGAAGTTTGAGAGTATCCTTTGGGTTCAAATAAATCTTTTATTCTATTAGAATCATATACATTCATTTGACAACCATAAGATTTAATAAAAATTTTTTTATGATTTAATTGTGTCATTTATAGTTTTTTCATAAAGAAGAGCATCAATTTTTTTATTTGTAAAATTATAGTATTTTTTTCTTGTGCCTGTTTTTTTATAACCATTTTTTGTATATAGTTTAATTGCTTTATAATTATTTGATGCTACTTCTAAATAAATTTTTTTTAAATTTCTATGATTTAAGCCTAAATAAATATTAGATAATAATTTAGAAGCATAACCAAGATTTCTTTTTTCATTATCAATATAAATTAACAATATCTCATATTCAATTATATTATCAATATTAATTATATCACCAATAACAAAACCTTTAATTTTATTGTCAAAAAAAAGGCCTAAACCATAAAAATTATCTTTAAAAAACTGTTTTTCAAATTGTTCTGTATTCCAACCTAAAAATTTAAAATATTTTAAATCATTTTCATTTAATTTCATCAAATCAAAGCAGCTTGAAAAGTCAACTGGTAATAATTTATTGATATTATACAAAAGATTAATTTAAAATTTTGTTATTTGAAATATATATTGGCTCAATTATTTTAGAGTTTTCTAACTTCATTATAGCATCTAAATTTTGAATGATTATTTGTTTAAAACTAATACTTTGATATTTAATACTCTTAAAAAAATTTGAGTTATTTTTATTAAATTCAGTATTGCTGATAATTTTATTTATTTTAAAATTTTCTATTTCATTAAAACTTTCAATTTTATGAATATTATAATGTTCTTTTTTTTGATCATATATACATATAAATTTTTGATTGTTCGCAGAATTAATATAGATCCCAGTAAATAGTAAATCATCTTTAGATATTAAATACTTATAAAAATCTACACATGGGATACCTTTCAAACCAATTTGATAAGACATGCTTAAACCTGAAAAAAAAGCTATGCCTATTCTTAAAGAAGTATACGACCCAGGACCAATATTAATGATTAAGTTTTCTAGTTTTTGATCTAGAGAAAATTTTTTTTCGAGATCAGTATAACTTTTTATCAAGTAGTCACTCATTTTTTCATGATGATTATTAATTAACTTTTTAGAAAGTATAATTTTATTATCTGCAATAAGAGAAAATTCTGGTAAAGGAGAGACTGCATCAAAAAACAAGATCATTATGAGTATACTAAAATTTTATATTACGTTAATTTTTATCATACTAACTTATTCTAACATAAGTCATGCGAATAATGTAAAAAATTCTGCAGTTGTTTTTATGTATCATAAATTTGATGTACCAAAATATCCCTCAACTAATATTAGACCAGAACAATTTGAGGAACATTTAAATGAATTTTCTAAAACTAAATATAATGTCTTACCACTAGAATATATTTTAGATACTATTATCAATGATGGTGATCTTCCAAACAATACTATAGGATTAACTGTAGACGATGCTGATAAATCTTTTTTAACTTATGCGTGGCCAAAATTAAAAGAGAAAAATTTTCCAGTAACTCTTTTTGTTAATACTTCAACTATTGTTGAAAATAATAAAAATTATCTAAGTTGGAATCAAATTAGGAAATTAATAGAAGAGGGGGTGACTATTGGGGGACATTCTCATACTCATGAACATATGCCCAATCTATCTATTGAAGAAATTAAAAATGAAATAGAAAAATCGAATAAAATTTTTTTAAAAGAAATAGGAAAAATTCCATCGCTATTTGCTTATCCTTATGGTGAAGCTGATGAAAAAATTATTAAGATATTAAAAGAATATAAATATAAAGTTGCCTTTGGACAACATTCAGGTGTAATAAATGATACTTCAAATTTATATTACCTTCCTAGATTCTCTTTAAATGAAAGATATGGAGAAATTGATAGAGTCAGATTTGCAGCAAATACAAAAGGGCTAGGTATATATGATTTTATTCCCTCTAATCCATCGATTAAAGAAAATCCACCATTTATTGGATTCTCTTTATTAGATCAAAAACTAGCACCTTCAATAGATTGTTTTGTTTTTGATAGTAAAGGACAAGTAGAAAGTGAGATTTTTAAATTTAATGAAAGAATTGAAATAAGATTAAAAAGACAACTAACGATTGGTCGGTCGCGATTAAATTGTACAGCTAAAGATAAAAATAATAATTGGAGATGGTTTGGACACCAATTTTATCTATAATATTTTAGGAACTGGTAAAGATATAAGATCTTAAGTCAAACTGAGTAAATTCATTAGAATCTATAATAGAATTAATAGTATCAACATACGATTTATCTTCTGCATAAACATCAAGGGCTTGAGTTAATAATTTTATATCTAAATTGTCTTCATGCATCGAATTTCTTATGCTTCTAAATTTTTCATAAGCATAATGCGTATTAATATTCTTAAAATATGATTCGACACTCTTATCTAATGATGAAAAATGCTTAATTAAATGTTTTTTACCAATTTCTCTTTCATAAGGAATAACGCCTTTTTTTTCATTGTAGGTATATTGACCAAATAACGCGTTATATTCTTTAGCAAATCTTGAAGTACCCCAGCCACTTTCAGTAGCAGCTTGCGCAAGCACAATAGATGTAGGAATGATATTTACCGATAGAAGTAATTTATCAACAATATCTATTTTATGTTGGTTATTTGTCTCTATTAAATATTTATCAGCAATAGCTGAGAGATATTCTAGGTCGTTTTTATTAAGAGTTTTGTTATCTAATAAGTAATTTTGAATTTTAAATAATCTTTCTCTTTCAACAAGTATTTGCTGATTTTGATAGGCTATTAGAGGTAACAAAGTCTCTATAAATTCAACTTTTTTTAATGAAAAGCTTTTTTGCCAATCTAAAGGAAGTGAGTTTTTAGGTAAAGTCGCATTCAAAGAAGACAAGTTTATTTTATGATTTTCACTAGATAGATAAGGATCTATTTTTATTTTTTTTGGTAAAGAGATTTTGTTTAAATGTATAGAATTATAATAAATATCATCATTATCAATAAATTTTTGTGAATACATCATATTAACTTCTTCTGAATTATATTTAGAATTTACATTCGCATCATAAAATAAAACAAAATAAGAAAAAACTAGAACAAAGCTTAAGAAAGAAAATTGTTTAGCAAAAAGAGAAAAGGAATATTTTTTATTAGTCTCAATTTTTGAAACTTGTTTATAATATTTTTCAAAATATCTTTTTTGATATTCCTCAAAGTTCTTATACATCTATTGGTCTCACCTCTTTTACTTCAGGCACATAATGTTTTAACATATTTTCAATACCCATTTTTAAAGTTGCTGTAGAACTAGGACACCCTGAGCATGCTCCTTGCATATGTAAATATACTATACCGTCCTCAAAATTTTGATAAACAATATCGCCGCCATCCATTGCTACAGCTGGTCGAACTCTTGTATCAAGTAATTCTTTTATTTGTTTAACAATATCGGAGTCTGTAGAATCTGATTTTAAAGATTCTTTACCCTTAGTTTTTTCTTCAGAAATTAAAGTTTCATCATCAGAATTATAGTGATCCATAATTGCACCAAGAGCAATCGGTTTTAAAATTTCCCATGTAGTATTTTCAGATTTAGTAATGGTAATAAAATCACTTCCAAAAAATACTCCTTTTATACCATCAACATTAAACAATCTTTTAGCAAAAGGAGAGTTTGAAGCTTCCTCAATATTCTGAAAAAAAGCCGTCCCTTCTGTCATAACAACGCGACCGGGTAAGAACTTTAGTGTTTCTGGATTAGGTGTTTGTTCCGTTTGTATAAACATGCACTTATTATATAGTGATTAATATGTCTTTCGTATGAAAAAAATAGGACATTTTGTGTATTTTTAGGGGAAATTCAGGGATTATGTGTTGGCAAAACCCACAATATCATAAACTTTAGTCAATAC
The DNA here is from genome assembly GCA_045560915.1 of Alphaproteobacteria bacterium. Lineage (GTDB taxonomy): Bacteria > Pseudomonadota > Alphaproteobacteria > HIMB59 > MarineAlpha5-Bin3. The sequence goes on from JBJKYT010000004.1 coordinate 16,566, forward strand.
TGGTTCCGCAACTGCAATAGCTTTGTCTTTACCTGTTTTCATAATTTGATCTAAATAGTCTTGATCACTCATTAATTTTGTCACTTCTTTAGAAATAGGTTGTAATTTTTCAGCAGCTAAATCAGCTAGATCTTTCTTAAAAAGAGAAAACTCTTTTCCAGAATATTGTTCTAAAACTTTATCTGTAGATTGATCACTTAGAGCCGCAAATATAGTAATTAGATTTAAAGCCTCAGGTCTTTTCTCTGCCTCTTCTTTTGTTTCTGGAAGCGGATGAGGATCAGTTTTAGCTTTTTTAATTTTTTGAACAATTGAATCAATATTATCACTCAACATAATGCGTGAATAATCAGAAGGATCGGATTTACTCATTTTTTTTGTTCCGTCTCTTAAACTCATAACACGAGTTGCCTCACCAAAGATTAAAGGCTCAGGGATAGGAAATAAGTCAGTTGAAAAATCATTATTAAATTTTTGTGCAATATCACGTGTTAACTCTAAATGTTGTTTCTGATCTTCACCCACAGGAACATGTGTTGCTAAATAAATTAATATATCGGCTGCCATTAAATTGGGATAAGAAAATAAACCTACTGAAACATTTTCTCTATCTTTTCCCGCTTTGTCCTTAAACTGTGTCATACGATTTAACCATCCCATGCGAGCAACACAATTAAATATCCAAGCTAATTGAGAATGTTGTGGCACTTGTGATTGTGCAAATAAAATATTTTCATTAGGATCAATGCCGCTAGCTATAAACGCTGCAGTTACTTCTCTTGTTTTTTGTGCTAATTCTTTTGGATCTTGCCATACCGTGATTGCATGTAAATCAACAACACAAAAAAAACATTCATAATCTTTTTGAAGAGACACAAAATTTTTAATTGCCCCCAAGTAATTACCAAGATGCAAATCGCCTGATGGTTGAACGCCTGATAAAATTCTATTTTTTGTCATACTTTATTTTGTATATATCCTTTTAATTCCTGAACTGTGAGTACTTTTAACATAAAAATCATAGCCAGATAAATTATTTTACAACATATAATAACGAATATGAGACTGACTATTTGTAATAATGAATTAAAATCTTGAAGATTGGAAAATATCATTTGATTAATAAAATAACATCCAACACTCATCACAATAGCTGAAATAATGATCTTAAAACTACTATTGATGAATCGACTATCTAACAAAATATTTTTTTGTATCCGTAAGATGAAAAAAAGCAGTACAGCATTAACCCAGGAACTAATTGCTGTTGCAAGGGCAATGCCCATTTCTCGCATTGTTCCTATTAATAAGAGAGATAAAACAATATTAATTATGACACTGATAACTGAAATATAAAGAGGCGTTTTGGTATCTTCTCTTGCAAAAAAACAAGTAACTAACACTTTAATTAAAATATAGGCAGGCAGCCCAAGGGCAAATATCGATAGCACCTTAGCAGTATAAAAAGTATCCTCTGGCAAAAAAGCACCTCGCTCAAATAAAATATAAATAATAGGAGAAGATAAAATATATAACCCAGCTGCTGAAGGTAAGGCTATTAACAAACAAAATTCTAAGGATCTATTTTGTGTTGTAGCAATCTCATCTTTATTATTTTGTTTAATCGCCTTTGATAAACTTGGTAAAAGAACAATACCCATGGCTATACCAAAAATGGCTAGTGGTAATTGATTTAACCGGTCCGCATAATAAATATGACTAATAGCTCCTATTGGAAGAAAGGATGCTATGATTGTTCCAATAACAATATTTAATTGTATGACACCTGAACCAATTAACCCTGGAAAAAATAAACGTAAAAATTTTTTTAATTTTTTATCAAAGT
>JBJKYT010000005.1:0-17776 GCA_045560915.1 Alphaproteobacteria bacterium
TCGCCATAAATACTTTCTTCTCTAAATTTTAGCTTTTCAATACTTTCAACTTCCATAAACTCAACAACTTCAGCATTTTTAACAATAGACTCAAGAGGTCTTTCCATAAAAGTTTCAATGCCCTCACCAACCCAGAAAATAAGATCAGCTTCTTCAAGAAGTTTTGCATGAGAAGGCTTTAAAGTAAAGCTATGGGGAGATGTACTGTCTTCAATTATTAATGACGGCTCACCAACACCATCCATAACATTCGCAATTAATGAATGTAGAGGTTTTATAGTAGTAACAACTTTTATTTCTGCTCTTACAGGCGATGTAGCAATGAGCAAAAGAGCGAAAAATGTCACTTTTAAAAAGTTTAGTAGATAATTATTCTGTTTCATAATATTTCTTTTCAGATATAGGTTTGTTAAATTAAAAAGTGTTATAATATAACATATCATATTGTAAACAATAAATGGAACAAAAAAAATTACTTGTTAAGTTAGAAAATGCAGGCGTTCATAGATCGTCTAAATGGCTCGTTAGAGGAATTTCTTTTGAAATTAATCAAGGTCAAATTGTAACGCTTATTGGCCCTAATGGTTCTGGGAAAACAACAACAGCTAAAATGATATTAAATATTTTGAATGCAGATGAAGGTCTGGTTACAGGAAATGCCAATAAGATGGCATATGTTCCTCAGAAAATTAGTATTGATTGGACCATGCCCCTTCGCGTCATTGATTTTATGAAACTCACAAGCAACTTAAATAATACTCAGGTCAATGAGTCTTTAACTATGACAGGAGTTGATAAATTACTCTATAATCAAATTAATAGTTTGTCCGGTGGTGAATTTCAACGTGTTTTAATTGCAAGAGCTATAGCAAAAAAACCTGATTTATTAGTATTAGATGAACCTGTACAGGGAGTTGATTTCAATGGGGAGATAGCACTGTATAATCTCATTAAAGAAATTTCTATTAGCTTAAACTGTGGCATCTTATTAATTTCTCATGATATGCATTTTGTTATGTCCACTACCAATCATGTTATTTGTCTAAATGGACATATCTGCTGTTCCGGAACTCCTGGTAGTGTCGTAAAAAATCCAGAGTACATCAAATTATTTGGTGAACATAACTCAGAAACATTATCCTATTATCAACATAATCATGATCATTCCCACAATCATGATGGAAGTGTAGCTGATTAATGTTTGATGATTTTTTTATTCGATCATTAATTGCAGGTATAGGAATTGCTATTGTAACTGGCCCCCTTGGGTGTCTTGTTATATGGCGAAGACTTTCTTATTTCGGAGATACTTTATCCCATTCAGCTTTGCTAGGTGTTACTTTAGCGTATGCTTTTAGTATCAATATTTCTTTGTCAGTTTTTATCATATCTGGAATAGTTGCATTAACTCTACTCAGTTTACAAAAAAGAACAAAGTTGGCAGGAGATTCCTTGCTTGGACTTCTAGCTCATTCAACTCTTGCAATTGGTCTTGTATTAATTGGTTTTCTATCTTCTATTCGTTTTGATTTAATGGGCTTATTATTTGGAGATATATTGGCCGTCACTCTTGAAGATATTTTTATTATTTGGTTTGGAGGATTAATTATTTTAGGAATATTATATTATATTTGGAAATCAATATTTGCAGCAACTGTTAATTATGATTTAGCAGCTGCTGAGGGAATGAAGCCGGATCTATCTAATTTTATTTTTACTCTTCTCCTAGCTGGCGTAATCGCTATTTCTTTAAAAATGATTGGAGCCTTATTAATAACTGGGCTGCTCTTAATACCTGCTGCAACAGCAAGAAGTTTGAGTAATAATCCGTTTCAAATGGTTATATTATCAATTTTGATAGGAATTGTTTCAGTAATGATAGGTTTGTTTAGCTCTTTAGAATTTAATACAGCCTCTGGTCCATCAATAATTGTAGCCGGATTAGTACTGTTTATTCTTTCACTAATACCTTTTAAAAGAAGCAGCGCATTGCAAAGATGAACACAATTTGATATTTAAATTATATGACTCTTGCCTCAGAAAAATTAACGAATAACCAACAAACTGTTCTGGATTTATTAGAAAAATCAAAAGAGCCTTTAAAGGCTTATGCTATTCTTTTTGATATTCAAAAAAAAGGAATTAAAGCGCCTCTTCAAGTTTACAGAGCTTTGGATAAACTTATAGAAATTGGAAAGGTTCATAAAATAGAAAGTAAAAATTCTTATATTGCGTGTGAGCACAAGAATTGTGACTCATCGACATCTACCTCCTTTCTAATATGTGAAACATGTGATCAGGTAACGGAACTGAAAAAAAAGAATTTATCTGAATACTTTGCGAAACAAAGTGTGCAAGCTAATTTTAAATACGCAAAACATAATTTAGAAATTTATGGTGTGTGTAAAGATTGTAAGAATAAAAAATAGTCAATTAACAATAGTATTGTAAAAATCTCTATATCATAATATATTTTAGCACTAATGACAGTTAATGTAGGTATAATTGGTTTAGGAATAATGGGAGCTGATCATGCCAATATTATTCAATCAAAAGTATCTAATGCAAAAGTTACCTCAGTTTATGATAAAAATATTAATCAAGCCCAAAAAATTATAGAGACATTAGATAATCCTGAAATACACAACTCTGGTCTAGAATTAATAAATTCAAATAAGGTTGACGCAGTTATGGTGGTTTCTCCAGATGATAGTCATGTAGAATTTGTTTTAGAGAGTATCAAACTTAATAAACCAGTTTTATGTGAAAAACCTCTCTCTCATTCAGTAAAAGAATGCAACGATGTTATTGAAGCTGAACAGAAAATAGGAAAAAGACTTGTTCAAGTTGGATTTATGAGAAGATTCTGTCCAACATACCAAGAAATGAAAAAAAATTATAATAATTTAGATGTAGGAAAAGCATTATTGCTACATTGTGTTCATCGGATGGTGAGTGCGCCAAGCTATTTTGAATCTGTTATGTCAATTAGAAGTGCGCTTGTTCATGAATTTGATATTATCAGATGGCTTCTTGAAACAGAAATAGTTGAAATTCAAATTATTAAAAGCTCGATAAGAAAAGATTTAGATTTTGTTGATCCTATTATGGCAATAATTAAATGTGCTAATGGAGCTATTGTTGATGTAGAAGTTAATGCAAATGCAAAATATGGATATGATGTAAGAGCAGAATTGGTTTGTGAAAAAGGAACAATTTTGATGTCTCCTTCTCGTAAAAATGAATTATTAATTAATAACGAACATAGTTTTTCTTATGGTAAAGATTGGCGCCCAAGATTTGCTGATGCATATCGCAATCAAAATCAAGCATGGATTAATTCTATTTTAAATAATACTACGTCTGAGGGTTCTTCTGCATGGGATGGAATGATTTCATCATTTATTGCTGATAAGGGAGTGCAAGCTTTTGAAGAAGAAAAAACTGTAACAATTCCAGTGAAAGAAAAACCAAATTTTTACAACTAAAAAATATAATTTATAATTAAATAATTAATTATTTTTTATTAACTTGAAGTCTTTAAATATTACAACCATATATAATCTATGCGTAAAGTATTAAAAATAAAACAATGTATGCAAACATTTGAAGGAGACGGCATACCTGTTACTAGAGCTTTCCCTGTTTCTGATTTAAGAGATAATGATCCTTTTTTACTTTTTGATCATTTTGGTCCAATAAATTATCAACCTGGAGGAGCAACAGGAGTCCCCGCTCATCCCCATTGTGGCTTTGAAGCAATTACTTATTTGCTTGGAGGTGAAATAGAACATAGGGATTCATGGGGAGGCAATGCTACAATTAAAACAGGTGATATTCAATGGATGACAACAGGTTCAGGCCTAATACATTCAGAGTTGGTCACTGAAAAATTTAAAAAAAGTGGCGGTATCATGCAGGGTTTACAAATTTGGGTAAACCTTCCTTCGAAATATAAAAATGTCAAACCTTGGTATCAGCATATTAAAAAAGATGACATTCCAATAATAAAAGAGAGCAATAACGTATCGATTAAAGTATTAGTAGGCGAAATAAAAGATGTAAAATCATCTGTACAAACTTATTCTCCGGTTTCTATTTTAGATGTAAACTTTTTTGAATCGAATCAAATAAGTTTAGATATATCCAAAAATCAAATTGCTATGGTTTATGTTATTAATGGGGAGCTTCAATTTATTGAATCAAATACAATAGCCTCAAAAGGCCAAATGGTTTATTTTGATCAATCATCTACTGAAATTAATTTAAGCTCTATATCTTCCAGTGGCTCTTATCTTCTGTTAGCTGGAGAACCTCTAAAAGAATCAATTATTCGTCATGGTCCTTTTGTTACGAACACGGATGAAGAAATGCAAAAAGCTATGCTTGACTATCAAAATGGAAAAATGGGTATTTTAAAATAGGAAAAAGATAACTTGAATCGATATTTTATAATTCCAGTATCTATTTTTTTTATAATATTATGTATCGTCGTATTTTATCTTCAGTTTATCAATGAAGATTGGAAATTATTTGCTCCAAAAAAAATTTTACCTGAAATTTGTAATGATGAAGGAAATACAAAAATAATTTCACACTTATCAGATCACATCTCAGATAGATCGTTTAAAGATAATCCTGATAATATATTGGGACATCAAATTCATGCAGTATATTTTTTACCTTGTGAAAAAGAAGATAGAATGTTTGATGTTAACCTAAATATAGAGTCTTCACTTATTGCGATAAATAAATGGTTTGTAGATAAATCAAACAATCAAAAAATTATTTTTGATAGAAAATTTGATGATTCTATAGATGTAACTTTTATAAGAGTAGATAAAACCATGAACTGGTTTACAGATTTTACTTCTAAAGAAAATACTAATGATGATGTGGGCTTAAAAATAGAAAATATTATTTTATCCAATACAGATATTTTTAATAATTTTGAAAATAAAAAATTTATTATTTTCTTTGAAGGATGGGAAAAAAGAAAATCTTTATTTTTTGATATTTGTGGCAAATCAAGATTTGATGGCAAGGTAGCTATTTTTTTTTCGAGTGGTAGGTGGAAAAAGGAAGTAGGCAATAATAAAAAAATGTTTAGCTGTATGGATGATAGTCTAAATGAATCAAAAAATGAATCTTTTGGCAAAAGTGAAGAAACTATTTTACATGAAATTTTACATACCCTTGGATCTCCTCCTAAATGTGCTAATAACTTAGAGCCTGAGAATAAAGTTCATGTCAATGATAACGAAAACGACATTTTATATAAGAGATCTGGAAATATTTATTTAGATTATAACAACGATGATTATTATAATCATCAAATAGAAAATTGCCCAGATTTAGCAAATAGTAAATATTTAGAAACTATAAATTAGATTATTTTTTTTTTATAAATTTTTTAAATTTCAACAATTCTTCTTTTGGAATTTCAATTGAGTGTTTTTTGGCTGGATATTTTTTTGTTAAAACATCATTTTTAAATTCTTTAAAAGCACTTATTCTTTCTTTTTGCATACTTGCAAAAATTTTATTAAAATTTCTATATATTTTTGCATGCCGAGGTGTATCTATAAGACTATGTCCTAAAATATCTTCAGCAAATAGAAATTGAACATCACCTTCACTACCAGATCCAATTGATATTGTTAGGAGTTTTGTAGTTTTGGTCAATTCAGCTAAAATTTCTTTTGGAACACATTCAACTTCAACTGCCCAAGCACTTGTTCCATCAAGCTCCTTAATATCTTTATAGATTTGTTCTGCTTCTTTAGATGTTTTACCAAATGGTTTTACTCCTCCAGTCCATGTAGATTTCATGGGAACCAATCCTACATGGCCTTGAATTGGAATTCTAAACTGGCTTAAATATTTAACAAATTCCATGTTCCAAGAACCACAATGAAGTGAATCAAGACCTAGTTCAATTAGCTCAAGGCATTTTCTTACAACACTTTCTTTTGATTCATGCTCTGTCCAATTAAGTCCACAAGTAAAAAAAGTTTTTGGAGCTGCCTCTCTTATTTTTTTCATAGGAGAAGGGGGTCCTGCTATGATTAAGTCAATGCCAGCTTCTTCTGCAGCTGCAGCTTCTTCAGGAGTAGTCACATTGATTTGCGTTAGTTTTTTTTTACCCTTAGTTTCTAATAGGTCTCTAACGGTGTAATTTCTATATCCAGACTGTAAACTTAATGAGAAAACTTTTTTATATTTTTTTTTCATAGATACTAATTTTATGAGCTTAAACTAAAATATTATCTATTTAATTTCAAGCTTATTGTTAAATTTAATTTGTTTTTATAAGTATATAATATTCTGTAATAATATATTTGACAAAGTTTCAAATAACTATTTAGTATTATTATTTTATAGAACGAAAGGTTTCTTGTGACGGGGAAGGACTTTAGGTTTTATGATAGTAGGCAAAAATATTTATTATTTGTAACAACAACAAATGAAAAAAATAAAATTGCCGAGTTCATACAACCTATTATATCAAGCTTAAAACCAAAACAGCCTGCTTTAAAAATTTTTGATGCTGGGTTAGGTGATGGCTCTTTATTGATGAATGTTCTAAGACAGTGTCATCAAAAATTTCCTAATATTCCTCAACTTATTTCTGGCAAAGAAATTAGTATGGAAGATGTCAGACTAACTTTGGAAAAATTACCTGATAGATTTATCGAGCATCAAAAAATGGTTTTTGTTGTTAGTAATTTACATTACTCAGAGGCTGCTAGCTTAACTTCTAAAAATATAAAAAAACAAAAAAAAATAAATTGGATGACTGTAAAACTGAAAGGAAATTCCTCTCTTGAATTTAATAATCAACTAAGAGATATTGAAAAAAAAGTAGCTAAAAACTGGCAAGTGGAAAGACATCCAAAAAGTGGTAATCCTACATATAAACAACCTTCAGTATTAGTTATCTATAGAGAAGATCAAGAATTTGTTTTAAAAAATATTATTCCAACAATTAAAAATCCTGAAAATAAATATGATCTTATTTTGGCGTCTCAACCTTATCGTTCTAGAATTGAAGTAGGAAAAAAAGTTAACTACGTTATTAAGCCAATGATAAAGGCTTTATCTTCCAAAGGTCAATTATTAATTGTTCATGCTGCGGGCCGTGATCCAGCAAATAAAATAATAAAAAAATTGTGGCCTAAGGACAATCCTTTTCCTTCTCTTTCTAAAGAAATTATTGATTATTTAAAAAAGAATTTAGATAAAAATTTATTAAAAGATATTAATATTTTGCCATCTAGAAAAATTAAATATTCTTTAAGGGCACTTCCTAATGAGATAAGTAATGGTATTTCTACATCAATTATTTTTTCAGCTTGGAATGCAGCTACTTATGTTAATCAAGTAAATGATATTGATATTTTAGAAGCAGAAAAAAATAAAGATTATGATAAAATTGTTAGAAAAATTGTTCAGCAAAATAAAGGTTTATGGTTTAATAATGAACTTCTGAGAATTGTTAGAAAATAATTTATTTACAGTGTGATTTTGCGTGTTCTATAATTTTTAAAAGCATTGCATAAACACCATTTCTTCTTCCAGGAGTAAGTAAAACATTTAATTCTAAAACATTTAATAAGTTTACATCTGTATTTGCTATTTCTTGAGGAGAGTTACCTCCATATATATCACACAAAATTGTCACCATACCTTTTGAAATAAAAGCATCTGAATCAGAGTGAAAAAAAATTAATTTATCTTTTAAATATGGAACAAGCCATACTTGAGCTTGACATCCAGATACTTTGAATGAGTCCTGTCTGAATTCTTCAGGAAAAGGTAACGCTTTTTTCCCTTGATCTAACAAAAATCTATATTTTTCTAGAGTATCATCAAAAGTTTCTAGACTTTCTTTATAATATTCTATTTTATTAGTAATACTCATATGTTCATATGCTCTCTAAGTATCTTAGCAGAATCTTCTGGCAAAAGATCCATAATAAATACCCCAGCCATTGACTCAGATCCAGCTAAAATCTTTGGCTTATCACCTGAACGAAGAGGAGGATAAAATTCTACATGAAAGTGAAATTTATCATCTTCAAAATTAGGTGCAGCATGTAGTCCCATAATATAGGGGCATTTTTTTCCTAAAAAAGAGTCATAACCTTGAATAACTTTTTGTAAACAATTTGCAAATGATTTGATTTGATTTTCATTAAATTGCCATGGCCCAGCCATTTGTATTTTTGGCATAATCCAAATTTCATATGCATATCTTGCAAAGGGAGGAACAGCCGCAATAATAAAATCGTCTTGATAGACAAAATACTTTTCTTTGAGATCTTCCATCATTGAAAGAATAAAATTTTCTTTTTGAAAAGATATTACTTCTTTTTCAATTACTGGTGGGACAAATGGATAACAATAAATTTGCCCATGAGGGTGATGAAGTGTTACCCCACATTCCTCACCTCTGTTTTCAAAAGGCATTACATACTCTACATCATTTTTTGGCATTAAATTTTTGTATCTGTCTATCCAAGTTTTTGTTAGTAAAATGATTCTATCAAGAGACATATCAGCAACTGTTTCATTATGATTTGAAGAATATACAACAACTTCACAATAACCATTTGAAGGCTTGGTATTTATTGTATGGACTTTAGAGGCATTAGAATGAGTATTAAAACTTGGCCAACGATTAGGAAAAACTGCTATTTCAAAATTTTTAAAGGGAATTTCAGTTGGAAAATTTAAATCTCCTGATGGACATAAAGGACAATATTCTTTTGCAGGAAAAGCAGTGCGATTAACTCTACTAGCTGAATAAGTTACCCACTCCTGTCTTGCAGGATTCCATCGCATATGTGGTTCTGAAGTAGGAGTTTGTTCTAATTCTTTAGTACTTGGTTCATTGTGTTGATTGTTACCATATAAAAATAATTCTTTATTATCATTACGTTTAAAAACTCTTTTATGCATATTAATAATTTAATAATTTTTTTTCCCAATCTATTGATGTTTTAACAATAAAAGAGAGATCATTATATTTTGGTTGCCAGTCAAATAGACTATGCAATTTTGAAACATTAGAAACAAGCATAGATGGATCTCCTGCTCTTCTATCTCCGTTTTTAATACTAATTGGCTTATCATTCACTTGATTTACAATCTTTAAAACATCCTTAACTGAAAAACCTTTTCCGTAACCACAATTTATAATATTTGATTGCTTTTTGCTCACCAAATATTCAACAGCCTTTACATGAACATCTGCCAAATCAGATACATGTATATAATCTCTTATTGCAGTTCCATCAGGTGTTGGATAATCATTTCCAAATATTGTAATATCTTTTCTTTTACCTACTGCAACTTCGCTTGCTATTTTAATTAAATGTGTAGCCTTCTTACTTATTAATCCAGAGCGCATTTTAGGATCAGCACCTGCAACATTGAAATATCTTAATATAATAAAATTACATTGTGAATTTTCTCTAAGATGTAATTCTGATTGAATTTTTGATTCACCATAAGGATTTATAGGTTTTAAATCTGTACTTTCTTTTATAGGCTCTGAGTTAGCTGGATTACCATATGCTGCAGCTGTCGAAGAAAAAATAATATTTTTAAGATTATTTTTTATACAAGTATCAAAAAGTATTTTTGAATTTTTAGTATTGTTATCAAAGTATTTTTTAGGATTGGATACAGACTCTTCTACTTCTATGTAGCCTGCAAAATGCATTAATGCATCAAATTTTTCCTTTTGTAATATTTGGCTAATTGTCGTAACATCATTAATATTACAGTTAACAAAATTAGCTGAAGGCGGTATTAACTTTTTATTTCCAGTGCTTAAATTGTCTATAACAGTTACTTTGTGACCACCCTCTAATAAAGCAATTGCAGCATGGCTGCCTATATAACCCGCCCCTCCAGTTAAAAGAATTTTCATAAATTTTATGTATATTAATTTAATTTAAATTTAAAAGGTATAAATAATATGATTAATCAATAATGACAATTTTCCTCATTATACAATTGAAATGAGAGAAAAGTCTGTTAAAACATTTACTTTGTCACCGAGGAATAATAAAATTTAAAAATGAGATTAAATAATAAAAATATTGTTGTAACAGCTGCAGCTCAAGGAATTGGAAGAGCTACAGCAATTGCTTATTCCAAAGAGGGTGCCAACGTTGTAGCAACTGATATAAATGAAGAAAAACTAAATGAATTAAAAGCTGAAAACTCTAATATAACAACAGAAGTTCTGGACTCTACAAATAAAGAAGCTGTTGAAAATTTTTCTCAATCAATCAAAGATGTAGACGTTTTATTTCATGCAGTTGGATTTGTACATCATGGCACTATAATGGAATGTTCTTCTGATGAATTTTATAATTCTATTAATATAAATGTTTATTCAGCTTTTTTGATGAGTTCTTTCTTACTACCTAAAATGATACAAAAAAACAAAGGTAATATCATTATTGTATCTTCTGCTGCTTCAAATGTTAAAGGCGCACCTAATAGATTTATTTATGGAACAACAAAAGCAGCCTTAAATGGTTTTGTTAAAGCCATGGCGGCTGACTATGTTAAAAAAGGCATACGTTGTAATGCCATTTTACCTGGGACAGTTGAAACACCTTCATGGGAAGGACGAGTTAATATGGCAGATGATCCAAAACAAGCTCGAAAAGATTTTATAAATAGACAATTAATGGGAAGATTAGCAAAACCAGAAGAAATAGCTTCCCTAGCTGTGTATTTGGCCAGTGATGAATCAGATTTTGTTACAGGCACGCTTAACTTAATTGATGGAGGATGGACACTATAATGAAAACTTTAAGATATAGAATTGGTAATGAAGTAAAGCCAGGAATTTTAGACTCAGACGAGAATATCCATGATGCTTCAAGCTTAGTATCAGATTGGGATAACGAAAATGTAACAATAGAAAAATTAAATGAAATTAAAAGTATGGATCTTTCTTCTTTACCTAAAGTAGAAAATTTTGATGGTATTGCTCCATGTGTATGTAAAAAAAGTGTCGGTAAAATTATTTGCATAGGTTTGAATTACGCTGATCATGCTGAGGAATCAGGAATGAAGGTTCCTCCTGAGCCAATTATTTTTTTTAAAGCAACAAGTGCTATAATTGGACCAAATGACGACGTTATAATTCCAAAAAATTCTCAAAAATCAGACTGGGAAGTTGAGCTTGGCATAGTGATTGGAAAAGAAGCTAAATATATTTCTGAAAATGAATCACAAGATCATATAGCTGGTTATTGTGTTGTAAACGATTTAAGTGAAAGAGCTTTTCAAATAGAAAGATCTGGTCAATGGGTTAAAGGAAAGTCATGTGATACATTTGGACCAATAGGTCCGTATTTGGTGACCAAAGATGAAATTCCTGATCCACAAAATTTAAAACTTTGGCTTGAATTAAATGGTAAACGTGTTCAAGATGGCTCAACAGCAACAATGGTTTATGGTGTAAACTTTTTAGTAAGTTATTTAAGTCAGTTTATGTCACTTCATCCTGGAGATATTATATCTACAGGTACTCCTCCGGGTGTAGGAATGGGGATGAATCCTCAAGTTTTTTTAAAACCAGGAGATGTTATGGAATTGGGAGTGGAAGGACTAGGTACCCAGAAACAAAAAACTGTAGCTGCTTAATAATGTTTGGAAGTATCAAAAATTGCCATAACGTAAAGGATTTTAGAAAATTAGCTAAAAAAAAATTACCAAGTCCTATTTTTCATTACATTGATGGCGGTTCCGATGATGAAGTTACCTATAGACGAAATACAGAATCTTATGAGCAATGTGATTTAATTCCTGACGTATTATCAGGAGTTAACAAAGAAACTCTAGATCTGAGCACAACAGTTATGGGTCAAAAACTTGATATGCCCTTATATTGTGCGCCTACTGCTTTACAAAGACTATTTCATCATGACGGTGAAATGGCTGTCGGTAAGGCAGCAGAAAAATTTGGAACGATGTTTGGATTATCTTCTCTAGGAACCTTTAGTATAGAGGATATAGCAAAAGAAATTAAGACTCCCAAACTATTTCAATTATATGTTCATAAAGATGAAGGTTTAAATCGCAGTATGCTTGATAGAGCTAAAGCAGCTAATTTTGAAACCTTGGCTTTGACTGTTGATACTGCATCTGGAGGGAATAGAGAAAGAGATTTATATACCGGTTTTACATATCCTGTTAAGCTATCCTTAAGCAGTATGATGGAATTTATTTTGAAACCTAGTTGGGGCATAAACCATGTTACGCATAAAAAGTTTGAACTAAGTCAATTAAAAGATCATGTTAAAGAAGGCACAAGTGTTGCAATATCAGTTGGAGAATATTTTACAAAAATGCTTGATGATAAATTAGATTGGAAAAGAGCTGAAGAAATAAATAAATATTGGGGAAAGCCTTTTGCCATTAAGGGCATCATGTCAGTTGAAGATGCTAAAAGAGCCGTTGATATAGGAGCTAGCGCTGTAATGGTTTCAAACCATGGTGGACGACAATTAGATGGATCAGTAACACCTTTTGATCAGTTAGCTGAAATAGTTGATGCAGTTGGTGATAAAATTGATGTGATCTGTGAAGGTGGTATTCGAAGAGGAACTCATGTTTTAAAAGCCCTATCCCTTGGTGCCAAAGCTTGTTCTGGAGGTAGAATGTATCTTTATGCTTTAGCTGCAGGGGGGCAAAAAGGAGTTGAAAGAGCTATTGGAAAATTAAGAGAAGAAATAGAAAGAGACATGATCTTAATGGGGATAAACAGCATCGATCAACTTTCAAGAAAAAATATTAAATTCAGATAAATTTTAACAAATATTAAAAAAAGCTATTTATAACTTATAAAAATTATTCTAAGTTTTTGTTATGATTGAAGAAATCGATCCAATTCATATAGGTGAAAAAGAAGATATTGATATTAATAGTGTTGAAAATTTTGAACATGAAGAAATTGATTATGCAATCTTTCATCTAGAGAGTGGTTTTTTTGCTACTCAAGGACATTGTACTTGTGAAGATGAGGCATATATGAGTGAAGGCAATGTTGAAGGTGAAGAAGTTGAATGTGCAAGTTGTGGAAAAATATATAGCATAGTTTCTGGAGACCCCATAAATGACGAAGAGGCAAATTCTTTAAAGATTTACGATGTTAGCGAAGAAGATGATAGTTTGTTTTTAAATTTATAAACTTAAATTTTTTCTGTTTACTATATTATTATAATTTAACTCAGATTTATTAACTAAAAAATTTACAATATTTTCAGCACTTTCTACTGCCATACGTTTCCTGCACTCTAAAGTTAAGGCTGCATTATGAGGCGAAAGAACAATATTATCTAACTGAAATAAAGGGCTAGATTTTAATGGAGGCTCTTCTTTAAATACATCTAATCCGGCACCACGTATTTTATTATTTTTCAAAGCCCATAATAAATCTGTTTCATTTACTATTCCACCCCTTGCAGTATTAACAAGAATACAATTTTCTTTCATTATTATAAATTCATCTTTTTTAATTAAGTCCATTGTATCTTTATAAAGCGGCATATGTATAGTGATGAAGTCAGCAATTTTTATACCGTCTTTAAAATCAATTTTTTTACAATTGTTATTTTCAATAATTTCTTTTTGAACAAAAGGGTCATAAACTAAAACTTCTGAGTCAAATCCTAAACATCTTTTTGCAACTGCTTGTCCAATACGACCAAAACCTAAAATCAATATTTTTTTTTTATACATTTCAAAAAAATTAGGCAAAAGATGTTTTTGATCAAAGCTACCTTTTTTTACTAGATGATCTGATTTATCTATTCTTTTTGCCAAATATAAGAAAAAAGAAATAACTTGTTCAGCAACACTTACAGCATTAGAAGTACTAGTTACACCAAGTGCTATTTTCTTTTCATTTAAAAAATTAATATCTATATTATCATATCCAACTCCGTGACGAGCAACAATTTTTAGTTTGGAGCACTGATTGATAATCTCAGATTCAAGTTTTGCAGTTCGTATAATTATACCATCAACATCTTTTAATTGATTAATTAAATTATTTTTAGAAAGATCTTCAATTTCAAAAGATTCAAAATTATTTTTATTTAAATAATTTATACCATCTTCATGAATTGAACCAATAATTGCTATTTTTTTCATCTTTTTTTAAATATTAATCTTAACAAATTATATTTTTATATAAATAATTATAATTAGATCTTGTAATTGCTTTAATTTTGTTAAAAATAAAGAATTAATTTTACAAAATATGAAAACAATAAAATTGTCCTGTGCCCATGCACTTTTTAAATTTCTTATAGCTCAAAAAACTATAATAAATGGTAAAAAAGTCCCTCTTTTTCCAGGAGCATTTGGAATATATGGACATGGTAATGTTGCATGTTTAGGTCAAGCAATGGAAGAATTTCAAGAAGAACTTCCAGGTTACAGAGGACATCATGAACAAAATATGGCCTTAACAGGTGTGGCCTATGCTAGGGCAATGAGAAGAAAGCAAATTTTTATTGCTACTTCATCAGTTGGGCCAGGTGCAACAAATATGATTACTGCAGCTGCAGTTGCCTTAAGCAATCGACTACCTTTACTTTTATTGCCTGGCGATACTTTTGCAAGCAGATTCCCTGATCCAGTTTTGCAGCAAGTAGAAAATTTTTCTAACCCTTCTGGAACACAAAATGATTCTTTCAAATCTGTGTCACGTTACTTTGATAGAATAACAAGACCAGAACAAATTTTATCATCCTTACCGCAGGCTATTCAAGTAATGCTTGATCCTGCAGATTGTGGACCAGCTACTATTTCTTTATCCCAAGATGTGCAAGGAGAAGCATTTGAATATCCTGAGATTTTTTTTGAAGAAAAAACTCATATTATAAGACGCGTTCATCCTGATCCTAGGCAATTAAATGAAGCTGCAGAAAAATTAAAATTATCTAAACAACCAATAATAATAGCTGGAGGAGGAATCCTTTATTCTGAAGCAGAAAAAGAATTATCAGACTTTGCAAAAAAACATAATATTCCCGTAACTCCAACTGTAATGGGTATTGGGTGTATGACTAAAGATGATCCTTATTATATAGGCGCTATTGGATGTCTTGGAGAAGGTTCATCTAATAGTTTATCTAAAGATACAGACTTGGCACTAGCTATAGGTACAAAACTTGGTGATTTTACAACAGGTTCATGGTCTAATTTTCAAAATAAAGACTTTAAACTTGTTTCAATAAATACTGCTAGGTTTGATGTTACTAAACATTTAGCTACACCCGTAATTAGCGATGCAAAAATTGGCCTTCTAGAATTATCCAAAGCTTTAGGTGATTGGAGGGCACCAAATAATTGGTATGAACGATCCGTAGATGAAAGAAAGCAATGGGATAGTTATGTAGAAAAACAAAGTGGACCTACTAATCAAGAGTTACCTTCTTATGCTCATGCAGTAGGCGCTGTTTATAGAAATGCAGATCCGTCAGATATAGTTGTAACAGCTGCAGGAGGATTAGTTGGAGAAGTAGTTCAAATTTGGAAACCTAAAGAATTAAATACCTTTGAAACAGAATGGGGGTTTAGTTGTATGGGGTATGAAATATCTGGAGCACTTGGTATAAAAATGGCTAAGCCGGATCAAGATGTAATAGTTTTTGTAGGTGATGGATCTTACCTTCTTCATAACAGCGATATTTATAGTTCTGTATTATATGACAAAAAATTAATTATTGTTGTATGTGATAACGGAGGTCACATGGTTATAAATAGGCTTCAATTAGCAAAAGGTGGTAAAGAATATTTATGTAATTTGAAAGAAGCTAGAGCAACAAATCTTCAATTTGTTGATTTTGAAGCTCATGCCAAAAGTATGGGAGCTAATGGAGAAACAGTTACCTCTACTTCTGAATTAGAAGCTGCATTTAAAAGAGCAAAAGAATCTCAAAAAACGTATGTAATTTCTATTAAAACTCATGGCTATGAATGGTTAGATGGAACAGCTTTTTGGGAAAGCCCAACCTTAGAAGTCCATTCTACCGCTGAGAATAAAAAAGCCTATGAAGAATTTCTTTCAGGTAAAAAAGACCAAAGAAAGGGCGTTTAGTCATAATTATTACTAAACACAACTTAATTAACAATTCTCTTATCCATTAGTAGATTTAAATCTTGATTTACAAATGTTCTTTCGTATTAGTCAATTATAATTATTAATAATTTTTATGTATAATTTCTAAGGAGGAAATATGAAAAAATTTTTAATCGCAATTGCTGCACTTGTATTTGTATCAAGTTCTTCATTTGCTGAACGTTACGTTATGGTTACTCACGGAGAGGGTAAAGATCCTTTCTGGCCAGTTGTACAAAAGGGTGGTGAAGATGCTGCTCGTGCTATTGGTGCTGACTTTGAGTACATCTACAATCCTTCTGCTGACATGGCAGACATGGCAAGCTCAATTCAAGCTGCAGCTGCGACTCAACCTGATGGTATGGTAATTTCTTTACCAGATCCTGATGCATTAGGTCCTGCTATTAAAGCTGCTGTTGCAGCTGGTGTACCAGTAATTACTATGAACTCTGGTTTAGAATCTTCTGCTAGCCTTGGTGCTCTTATGCACGTAGGTCAACCTGAATATCTTGCAGGACAATCTGCTGGTGCTCGTGCAAAAGCAGAGGGAGCTACTAAAGCTCTTTGTATGATTCAAGAAGCATACAATACTGCTCTAGTTGATAGATGTGAAGGTTATGGAGAAAGTGTTCCAATGGAATTCACTGATACTACTTCTGACCCAGCAACTATTCAAACTCGTGCTACTGCTGCATTACAATCTAATCCAGATGTAGATGCTATTTTATCAGTTGGACCTCACGTATGTTCTGCTGTAGCTTTAGCGCTTGATGATCTTGGTATGTCAGTTCATCATTCTTGTTTTGATTTAAGTCCTGATGTTATGGATTTAATCAATGCAGGAAAAGTTGCTTTCACAATTGATCAACAACAACGTTTACAAGGTTATATGCCAATTATCGTATTACACTTGTACAATAACAGTGCTGGACTTCTTCCAGGAGCTAACATCCCTTCAGGACCAGGCTTTGTTGATAAATCTAACGCAACTTCAGTTGCTGCTTTAGCAGGAATTGATAGATAATTTAATTTAATAAAAGGACCGCCATAGCGGTCCTTTTTTTATATAAATTTAATTATAATGAATTCTGAATCTCAATCTCAATCTCAACGACAAGAATCTGATCGCGTAGAAAAGAAAAATTGGTTTACTGATATTTTCGCCAGACCTGAAATTGGTCCATTAGGTGTTATGATACTTCTTTTTGGTTTGCTTGGTTACTTTTCTATTCCTGAAGGAGAATTCTCTTTAAATCCTTTTGCAGGGGAAGGCTTTAATGCCCTTGGTATCCGAAATAATTTTAGAGTTATTGCTCAATTAGGTATTGTTGCTTTGGGAGCTGGTTTATTGATTATTGCTGGAGAATTTGATCTTTCTGTAGGATCTATGATTGGTTTTGCAGGAGGATGTATGGCAATGATATTAAAATGGGGCTTTGCCATAGTCATACCTTATATTTCTTTTCAAGGTGGGTTTCATTTTGAAACATTAAAGATTTTTGAAATTACAAATGTCTCACCTTTAACTGCAATTTTTATTACACTTTGTATGACTTTATCATTTGGATGGTTTCAAGGATGGCTTATTGTAAAAAGTGGAATTGCTTCATTCAT
>JBJKYT010000006.1:0-17597 GCA_045560915.1 Alphaproteobacteria bacterium
CATAAAATCTGAGTCTGCATTTTTTCTATAACCTATAGATTTAGAAAATTTATTTTTTTCAGAATATATTCTAACAAATATATCTGTAGGATTCCAGTCATTTGCAGGACTAATATTATCAGGACAACCTGAAGATACACAAACAAGGTCTTTTTGAGCTTGAAACAAAACGTAATCACCTGCTCTTGACCAGGGCATATCAGAAGTAAAGGCGTTAGTAGTATCTATACCTGTATTCCAAAAAAGATTTACAGCTTGCCATGCATTTCTTTTTTCAATTCCATAATTATCCAGAGCAAAATTAAAATTATCTGAACAATTTGTATGTCCAAAATATCCTTGATCTTCATATGATTTTAATGTGCATGCAGTTCCAAATGTATCATGCCTACCAATACTATCTTGCATCACTTCTACGAGCGGATCTTGATTGCGGTCAAAAAATTTAGAAGCAAGACCTGGCATAGGATATGAGTTACCCACTAATGAGCGAGTAGCTGTAGGATCTATTGAATATTCTCTACCTTTTTGTAATGCCTCGCTATCAAAAACATTAAAATCAGAACATTGTCTTCCATATAAATCTATGACTTGAATAAAATCACCTTTTTGTACTTCGTAAGATTTTGCAGTACTACTATTTATTAAAATTTCATCTTTGATATCTGCTAAAGGTTCAGGAAATATAGCTTCATTTTTTCTATTTTCTTTATTATTTCTTTTAATATAAACATAAAAATCAGTTGCAACATTACTAGAGCCAACATCCATGTTATGACCTGGTGCTGCAATTAATGCAAATCCATTTTTTTCAATATTTAAGTTTATTTTTTCTCCAGATAATGATTCACTTTTAAAAAAATTAAAAGATTTTAAATTTTGAAAATTTAATTTTCTTTTTTTTAAATTTTGAATAAAATTTCTATAGTTTTCTGACTGGATTTTTTCTTTAATAAAATTTGCATTAGAATTAAAATCTTTGTTTACAATTGCATCACAGTTTCCTGAATTATTAAAAAATGTCATTTCACAAACTTGAGATCCTTCAATATTAATAATACTTAATTCATCATCTTTAAATAAATCTACAAAGATCATCTCCATTCCACTTACAACATATCTTTCTGTATTTTTTGGGAGTCCTGCTTTTCCCAAAATAATAGGCGAAGTCTGTCTCACGTTATAATTTTCTAGGTTTAAGTTCATAATATTTAATTTATTTATATTTTTATTTTAGTATAGAGGAGATATAAATTATTTCATATAGTGAAATGACCAGAAATTATCTTAGTGGATCAATAAAAAAAGCTTTATCAGTGATGGAGTGTGTTGGTAAGTCTACAAAACCTCTGAAAGCAAGTGAAGTTTCAAATTTTACCAAACTTGAAAGAGCCACTACTTTTAGAATTCTAACATACCTAACAAGTCTTGGATATTTATTTAAAGATAACGGTACAAATTTGTATTCATTAGGTCATAAAATATTTGAGTACGGAGATAAATCTGATTTCTTAAAGTCTTTAACTACATTGTGTTTAGATTCAATTAGACAACTTTCAATTGAAACACAACACATAACTTATCTAGCAGTTTTAGAAGGTCCGCATGTTGTTTATTGTGATAAAGTTGATCCGGCAGGTGACTCTGCTCCTAGAGCATTTAGAATGCGACTTGATGCTCATAGTTGTGCATTAGGAAAGGCTATGTTGGCGCACAAAAGTTATGAGGAATTAAAAGAAATTTATAAAAGTTATTCATTACATAAACATACTTCAAACACCATTACGTCACTGGATAAATTATATAATGAATTAAGAAAAATTAAAAATACAGGTTACAGCACTAATGAAGCAGAAACTTTTGATTATGTTTATGGAATAGGAGCTGCAATAATAGATTCACAAGAAAGAGCAATTGCGGCAATTTCTATTTCTGGAACTAAAGGCAGCATTAACGTTAAAACAATACCACTGTTAGCAAAAAAGGTTCTGGAAACTTCAAGCAAAATATCCTCAAAATTATCAAATGAGAGCTAAATTTATTTCTTGATTATTTCATCCCTTGAAATAAATTATAGCTTGAATTATAGGTGTAAATTAAACCAAATCTTTAAAAAGAGGAAGATTGATGGCATTACCTGATAAGGTAGATTATTTGATTATTGGAGCAGGGATTCATGGACTGAGTACTGCATGGCATTTAGCAGAAAAATTAAAAGCTAAAGGCAAGGGTGATGGTTCAAAAATTTTAGTTGTAGATAAAGATAGTATTGCAGCTGGGGCAAGTGGAGTTGCATGTGGCGTAGTAAGAAATAATTATTATCAACCTGCTATGCGAGAACTAATGGCAATGTGTGTTGATGTTTGGGAAAGTGATCAAAAAAATTTTCATTATCATAATGTTGGCTATATGCAAATTAGCCCAAAATGTATGGAAGAAGATGTGGCTTCTATTTATGCTCAACAAAAAAAATATTGGTTATGATTCAGTTTTCATTCAAGGTGAAAAAGAATCAAACGATTATATGAAGAAAATGTTTAGTGACTGGCAAGCAAAAGGTATCACGAGTGTTCTTCATGAAAAAAAAGGTGGCTATGCAAATAATACTTCTGCAATTTATGGATTAGCGGATAAAGCTGAATCAGAAGGTGTCAGAATTTTAACTGGGACGGAAGTAAAAGGTTTTCAATACGGATCTAATTCAAAAGCTGTTACAGCTGTTGAAACTGATAAGGGTATAATAAAATGTGATAATGTAATTATTGGAGCTGGACCTTGGGCTAAATCATTTTGGGATATGCTTGAATTACCTAAATCTGTAACTATTAAAGGATCAGATGGTTCTGTTCACAGCAATGTACCGATGTGGAATTATTGGTTTTTAACTGAAGGTGTTTTGGGAGTAGAACCTGATTTTTTGAAAACTGATGAAGGCATAATGCCTCCAGTAATTCATGTAGATACTGATGCACCTTTATATTCTGATGTCGATAAGTCTTTAATCACTGATGAACTTTGGGGCATTTACTATAAACCGGATTTTCATTTTAATGGAGTTCAAGGAGGTGCTTCTCCTTATAAAGTCGGTGAGCCTGGAGGTGAAGGAGTTCAAGTTGATCCATATGGACCAAAATCTTCTCAATTTGTTATAGACGATAATTTTGCTCATATGTGGACATCGGCATTAGCTTTTTGTCATAAAAGGTTTGAAGGTAAATCTCATTTGTTTAAAAAAGGAGCGACAGGTGGTTTAGGCTGTTTCACACCAGACTCATTTCCAGTTTTTGATCAATTTAGAGAGAATGTATATATAATTGCAGACTCTAATCATGGATATAAAATGATAGGAGTAGGAAAATTAGTAGCTGAAGAGGTTATGGGAGAAAAATCATCTCTTTTAGAACCTTTTCGTTTTTCAAGATATGAGGAAGGTAAATTACATCCAACTTCAAATAGTCCTTTTCCGTGGAGTTAATTTGATGTTGAATGATAAAGTAATTAATTAAGGGGGGATTATGAGTGATTTAGAGAATTTTGTAAATCAATCAGGCAGAGATAAATTAGTTAAAGATGTTAGAAAAAAAATTGATGAGTTAGGTATAACTTATATTTATTACCAGTTTGTTTCTGTAACTGGAAGAATTGTCGGCAAAGGAGTTCCCGCTGACCATTGGGAGTCATTAGCAGAAAAAGGATTTCAATTAGTATATGGGGCTACTGCAAATTTATTTGTAGATAGACATGGTGAATATATTGGATACGGCCCTGAATCTTCTGAACTCGTAGGAATACCTGAACCAGATACTTTTGTTCAACTTCCGTGGGATAAAAGAGTTGCACGTGTTTGGTGTACCTGTTTTAGAAATAGAGAAGAAGAAGAAAATCCAGGTGGTCATTTAACTTCTGATTGCAGAGGTAATTTAAAAATTTTCCAAGATCAATTTCAAGAAAAGTTTGGTATGAATATGCGTGCTGGTACAGAACCAGAAATGATGTGGTTAACAAAAAAAGATAATGGCGAGCCAACAGGTGATGGATTTTCAAGACCTTACTGTTATCATATTGATCAATTTGAATCATTAAGACCAGTATATATGAAGGTTATAGAATATTGCCGAGCTATGGGCCTTGATGTTATTCAAGGTGATCATGAAGATGCTCCTGGTCAATTGGAATTAAACTTCATGTATGATGATGTTTTAAGAAACGCTGATAGACTTACAACTTACAGACAAATTTGTGCACAAGTTGCTAGAGAATTTAATTTAATTGCTTGCTTCATGAGCAAACCTTTTATGGGTGTATCTGCAAATGGCTGTCATACTAATGTTTCATTATGGAAAGGTGGAGATTTAAAGTCTACCCCTATTGGAAATAATCCTCTTCCTGGAATGGATCAAGTTTTTACACATGTTTCAGGTGGAGAAAATATGTTTATGCCAGATCCTAAAATAGATGCGGTTAAACCGGGACCTGTAGGTTTAAATAGTATAGCTGGATTATTAAAACACTTACCAGCTTTAACTTGCCTTGGATCTCCAACAGTTAATTCTTATCGACGACTTTGGGATACAGGTTTTTGGGCTCCAGTATATGCTGATTGGGGATACCAAAACAGAACATGTAGTGTTAGAGTATCTGCTCCTGGACGTGTTGAATATAGATCAGTTGATTCATCTCATAATCCATATTTGATGGGTGCAGGAATATTAAAAGCTTTTGAGGATGGTTTGGACAACAAAATGGATCCAGGCGAACCTGAGAAAAAAAATATTTATGATGCAATGAAAGAAGGAAAAGAAGTTGATAAACTGCCAATGACTTTAGGAGAGGCTATTCAACGTCTAGAAAGTGATGATGTTGTTAAATCTGCCTTACCTGAAGACATGTATAGAGTATTTATGCATTATAAAAAAGATGAGTGGGAGAAATTTCTTTCTGCAGTTACGCAGTGGGATGTTGATACTTATTTGGATGTATTGCCATAAATCAAAGAGAGGATAAAAAATATGTGCGGAATTGCAGGAATAATACATAAAGGAAAGTCGACAAATGTTGGTGGAGAAATGCAACAAATGTTGCAATCTTTAAAACACAGAGGACCTGATTCAACTGGATATGCTTTGTATGGCACTGGAGGAACCCAAGACTATATTTTAAGATTTAAAGTTGGAGAAAATGTAAAAGAAGGCAGTTCAGCTATTATGGAAGATGCTTCTCTTTATGAAAAAAGAAGAAATGAAGTTAATGAAAAAATAGTTGAAGCTGGTGGAAATATTGTCAAAGAAGAACAAATTACCCCTTATTCTTTTAGATATGTAACCAGCTTTGAAGGTGATTTATTAGAGTTTGCAAGAAAAATAGAATCTGTCGAGATGGCAGAAATTTTATCTTTAGGTAAATCTCTAGAGTTAGTGAAAGATATTGGTGATGCAAAAGTTGTTGCTGATCAATATGGTTTAAATAATTTTGAAGGTACGCATGGAATAGGTCATACACGTATGGCAACTGAATCAGGAGTTGATATTAGATCAGCCCATCCTTATTGGGCTTATCCTTTTAGTGATGTATCAGTAGTGCATAATGGACAATTGACTAATTATTGGAATAACAGAAGAGGATTAGAGAGAAAAGGTATGAGATTTATGTCTTCTTGTGATTCAGAATTGATTGCAGTTTATTTAGCTAATAAGATTCGTGATGGAATTGGATTAGAAGAAGCAATGCGTTCATCTCTGACTGATCTAGATGGAGTGTTTACTTATATGGTTGCTACTCAAGATCAATTAGGCATGGCTAAAGACTCAATGGCAGCAAAGCCAATGGTTTTATATGAAAGTGATGATCTAGTTTTATGTGCTTCTGAAGAAGTGGCTATTAGAAGTTTGTTGCCTCACGAAATAGATACTTACGATCCTTATGAAAGCGAGGTTAAAGTATGGCAAGCGTAAAAGAACATAAATCCCATGATATGGGATTGCACCAAGAGGTTTTAACAGGAAGAACCCAACAAGTTTTTTTTAATCCAGAAGAGTCTGAAAACTTTCTTTACAATGATGCTTATGATGTTGATTTTAATAAACGTACATCCATAGATGTTGAAAAATTAAATTGCATAGAAGTTAATTCAAAAATTAAAGATTTAATGAAACAAGGTTATGGAACAATAGTTTTAAAGAATCCTGGAGCAAAACATAGTCTTGGAGTTGGAATTTTAAATAAACTTAATCTAATTATAGAAGGAAGTTTAGGTTATTTTGGAGTAGGGTCTATTGATGGTCCAGTTGTAAGAATATCTGGCCGAGTAGGTTGGTCTTGTGCAGAAAATATGATGGCTGGAAAAGTTGTTATAGAAAAAAATGCTGGATCTTGTTTTGGAGCAGCTATCCGTGGTGGCGATTTAATTTGTAAAGGTAGTGTTGGTGCGCGATCTGGAATAGATATGAAAGGTGGCACCATAATGATTGGTGGTAACGCAGGTGCTTTTACTGGCTTTATGATGCAAAGAGGAAGAATTGTTATTTTAGGAGATGTAGGACCAAATCTAGGAGACTCTCTTTATGATGGAACTATCTTTGTCGGTGGCAAAATAGAATCTCTTGGAGCTGATGCAGTTGAAGCTGAAATGACTGACTTAGATGTTGATTGGCTTAAAAGAAAACTAAAAGTAGCAGAAATTGATAAAAACATTAATTTTAGTAAAATGACAAAAATAGTTTCAGGAAAAAAATTATGGAATTATGATAACTTAGAACCAACTGAACGAAAAGGAGCTATCTAGTTTATTAGAGGGAGGAAATAGAATATGCCAAAAAATTTAAAAAATAAAAAAACTAAACAAGATAAAAGTTTGTTAGGTAAAAATTCAATTTTTACTCCAGATGTTATTAATGATATTCATATAAAATCTCAGCTTGGTAGATATCGTATGAGAGGTATGGCATTAATGAAAAAGATACCTCATTGGGATGACCTTACTTTTTTACCTGGTACATTAACTAGGTTTGTTATTGAAGGATATAGAGAAAAGTGTGAAACTAAAACTGTAATAGGTCCTAATTGTAAAAATCCTGTTAAATTAGATATACCAATTTATATCACTAGTATGAGTTTTGGTGCTTTATCTTATGAAGCAAAAACAGCACTTGCTCGTGGAGCAACAATGGCTGGTAGTGCTACTTGTTCAGGTGAGGGCGGTATGATCCCTGATGAAAGACGTTATTCTCAATTATGGTATTATCAATGTATACAGTCAAGATATGGCTTTAATCCTCATCACGCTCAATTAGCTGACGGCATAGAAGTCTTCATTGGACAAGGACAAAAAGTTGGTATGGGAGGTCATTTAATGGGACAAAAAGTTACTGATCAAGTTGCTGAAATGAGATCTTTACCTGCTGGAATTGACCAAAGATCTCCAGCTAGACATCCAGATTGGTTAGGCCCAGATGATTTAGCATTAAAAGTTGAAGAACTAAGAGAACTTACAGATAATCAAGTGCCTATACAATTAAAATTAGGAGCTGCAAAAGTTTATGATGATGTTCGTATGGCTGCAAAATGTAATCCTGACTCTATTTATTTAGATTGTATGGAAGGATCTACTGGTGCAGGTCCGCATATAGCAGCTGCAAATACAGGTATCCCTGGAATAGCAGCAGTAAGAGAGGCACGTAGAGCTTTAGATGATGTCGGAAAAACAGGAGAAGTAACATTAGTATTTGCAGGTGGAATTAGAGATGGTGCTGATATGGCAAAAGCTCTTGCACTTGGAGCAGATGCTATAGCAGTTGGTACTGGAGCATTAGTTGCTTTAAACTGCAATAAAGATATTCCTGAAGCTGATTTTGAGAAAGAATTGGGAGTTGAAGCAGGTCTTTGTTATCACTGTCATACTGGCAGATGTCCAGTAGGAGTAGCTACTCAAGATCCAAAGTTAAGAAAACGTTTAAATCCAGATGATGCTGCTCTTCGAGTATATAATTATTTACATTCAATGACATTAGAAGCTCAATTATTGGCAAGAGCATGTGGAAAAACAAATATTCACTCATTAGAACCTGAAGATTTAGCTGCCTTAACAATGGAAGCTTCAGCTTTAGCGAAAGTTCCACTCGCTGGGACTGAATATACTGTAGGTGTAGATAACTTCCATTCAATTTAGGAGTATAGAGATGGCAAAGAAGAAAAAAAGTAAAACTAGTTCAAAGAAAAAAGATTCAGGTATAAAAACAACTAGAGAAAAAATGATTGGTCAGCACATAGGCTATAGATATGATGTAAACCTTTTACCTGACTATACTAGATTAACTCCTTTTCTAAAAAAATATATAGAAACCATGGGATGGGATGATCTGAATTGGCTTGAAGATGTTCATATGGGTTATGAAAATGATAAACCTGCAGTTTTTGATAGAAATATTAATGGCTGGGTTACAGCTCCAAAAAATCTTAAACTTCCAAAAAATCAACAAGATAGAGATATGATAGCAAGGGAACTTTTGATAAAATTTCAAATGTCTCCGAATCACCCTTTGGTTGTATTAAAAAAAGCTTATAAGAAATTTGATTAAGATATTTCCTTCAAATTAGTTTTTAAAGGGCTAAAAAAAAGTATTTCAATATTTTCATTCAGAGAAGGATTAAAGAAAAAGTTATGGTAAAAAGTATATTTCCATTTTGGATCAGTTCTTTTTAATTTTTTTATAGTTATTGGAAATTGAAAACCAGTTTCTTTTTCAAAAAATTGTACATTTGATTTTTTTAAATTTAATAATTTTTTAAAAGTAGTTGAGTTTTTATCAAAAGTTGCTGTAAATGACCCTTCAAAATTTGCAGGTGTATTATAATATTCTGAAGACAAAAATTTAACAGCTTTATCAAATCTAATTTCTGGCTCATGCGTTTGTTTAATCATAAACTCAAACATTTTAGCAGTATTTAAGCAATTTTTTTCAATTAATACTGATCGAATATCAAAAACTTGATTATCTGTTTTAATATCTATTATTTTTGCAATAGTTCCTTCAGAAGGTTTTCCGCTAAACATTCTAAAGTTTCTTTGTCTTAAACTACATTGCCAGATAACAAAGTCACTCCAACCAACCTTAGGCATCAGTACTATTTAACAGTCTAATGTGTTGTCTTTTTCCCACTGAGTAATAATATTAGACTTTGTAGATTTTTTTGCACCTTTAAAGCCAATTTTTTTCTCATTGGATAGATTGTATTTTTTTATCTCTCTTTTTTTCAAAGTTAAGTAGGAATTAATAACTTCTTTACCAAAAGCATCTTTTAAAACTTTACTATTTCCTAAATTTGTAAGTGCTTGCTGAAGGTTTAGAGGAAGTTTTTTAGCTCCTTTTACTTTATGTGATTCTTCATACATATTAACATTTACTGGCTTACCTGGATTTCTTTTTTTCTCTATTCCATCAATTCCTGCAGCAAGTATTCCAGCTTGTAATAAATAAGGATTTGTAGCCCCATCCATTAAACGTAATTCAAATCTTCCTGATCCAGGAACGCGTATCATATGGGTTCGGTTATTTCCAGAATAAGTAATAGTGTTTGGAGACCATGTTGCACCTGATGCTGTTACTGGAGCATTTATTCTTTTGTAACTATTAATTGTTGGGTTAAACCATGCTGTCAAAGCCTCTGCAGAATTTATGATACCACCCATAAAATTATAAGCTGTTTTTGATAAACCTAGTTTATCTTTTTTATCTAAAAATAAATTTTTACCTTTTTTATTCCATACTGATAAATGAGCATGACATCCGTTACCAGTTTTATTAATAAATGGTTTAGGCATAAATGTAGCTCTTAGTCCTGATTTTTCAGCTAATGTTTTAACCATGAATTTAAAAAAAACATGACGATCAGCTGTTTGCAAACAGTCTGAAAAATCCCAATTCATTTCAAACTGACCATTAGCATCTTCATGATCATTTTGGTATGGACCCCATCCAAGCATAATCATACTATCACAAATTCCTCTTATCAAATCATATTGTCTCATTAAAGCAGATTGATCATAACAAGGTTTATCAGCGATATCATTTTGATCAGCTATGGAATCTCCAGATGGAGAGATTAAGAAATACTCACATTCAACTCCACTTTTAAGATACATATTTTTTTTAGCTAACTTACTAATTTGATTTCTTAACATTACTCTTGGGGAAGCTTCTACAGGTTTTCCATTCATCCATAGATCTGCTGCTAACCAAGCTACATCCATTTGCCAAGGAAGTTGAATCATACTTTGAGGATCTGGTATTGCTGCCATGTCAGGATCAGAAGGAGACATATCTAAATAAGTAGAGAAGCCAGCGAAACCTGCGCCCTCTTTTTGCATTTCTTTAATTGAATGTGTTGGAACTAATTTAGATCGTAACACTCCAAAGAAATCAACATAACTAATAAGAAAATATTTTATTTTTTTCTTTTTTGCTATTTCATATAGATTAATCGCCATTTTACCTCCTCGATATGATTTTAATTCATACTATTTAAACATCAATAATTAATTAATAAACATATTATTTTATCAAATTATTATTATTAAGTGATAAGTATACTTTCCTAAAAAAAAATCCATATGAAAGCAATTATTTTAAATTTAGCAGCCTGGTCTATTTTACCAATAATGGATGGATTAGCTAAACATTTAAGTACTGAAATTCATTTTGTAGAAGTTGTGTGGGGAAGATATTTTTTTATGTTACTTATAAGCTTCCCTTTAATTTTTTTATTCTTTAGGACTCATATCAAGTGGCCTAAAAATATCCTTCTTCAATTTTCAAGAAGTATTTTTCTTTTTTTATCAACTATTTTATTTTTTTATGCCATTTCTGTTGTTTCTTTAGCAAAAGCATTAACTTTAGCTTTTGTTGCACCAATTATAGTAACGATATTGTCCTCTTTATTATTAAAAGAAAAGGTTGGCTTTAATAGATGGTGCGCTGTTACTGTTGGTTTTATTGGAGCTTTAATAATTATTCAACCTGGTTTTATAAAACTTAACTTAGCATCTTTAGCTGGAATAGGTACGGGTATATCTTATGCATTTTATTTAATTTCAACGAGAAGTTTAACAGCAATTGATAGTCCTTTCTTAACTCTAATTTTTACAGGTTTGTTTGGGGCAATAATAATCAGTTTTATAGTTCCTTTTTATTGGACTACACCTAATATCAATCAATGGATAATAATGATTTGTTTAGCTGCAGTTGGAACGTTAGGACATTTGTTATTAATATTATCTTTAAAATATGCGGAAGCTTCAAAACTAGCTCCTTTAGCTTATTTTGAAATTGTTAATAATATAATAATAGGATATTATTTTTTTGGAGATTTTCCTAATAGATTTCTTTGGTTAGGTTTGTTTTTCATTGTATCAAGCGGCCTTTATATAACTATATCAGAGCATAGAAAAAATAGAATAAATTAAATGAACTTAACAAATAAACAAAAAGGATTAGGATTATCCTTAATAGGTGTATTATTAATAACTCCTGACTCATTATTTCTTCGTTTAATTGATCTTGATGCCTGGGAGTTAGTTTTTTATAGAGGCTTAGTTCCTTTTATATGTTTATTAATTTTATTAAGTTTTTATTATAGATCACAATTTATAAAATCTTTTTTGGTATTAGGTATACCTGGCTTAATTTATGCAATATTAATTGCCTTAGGTAGCACAACATTCGTTATTTCAATTGAGAATACATATGTTGCCAATACTTTAATTATGATTGCATTACTTCCTTTTGCAACTGCCATTTTAAGTTCAATTTTTTTAAAAGAACATCCAAGTAAAAGAATGTGGCTAACTATAATAGCTTGTTTTGCTGTAGTTTTATTTATATTTTATGACTCTTACCAAGGCAATCGTTTATATGGTGATTTTTTTGGCTTACTAACAGCTATAATGGTTGGGGGAAGTGCTGTAGTTGTTCGTTATGGTAAGAACTTTAATTTTTTGCCTGCACTTTTATTATCTAAGTTTTTTATTATGTTGATAGCTATAATATTTATGCAAAACTTTCCTGAAACATTATTTGTAGATCAGAAAAATTTATATTTAATAATTGCGATGGGGGTATTTGCAGTTTTTATTCCACTAGCTATGATTACTTTAGCTCCCAGATATATACCAGCTTATGAAGTAGAAATCTTTTTTGTTCTAGAAACTATATTAGGTCCTGTTTGGGTATGGCTCGTTATTCATGAACAACCTACAAACAAAACAATTATTGGAGGGGTTTTTATAATTATCATTATATTAATTCATACTATTTTGGAGCTTAGAGATAATAAAAAAGCACAATTAAATTCATAATAATTGAAAATCCCAGAATTCTGGGAAAAAATATACCCATGTTTATAAAAAAAGATGAGTTAATTGTTGAAACTCACCGTAAAAGATAAGATAAAGCGAGGTATTGATCGTTCATCTCATTTGCTGAATGAGACGGAAGTAGGTTAGAAGACCGAAGGAACGCAGTTCTTTTAAGTTTTCATAGATTACTTTCATCGAGCTATGTGATTAGCGGTTGTAAAGATAAACTCAAAAAGAGGGGGTCTAATGACGTTAGAAGAATTAAATGTCTTTGTCACCACGCAAGCTAATGTAGGTATGGAAGCCTATTATTGGTGGTGTACAGGACTGATGATTATTATTCACGTTGGGTTCTTAATGTATGAAGTTGGGGCAACAAGAATGAAAAATGCCGTTTCTTCAGGTGTGAAAAATTTATTAGCATTTGCATTTATGATTCCAACATTTTGGCTATTTGGCTGGTGGATCTATTTGGCATTTCCTGGAGGTTTTGTTCCTATTGATTTGGAAGGATATGGAGTTCCATGGAATGTTTCAATGGGGCCTATGCTAAGTGATCAAGCTACTGGTGTATTTTGGGCAGCATTTACGCTGTTTGCATGTACAACAGCTTCGATTTTTTCTGGAGCTGTCATAGAAAGAATTAGAATAAGTGCTTTTGTATTTTTAGCAGTTATTCTTGGATCAGTAGTATGGATCTTGGCTGCTTCTTGGGGATGGCATCCTGATGGATGGCTAGTAACAGGATTTGGTTTTCATGATGTAGCGGCTGCAGGTTGTGTTCACACAGTTGCAGGATTATTTGCATTTGGTGTATTACTAAACCTTGGTCCAAGAGTAGGAAAATATAATGAAGATGGATCAGCAAACGACTTAGAAGGTCATAGCTTAGTTCTATCATTTGTTGGCTTATTAACTCTGATTGTAGGATTCTTTGGATTCTTAGGAGCTTGTTTAATTTGGGCAGGATCTGATTATGGAGGCTGGATAAATATTTATGGTGCTCCAGCTACATTATCATCTTTTGCTTTTAATACTTTAATGGGTCTAGCAGGTGGTATGATAGGTGCCTTCTGGTGGAGTAAAGGTAATCCTTTTTGGATGATGTCAGGAGGGCTAGCAGGTATATTTATATGTGCCGGTGGTCTTGATATTTGGTATCCTGGATTTGCTTTTATTCTAGGAACAGTTGCGGGTTGTGTAATTATCCCTGCTAATAATTGGCTTCACAATACATTTAAAATTGATGACTGTGTAGGTGCAGTATCTATTCACGGTGTGTGTGGCATCCTAGGTATGTTGGCTGTAGGCCTCTTTGCTTCTGGTTTTCCAGCTGCAGGAGATATACCTCCATCAAACTTAATGGGGCAAATTGTTGGTATCATCACAATGGCGTTAACTGGATTTGTACCTGGCTATGTTATTTCTTTAATTATGAAAATGGCTGGCTGGTTACGTGTTCCAGATCACGTTCAAGAAGCGGGTATTGACAAAACAGAGCTTGAGCTTCAAGCTTATAACCAGTAACAAAGAGAAAGGAACATATTATGAATACATGGCCTGGACCAGAAAATAGCTGGGAAGGTGTAGATGCTTATTTTACATGGGCATCCTCACCAGGTATGCTTGTTCTATTCACTTTAGTTACAGCTGCAATATGCTTAGCCGTGATTATAGCTGCTGCTAGACATGAGTCAGAAGTAGCAGATAGCAACAAGTAAAAAAATTTTATAAACAAAAGGGCAGTATTATTACTGCCCTTTTTTTATTTAAAAATGTAATATAAATTATGAATTATAAAGTAGTAGAAAACATTCTTAGTAATATTTATCAATTTGCTTTTGATAATAAAATTATTGTAGCTGTTTTATGGATTGCTGCTATGTTTTTCTTACTTAGAAAATTATCCAAAAGAGATAATGAATTTTATTTGAAAGATTTTTTTAAAAAAAAATAATTTAAATTATTTTTTGGGTACAGTTATTAAAGAAATAAAAATTAAAAAAATAAAACTTATAATTCCACAAAAAACTGAACCAAAAAAAATAAAAGATAGAGTTAGCATAATATTATCACCATTTATTTTATTAAAAAAAAATGGGTTTTGTAAAATTTGATCAATAAAGCATATAAAGGCTAAAACCATGAGACCGGTTATAAATCCTCTTTTATAAAATTTAATCCATTTATCTTTTATTAGTGTAATATTCATAAATATAATTCATCATTATTTTAATAAATCGTTAATAGCATTATCTAGTGCCACCTCAAAATTTTTATCATTTCCAGGATTAGCAACACAATGTCCCCATATAGAATCGAATTTTCTTAATTCAGCATTTTGCATATGTTTTACTTCAAATTCATTATCTTCTGGTGGAAAATAAAGATCATGACTACAAGGCATTAAAATAGCTCTTGCTTTAATTCTATTCAATGCTTCAGTAAAATTATTATTATAAATTGGACCCGTGCTAATGTCATTCTTTTGCCAAGTTAGAAGTTTTGTTAGAAGATTATTAGCATCCCAGTTATTGACATGATCATTTTCCCAATCAATTAATAATTCTTCAACGTTTTTAAATCCTAACTCTTTGTATTTTTTTTCTCTAAAAAAAGACTGTGAAAATGCCCAACCAGCATAAACTCTTCCAAAAGCTTTTAATCCTTCAATAGGTGGTGAAGAATAATCACCGTTGTTCCATATTGGATCAGCGCAAAGAGCTGCTTTTACTCCTTCTAAAAAAACAAAGTTATGTTCTGAAGTTTTGGCAGAAGCACAAAAAGGCAAAATAGCTTCAACCATATCAGGATATTGAGCGGCCCATTGATAAGATTGACAACCTGCCATGGACCAACCAGTAACCAAAGCAATTTTTTCTATATTAAAATTTTTAGTTAATAATTCATGTTGGCATTTAATATTATCCCATAAAGTTATTGTTGGAAATTTTGACCCTCTTTGTTTTTTGTCAGCATTACTTGGAGATGTAGAAAGTCCGTTTCCAAATAAATTTATTGATATAATAAAATGTTTTTCAGGGCTAATAGCTCTATTTGCACCAAAGAAACCTTCATTTCTTTTATGTGTACCTGTATAAAAAGTAGGTAATAGAATAACATTATTTTTATCTGAATTTAAAGCTCCATATGTTTTGTATGCAAGCTTAGCTGAGAGTAAGGTTTCTCCTGATAAAAGCTCTATATCTCCTAATTCATAATTATTCATTTAATAAACTAACAATATATTTATTTTATTAGTATAATCGTAAATACTCTTTTACTTCCCAATCTGTAACTGCCTGATGATATCTTTCCCATTCATCATTTTTATAATTAACATATGAATTTAACATAACTTTACCTAATACTTTTTCAGCGATCTTATTTTTTTGCAAAGCTTCAGTAGCTTGAAGTAAATTTCTTGGGAGACGCCTTATTCCAAGCTTCTTCATTTCTTGATTACTTAATGCATAAAGATCAAAATCAGAAGCCTTGCCAGGATCAATTTTATTTTGAATACCTTCAATAGCCGCAGATAATGTCATACCTAGTGCCAAATATACATTCATTGTTAAATCTGCTGCACGGTTTTCTATGCAATATCTGTTTTGAGGTAATCTAAATTGAGCAGATCGATTATTATGACCATAAGTTATATTAGTTGGCGCCCAAGTATGTACACCACCTTCAAAACCTCCTACAGTTGGAACAAGTCCATTATAAGAATTTACTGTTGGACATGTAATAGCAGTAATTGCTTCTGAGTTAGCGAGTAATCCACCAACTGCATGCATTGATTCTTGAGACCATTTATCACCATCTTTAAAAATATTAGTATTACTCTTTATATCATTGAGCGAAAAATTTATGTGACCCCCTGATCTCCAATCGCCAATTGTAGGCTTTGGCATAAACGTTACAAACATATCGTGTTTTTTAGCAACTTCTTTTAAAAGAATTTTTAAAAATACTAATCTATCTGCCATTTGAAGCAAATCTGTATAGTGAAAATCTAATTCAAATTGAGAATAAGCCCCTTCTGCAACAACATCATGAAGGTCCCATCCCAATTCTCCTAAAATATCAATCATTTCTTTTAAGAAATTCATTGAGTCTAGAGAGTATTCAACATCATAACCAAATGCCTGTCTTCTTGGACGAATGCCTTGAGGCGGATCATCATCTATAGCTTTAACTGGTTCACCTTTTTCATTATATTTCATCACAATGAATTCAGGTTCAATTCCTGCAAAACCTGAATATCCTTCTTCTTGTTTTTCTTGAATAATTCTTTTTAAAGCTTGTCTTGGGCATACATTGTATGGAGCCCCTTCCCAAAATAAATCAGCAAAAATTATGGCGGTTGTTTTGTCCCAAGGACAAATATAAACTGCATTCAGATCAGGAAGCATAATTTGATCAGGATCAGCTGGAGATAATTCAGGCACAAAAGATACTGAATGAACAGCAAATTGAGGACCTTTTCCCATACATAAAGCCTCAAAATCACTCATTGGAACAGGTTTAGTTTTTGGAATTCCATGCATATCAATCCAACTAGATAAAACATATTTGACACCTGCTTCCTCCAGCTTTCTTTTAGTTGAAGCTATATTAGGTTTATTTCTTTCTATGGCTTCCTCTAAACTTTCATAATAAACTTTATTCATGTCAAATATTCTCCTTTAGTTGAATTGTTTTTATTCTATACCCATATCTTCAGGATCGATACCAGGTACATGAGTTAATCCAGCTTTTTTCTTCCAGTCATGAGGATAGGCAGCATAAAAAATTACACAAGTCTCATCACATTCATACGCTATATGGTTATCTTTTGGAACATATAAAACGTCTCCAGGATTGCAAATATAAGACTCTCCATTACAAGTTAGTCTAAAGGTTCCTTTCATGCAGTAAATTATTTCATCACAAGTTAAATCCCAAGGGACTGAAATATTATTTAAAAAATTTAAACCTCCACACATCGTGTCACTTACTTTAGATGTTACAAAAGGCTTAATATAAGTTTGCCCTGGTTCTAATGTGTGCAATCTATGTTCAATATCTGCAAATTTATATAATTGAGGTTTGTTACCCATGAATATTTCCTTTCTTTAAGAAGTTTTTATTTTTTCATTTAATTCTACTTTATAACCATCTGGATCTTCACAAAAGGCTATTACTCTTGTTCCATGCTTCATTGGTCCTGGAGGTCTTGTAATTTTTATTCCAGCTGATGATAAAT
>JBJKYT010000007.1:0-15959 GCA_045560915.1 Alphaproteobacteria bacterium
CTTAGATGTCTCTATACAAGCAGATATATTAAATTTATTAAAGCAATTGCAAAAAGAACTGGATCTAACTTATTTATTTATTAGTCATGATTTAAGTGTAGTTGCTCATGTCTGTGATATTGTAGCCGTTATGTATTTAGGTCACATAGTTGAGATGGCTCCTTCAAGGGAATTATTTAGAAATCCGAAACATTCGTATACTAAAGCTCTGTTATCTTCTATTCCATCTGTAGATCCTGAAAAAAAATCTGAAGCTATAGAATTAAAAGGTGAAATACCTAGTGCAATGAATCCACCTTCAGGATGTGTATTTCGAACTAGGTGTCCAAATCCAACTCATGATTGCAAAGAAGGAAATATTGAAATGGGTTTGATAGAAGTTGAACCAGGTCATTGGGTTGATCAATGTTGTGTAAATTGTACATAATTTTAAAATTTTAACTTTGAAAAATAATCTTTTTATAGCAGTTTTATTATCTTTATCTGGTTTGTTTCTGATGGACTTAATGGGGATCGCCATTAAATATTTAAGAAATGATTATCCTGCTGCACAATTATCAGTTTTCAGAAATCTATTTGGGATGTTGCCATGTTTTATTGCTCTTTATTTTTCTAGAGATTGGCATAGTAATGGTAGAACAGTAATAATTAAGGAATGGCGCTTAGGTTTATTAAGAGGAGTCTTTGTATCGCTAGCCCAACTTTGCCTCTATACCTCATATTTTTATATTCCCTTCGCATTGGTAGCTACAATGGAATACACTGGGCCAATGATGGTTACGTTACTTTGCATTCCTTTATTAGGAGAAAAATTTGGATGGTTTAAAATGTCTGCTGTAATTTCTGGATTTATAGGAATTGTATTAATCATGCAGCCTTGGTCTTCTGATTTTAATATAATTATTCTTCTTCCTGTTTTAGCTGCTTTTGGTTACTCTTTAGCCAGAGTAACAGCTTTAAATTTTCCAAGAGATGTACCTACACCTCTAATCAATCTGTACGCCCAAGTAGGAACAATTATAGTCTCTATGATATTAGTGATTACTTTTAATATGTGGTCAAATTTTAAAAGTTTTGAAGACTTTATAATTGTTTGTTTAATGGGTTTAGCTGGAGGGACAGGAACTTTACTTTTAATTTATGGATCTCGTAAAGCAGAATTAAGTAAAATTATGCCTTTTGATTATATTGAAATATTTTTTGCTTTATTGTTAGGCTGGATCTTCTTCAGAGAATGGCCAGTTGATCAATTATTTCCAGGAGCTTTATTCATAGTTTTAGGAGGATTGATTATATATTGGCGACAAACTAACAAAAGTAGAACACGAGATAGAAAAGCACAATGAAATATGAAAGTAAAAAAATAGCTAGTTATAAAAATGAAGATATTTTTTCTGTTTCATTAATTAATGATAATAATTTTAAAATAAATTTTTATAATTTTGGTGGGCATATACATCAAATTAATATTCCTTATCATAATAATATTGATAAAAATGAAGATGTTGTCCTTGGGTATGGCAATTTCAATGATTGTTTAACTGAAAAAGATTATTTTAATTTTATTATTGGCAGAGTGTGTAATAGAATTAGTAATTCAAAGTTTATAATTAATGATAAAGTTCATAAGCTTTATGCCAATACTCCGCCTCATCATTTACATGGAGGAAAAGAAGGTTTTAATAAAAAAATTTGGAAAATTAATAATATTAATGAGAATAAGAATGAAATTGCTTGTGAATTAGAATATCTTTCCCCTCATTTAGAAGAAAATTATCCTGGTAATTTACAATGTAAGGCAATTTATTCTTTTAATAATAATAATGAATTAAAACTCGATTTCCATGCTATTTCTGATTGTGATACCATTGTTAATATCACTAATCATAATTATTGGAACTTTCATGGACATGGAAAAAATTATCAAAATATTACAAATCATTCTGTTCAAATAAAATCCAAAAAAATATGCGAAATAGATAATGAATATGTTCCTACTGGTAATTTAATTACTGTTAAAAACACAAAGTTTGATCTTAATAATCATTTTAGTATTACACAAGATTTTTTAGATCAAGGAGGCATAGATCATAATTATACATTACAAAATAGCAATGTAGAAGATGCCGTTGTTATTGCTTATAGTGAGCTTACTGGGATGGGTGTTGAATATTACACCAATCAAAAAGGAGTACAGTTTTATTCAGGAAATATGATGCAGGAAAAATATAATGGAAAATACTCTAAATTTTATGGAAAAAATTATGGAATGTGTTTTGAAACACAAAATTATCCTGATTCTATTAATCAAAGTAATTTTCCTTCCACTGTATTAAATAAGAATGAAAAATATCATTCTCAAACAATAATAAAACTTATGAATAATTTTTAATTTGAAAATTATTTATTATTTTAATTACTTTTTGTCATAGTACAAAGTATTTCAAATGCTATTGTTGCTGCTACTAATGACGTCATATTATTAACATCAAAAGGAGGAGATACCTCCACAACATCTGCTCCTACAAAATTTATATTTTTTAAATGTCTAATTATTTGTTGAGACTCTCTAACATTAAAACCTCCAACTTCAGGTGTTCCTGTTCCAGGTGCATGAGTAGGATCTATACCATCTATATCAAATGTTAAATAAGCTTCAGTATCACCAATTGTATCTTTCACAATAGACATTACTTCTTCCATTCCCATTTTATAAAAATCATCTATTGTAATAATAGTAACACCTTGTTGCTTTGCCCAAGTCAAATCATTAGGATCATACAAACCTCCTCGAATTCCAACAATCACATATTTTTTTGGATCTATAAGGTTTTCCTCAATAGCTCTTCTGAAGGGCGTTCCATGAGTGTATTTATATCCTCCAAAATATGAATCCCAAGTATCTGAGTGAGAATCAAATTGAAATAGAGCCAAAGGCTTATCTTTAGCTAAAGCCCTTAATATAGGTAATGAAACTAAGTGATCACCGCCAATAGATAAAGGAATTGTTTTTGAGGATAATATTTTAGAGTAAAAATTCTTAATTTTATCTAATGAATCCTCTAGATTAGCTGGGTTAACAGGACAGTCTCCAATATCTGCTACATTATATTTATCATATGGACTTTTAAGCGAGACAGGATGATAAGTTCTAATAAGAGACGAGGCATTTCTAATTTCTCTTGGTCCATGCCTTGCTCCTGCTCTATTAGTTGTTCCTCCATCCCAAGGCACTCCACATATACAATAATCTAGTTTTTTTAGGTCTTTGATTATTGGTAGACGAAAAAAAGTTGCTACATCAGCAAATCGCGGATTCGACATACCCGATATTGGTTTTATTGTTGCCATAATATTTATTATAATTAATACAATTATAACTAATAGTGATGAATTTTAAAGATTTAACTGATAATTTATTAAAATCTGGAAAAGATGATGATTGTAAACATTTACTAAATTTTGAAATTCCTGATATTTCCCTTCCGAATCAGAATGGCAATTTATTAAATTTACATAGATCAGATTCATTTAGAATAGTTATTTATTGTTTTCCTATGACAGGAAGACCTGATCGACCTTTACCAAAAAATTGGAACAAAACTCCAGGAGCGCAAGGCTGTACAATACAAAATTGTTCTTTTAGGGATAGTTATGACCAAATAATTATTAATAATGCCCTTCCAATAGGTATTTCAACTCAGTCTATAGAAGATCTAAAAGAAATGACTCAAAGACTTAATATTCCTTACGATGTTTTAAGCGATCAACAACTCAAGTTTTGCTCAGCATTAACATTACCTAACTTTTCAATAGAAGATAAAAAATTTATCAAAAGACTGACTTTGATAATTGAAAAATCAGTGATAAAACATGTTTTCTATCCAATTTTTTCACCAGAAAATCATATAAAAGAAGTCTTAAATTGGTTAGAACAGAATTAGTTATGAAAAAATTTTTAATTTTATTTATTTTTATATTTTTATCTGGATTAGTAAAAGCTGAATCGGATATTGATCAATGGATTGATAGCCAAAAAACTTACAAAGATTTAATCAATGAAGGATTTGAAGTTAAATCCTATGATACAACTACTATTAATGCTCAAGGTGGAATAATAATAATTTTATTTGTTACAGTTTTACAGAAAAATACCGATGTATTTGAATGTCAAGAATATCAAACTTTAGATGGAAATATGCAAACTCTGGACCTATCTATTGTTTGCAGAGAATTAACTCAGCCATATCAAAGAGGAGTGGGCACATAAAATGTCAAAAGCATTGTTTGGAGCAGGATGTTTTTGGGGCATTGAAGAATATTTTAGTAAAATAAATGGTGTAAATAATACAGCAGTTGGATATTCAGGAGGAAATACTGAAAATCCGACTTATGAAGAAGTGTGTCAAGGCGATACAGAACACGTCGAAGTAGTAGAAATAAATTTTGATGAAAATATTATTAGTTATGAAAATTTACTTGAACATTTTTGGAATTGTCACGATCCTACTCAATTAAATAGACAAGGACCTGACGTAGGTAGACAATATAGGTCAGCTATTTTTTATTATTCAGATAATCAGAAAGATTTAGCAGAGCTTTCAAAAAAAGAAAAACAAAATGATTTTAATAATATGATTGTAACTGAAATAGTTGAAGCACAAACTTTTTATTTAGCAGAAGAGTATCATCAACAATTTTTAAAAAAAAGAGTTTAAACTGAAAAAAATTATCTCTATTGATATTTATTCAGATACAATTTGTCCTTGGTGTTACATTGGTCTTCAAAAATTGAAAGATGCTATAAATGATTTTTCTTCAGACAATTTTGATTTAATTTGGAGGCCCTTTCAATTAAATCCAGATATGCCATTAGAAGGTATGGAGAGGAAAAAATATCTAGAATTAAAATTTGGAGGTAAAAATAATTATAAAAATATTTATGAGAATATTTATAATGTAGGTTTAAAAAATAATATTCATTTTCAATTTGAAAAAATAGACAAAACACCAAATTCATTTGCTTCACATAAACTGCTTGCATTAGCTTATAAGTCAAAAAAACAAACTCAAGTTGTTGAAACTTTATTTTATAATTATTTTATTGAAGGTGTAGATATAGGGGATATTAAAGAACTTGTAAGAATTTCTAAGCAACATAATATTTATCAAGATGATATT
Source organism: Alphaproteobacteria bacterium (assembly GCA_045560915.1). Classification (GTDB taxonomy): domain Bacteria; phylum Pseudomonadota; class Alphaproteobacteria; order HIMB59; genus MarineAlpha5-Bin3. The sequence goes on from JBJKYT010000007.1 coordinate 5,182, forward strand.
TCTATATATTTACAATCCAAAGAAGATAGAGACAACTTATTAGCTGAAGAATCTCATGCCAAAGAGCTTGGAGTCACAGGTGTGCCTTGTTTTATAATCAATAAAGAATTTGTTTTATTTGGTGCACAAGAGAAAAAAAATTTTCTAGAAATTTTTAACTCAATAAATAATGTCAATTGATTTTTTATATGCTTTAGTGACTGGCTGGAGTATTCTTTTATTATTTTGGTTGATAATATTGATATTTATTTTCATAAGAAAACCCCCAAAAGCAAAATTAACATCAAGAATAGTAATTAATTCATTGGTATTTTTTATTATTGGATACGTTATCTTGTTTGTTTTTTCTTAACCGATTCGTTTTTATAATTAGATTTTTTAAAATTTATTACTATATATAGTATATCAGAATATTTATTGTACTAACATATTGATATTTAGAGCTTTTTTATATTTCATAGTTGATTCATTAATAATCTACAAATATAAAGTCACTGATTTTTAATATTTTCCAAGCTAATACAAGGATAGAAGATGTCGATTATAAAGAATTATTTAAAACAAAATAAAACAACTCATACTTTCTCAAGTTGCCAATGGCCAATTGGAGATCCTCAAGAAAAAGATTTCCACTTTTGTGAAGCTATAAATGTTGTTGGAAAACCATATTGCCAAGAACATTGTGATATTGCTTATATTGATGAAAGAGAGTTAAAAAAAGAAAAAGAAGCTCAAAAAAACAGAAGAATTGCAGCTTAAATTTTTTTTATATTTTAAAGTTATTAAAGGCTGCTTTTAAGCAGCCTTTTACTTTTGTTGACATTAATAACAGATATCTTAATATTAAAAAAAATTTATAATTAATGCTTTTTACAATTTTAAATAAAATTAATTTTAAGGGTAAATTAGTAGTTACTAATTACAAAGGTAAAACTTTTCATTTTGGAAATGGCTCAGATCTTGTCAAAATAAGACTTACAAATAAATCCATAGAAAATAAACTTTTTCGCAATCCCAGTCTTTATCTTGGTGAAGGATATATGAATAAAGAAATTGTTATAGAAGAAGGAACTCTTGATGATTTTTTAAAAATTATAACAGCATCTTATAATGATTATATGTCTAATAATTTTGTTTTTAAGATGTATGAATCAATATCTACTTTCTTTAAATCATTTCAGCAAATTAATAAATTGGTTAGATCAAAAGAAAATGTAGCTCATCATTATGATATTGATGAAAAAATGTATAAGTTATTTCTTGATAAAGATATGCAATATTCGTGCGCTTATTTTCATAATCAAAATATTGGAATAGACCAAGCACAGTTTGATAAAAAAAAACATATAATAGAAAAATTACAAATTAAAGAAGGAATGTCAGTTTTAGATATTGGATGTGGATGGGGAGGTATGGCTATACAAATCGCTAAAGATACAGGAGCCAGAGTTAAGGGCATTACTTTATCTGAAAATCAATTTGCTACTGCTAAGAAAAGAGCTCATGAAGAGGGATTGGCAGATAAAGTTACCTTTGCACTTCAAGATTATAGAAATGAGAAGGATACATATGATAGAATTGTTTCTGTTGGAATGTTTGAACATGTGGGAGTAGATTATTTCCCTGCTTTTTTTTCAAAAACTTATGAAATTCTCAAAGACACAGGTGTTTTTTTATTGCACACTATTGGACAAAGCACTAAGCCAAGCGCTACAAGCCCTTGGATAAGAAAATATATTTTTCCAGGTGGTTATATTCCTTCTTTGTCAGAAGTATTAAAAGAAACTGAAAAACAAAATATTATTGTCACGGATATAGAGATTCTAAGAATGCATTATGCTCATACTTTAGATCATTGGTATAAAAATACTATGCAACATAAAGAGACTATAGTGAAAATGTTTGACGAGAAATTTCTAAGAATGTGGGAATTTTACTTATTGATTAGTAAATACTCATTTATCAATATGGGGAATGTAGTATTTCAAATACAAATTGCTAAAAATATCAACAATTTACCACTTACTCGTAACTATATATATAATTAATATATATATTTTTATTTTTATCTGCCTTAATTTACTTAAAAATATAATATATTGAATATTAATTGCTAGAGGAAATTATGAAAGGATCATTAAATCAATATTTAATAAGAATTACCGTATTTTTAATTTTAATTTTAGTTGTAATAATATTTTTGTATCCAACAATACAAACAGCTTTTTTATCAAATATTTATATTAACATTCTTATTATTTTTTCATTATTTTTTGGTCTGATATTTAATATTTATAATTTATCTAAACTTAATAATGATTTTAAAATATTAGAGAATTTTAATATTCATAAATCTCCACAATTTTTTCTTAAGGCTTCACCAATATTAAAAAATTTAGTACAAAATATGAATGAGGTAGATGGAAGATATTCATTTAAAAGCTCTTCTATAGAAAAAATAATTGAAAGAGTTGACTTAAGTCTTATTAGTTTAAGAGAAACTTCAAGATACTTAGTTGGTTTGTTAATTTTTTTAGGATTGCTAGGAACATTTTGGGGATTATTAAAAACTATTGGTTCTGTTGGAGATGTGATTGGCGGTCTTGGTATAGATGATACTAATGTTGCAGGATTTTTTAATAGTTTAAAAGAAGGACTTAATGCCCCCTTGAGTGGAATGAGCATAGCATTTTCAAGCTCATTATTAGGTTTGGCAGGTTCATTAATATTAGGTTTTGTAGATTTAAATTTAGGACAAGCGCAAAATAAATTTACACAAACTTTAGAAAAAACTCTTCAAAATAATTCAACTCCTGATTTTATTAAAACTGGATCTTCAGATTCTTCAACTCTTATTGCAATACAAAAACTTTATGACAATTTAGACAGTTTAGTTTTCTCGCTTAAAGAAACATCTCAAAGCCAAAGTCAAATTTTTTCGTATATGAAATCATTAACTGAGCAGATGAAGGAATTAAATGCTAACTCTAAAGATCAAGAAAAAAAAATATCAAATTTTTTAACAACGCAGCTAAACACCCAATCTAATATTCTTCAGTTAACAAGTCAGCTCAATAAAGAAGGTTTGATAGATAAAAAAACAAAAAAATATTTTGAGAACATAGATAGGGGTATACAACAGCTCCTTTCTCAATCAAAAAAGAAGTAATTATGTCTTCAAGATCGATACGTTATCGACTTAGCGAATCAAACAATATATGGCCGGGTTTTGTAGATATTTTAGCAACTTTGCTAATAGTAATAATATTTGTTTTAATGGTATTTACTGTTTCACAAATTTACTTAAGCGATGCTATTTCTGGACGAGACAAGGCATTAGAGAATTTACGTAATCAAATTAATGAACTATCAAAAATATTGGTTATTGAAACAAAAGAAAAAGAAAAAATAATTAGTCAATTACAGGATACTGAAGAAAGTTTATCACAAAAGCAAAGTGATTTACTAAAACAAGAGGAATATTCAAAAACACTTCAGACAGATATAGCAAAAAAAGATTCTGAGATATTTATCCAAGATCAAAATCTTATAGCTCTCAGCGATCAAATAAAAAAACTTTTAAATGAATTAAGAGTAGTGGCTAAAGCTCTAGAAACTTATGAAGGCGCAGAAATTACCTCGCTTGAAACTAATGGATTAGGAGAAAGAATTAATAAGGCTTTAGCTTCAAGAATTGACCAGCTCAATCAACTAAATATAAGTTTAGATAAAGCAAATAATGAATTATCAGTAAACAAAGCTGCACTTGAAAGTACAATAAAAGAGTTGGATCAAGCAAATAATGAATTATCAGTTAATAAAGCTGAGCTTGAAATTAAAATACAAGAATTAAATAAATCAAATAGTGATCTAATGGCTATTAATGAAAGTTTAGGTCTTGATGATGCTGACCTAATTCAACAATTAGCTGCAATAGAAAAAAAGAATGAATTGTTAGAACTTTCTCAAATAGAGACTCAACAGACATTAAAACTTCTTGAGAAAGTCAATGCTGATCTTGTTTTAAAAGATGAAGCATTGCAAGATCAGATTTCTCAATATCAAGAAATTACAAAGGATCTCCTGGCGATAAATGATAGCTTAGGTTTAAAAGATGCTTCATTAATTGAGCAGTTGGAAGCAATAAGATCTAAGAATCAAAAATTAGCTGAATTAAATAATAATCTTATCGAAAAAGATAATACAATTTTTAATCTAAGAGGAAAGATATTAGAATTAAATAATATATTATCAATCTCTGAAGAGAAACAACTTGTTCAGCAAGAACAAATTGAAGGTCTTACTCAAAATTTAAATATTTTAGAATCTCAAAAGAAAAAAATTGAACAAGAATCAGCTGATTCAATTTCTGAAATGGAATTACGTTCAAGTGAAACAATGAAACAAGTTGCTTTTTTAACTAATGAAATAGAAACATTAAAAGAAGAAATTTCTATATTAAATGATGCCTTAGAGTCTAATGAACAAACTATTCTTTCAAAAGAATTAAAAATAGAAGTTTTAGGAGAGCGTCTAAATAAAGCTCTTACTTCCAAAGTATTTGAATTGCAAAAATATAGATCAGAATTTTTTGGAAAACTTAAATCATTACTTGGTGAACGTGATGATATTAAAATTGTTGGAGATAGATTTATTTTTGAATCTGAATTACTTTTTGATTCAGCTTCAGCAGATTTACAACTTCAAGGAATGGATAAATTAAAACAAATCGGATTGACTTTAAAAGAAACAACAAATCAAATACCTTCAGATATTGATTGGATTATTCAGGTTGAAGGACACACAGATAAAAGGCCTATTAATACGCCTAAATATCCATCTAATTGGGAACTTTCAACTGCTAGAGCAAATTCTGTTTTAAAACTATTACTTGAGCTTGGTTTCTCCCCTAATAGACTTTCTGCTGCAGGATATGGGGAATTTTATCCAATTTCTGATGGAGAGACAAAAGAATCACTTCAACAAAATAGAAGAATTGAACTAAAATTAACTTCTCGATAAGGTCATAAATAAAACACAAATGAAAATTATTCTTATGCAATAAATGAAAAGATTATTCTTATTTTTTTTAATAGTATATTATTCGAGCAGTGCAATGGGAGCTTGCAATGATCAGCCAGCCAATGAAGTAGATTGGACTAATTGTAACTTTGTTGAAAGCTTGGATTTGTCTGGAGTGTCTCTAGCCGGAGCACAAATGTCTGGAGTAAATTTAGCATTAGCAAATATAGAAAAGTCCCAGATTAATAATGCTAATATGGCTTTTGGTAATTTTATTTTTACCAATTTTAATAATTCGAATTTATTTTCAACAAATTTGCAATACGCTAACTGCAATAATGCAAACTTTGATAATTCTAATTTAGCTAAAGTAAATTTTGAAGGAGCTAATCTTTTTTCCTCCTCTTTCATAGGAGCTAATCTTTTTGAAGTAAATATGACTGGTGCTAATATTACTGGTGCTATTTTTGATGAAGCAAATCTTTCTGGAGCTATATGGGTAGATGGAAGAACCTGTGCTTTAGGTTCTGTAGGTACTTGTAATTAATAAATTATTATTATTTTATTTATTTTCATAACAATAAGTGTACACCATTATGGTTAATGAAAGATAACGCTTATTTTTTTGCATTCATAATTGTTTTTTTAGCCGGACTATCATGGAGTTTTGGAGCTGTGGTTGTTCGTCATATGGAAAATGCTAACTTTTATGTTTTTCAATATTTATTTTACAGAGGAATTTCTATAGCAATTATATTGATTACTTATTTAATAATTAGAGAGGGCTTTAGTTTTTATAAAAACTTTTTAAAAATTGGTTTTTCTGGAGTTCTTGGTGGAATTTTTTTAGCTACAGCATTTACTGGTTTTATTTATTCCATTACTATTACATCAGCAGCAGTCACTCTTTTTATGTTAGCGGCAATGCCTTTTATAGCTGCAATTTTTGGATATCTATTTTTAAATGAATTATTAAGACGCTCTACATTAATCTCAATGGTAATAGCTTTTATAGGAGTTTGTATAATGATTATTAATGACTCTATTTCTGGCACAATCTTGGGTGCTTTGTTAGGGTTTTTATCTGCAACAGGATTTGCTTTATATACTGTGACTATTAGATGGAAGCCTGAAACTCCTAAGTTTACAACAGTAGTTCTTGCTGGATTGTTTTGCACTTTCTTTTCATTTATTTTTTTAGGTTTTTCTTTTGAACCTTTTGAAACAATGCCTCTAAAAAATTCTTACTTAAGTATTTTACATGGTTTAATTGTTGCTACTGGATTAATATTATATAGTTTAGGAGCTAAGTATCTTCCTTCGGCTGAATTGGCTTTATTATCCTTAATGGAAGTTGTTGGAGGAGTTTTATGGGTATGGTTGCCTATTTTTGGTATTAATGAGTCACCTTCTTTTACAGTTATTATAGGAGGAGCAATTATAACAATTGCTGTAATTTATCATGGTTATGGCAGTACTAGAAAAAGAGAACCTATTCTTCCTTAAATATTTATTCTATAAGAGTTGATACTAAATGTAGTCTATCAGTTTCTCCTCCATTGAAAAAATTGTGATATTTACTATTGTCAGTAATATACACTGATCCATCTGCTGGCATATGATAACTTTCATCTTCTATAACCATTCTACATCCAGGATTAGTAATTATAGGTACATGAATTCTTTTTTCTGGATCTCTATGCCAACTTAAACAAGATCGAGGAGGCTTCATGAGAAATCTCATTCTTCCTATTTTCCATTGAGATTTTATACTGTTATATACTTCTTCAATATATGTATCTTTGAATGGACTACAAACTTCCGTGTATTCTGCTTCGTTGATATTAATTAGCCTTTCTTCTTCATTCCAATCAGACTTAGGGTATGTCCAATATTTACCTCTTAAATTGCCACCAGAAATAGATTTAGGATCATTAGGTTTTTGATTTACACAGATTGCATTGAAATCATATAGATCTGGATCATCTTTTGACCATTCTTTAATTTCATAAAAAATTGTTAAGAACTCAGCTTTAATTTTTTCTATATTAAAGTTAAATTTATCAAACTTTTGTATATATTTTGTCTTTTTCCTAAATTCTAAAGGCTTATTTGTTTCAAATTTTTCGTCACTTTTAATATTCATAATATTATTTTATATATATACCTTATAAATACAAAATCATTGATTTCTATTGTATTTATTTGCTTTTTAGTCGCACTATATTATTTAACTATATTTAATGGTTTCATTCAATAAAGTAAGAATTTTATCAAGAAAAAGTGATTTAGCTATTATTCAAGCTAAAGAAATAGGAAATATTCTATTAAAAAAAAATCCAAATTTAAAAATAGAGTATATTTTAAAATCTACTTCTGGAGACAAAGATTTAAGTACCCCTTTATCTGAAATGCCTACACCTGGGGTATTTACTGATGATTTAAGAAATGATTTAATAAATAAAAAATGTGATGTTGTTGTTCATTCTTGGAAAGATTTACCTTTAGATACAGGAAATAAAACTTTTATTGCAGCTACTTTAGAGAGAGCAGATCAAAGGGATATATTATTCATAAAAAAGAAAAATGTATTAAAAATTAAAAAAAATAAAAGTATTTCAATTTTATCCTCTGCCCCAAGAAGAGTTTATAATCTCGAATCTTTTGCCAGAGATTATTTACCTTTTGAAATAAATAGAGTAGATTTTAAAAATATAAGAGGCAATATACCCACTAGATTTGATAAATTTATTAATGGAAGTGATGATGGCTTTGTTGTCGCTAAAGCTGCATTAGACAGACTATTAATTAATAACATTAAAAAATATATTCCATTATCAAAATTAATTAATTCTTATATTGATAAATGTTATTGGACCATAACACCTCTATCAATAAATCCTACATCACCAGGTCAAGGCGCATTAGCATGCGAGGTTAGAACAGAAGATACATTTATTAGAAAAATAATGGAAGAAATAAACAATAAAGATGACTATGAATGTGTTAAAAAAGAAAGAGAAATATTAAAAAAATATGGAGGTGGGTGTCATCAAAAAATAGGAGTTAGTTTTTTTACTATGCCTTTTGGATTAATTAAATCTGAGAAAGGAGAGACTGATAGTGGAGACCGCTTTTACAGTTGGGAAATAAATAAGAAGGATGTTTTAAAAGAAAAAGTTTCTAAAAATGACGTATATCCCTATTCTTTAAATGACTATAAGCTGTTTTCAAGAGTGGAATTAAAAGAGAGCATTCATTCAATTAATTCTCTAAGAAAATATTGTATTTTAATAGCTAGAAATAATTCTTTACCCAGCAAAGCTAAAATTGATGAGAGTAATATAGTTTGGACAAGTGGGTTAAATACTTGGAAATCTCTATCCAAAAGAGGAATTTGGGTAAATGGTAGCAATGACGGAATGGGTGAAAATTCAAAAACAAGAATAGAAAGTTTAAGCACAAAACCTTGGATAAAATTTACACATGATGAAGCTCCAAAAAGTAAAATAACAAAGATGATTCCAACTTATCAATTACTAGAATTGCCAATTAAGGAAAATCTTAATGATAAAAAATATTTTTTCTGGATGAGCTCCAGTGCATTTAAATATGTCAATAAAATTTTTCCTAATATAATTGAGGCAAATCATTATTGTGGTCCAGGAAATACTTACGAAGAAATTAAAAAAATAATAAAAGATCCAAATAAACTAACTATTGCTTTATCCTACAAAGATTGGAAGAAAGATTTATTAAATGACTGATAATTTAATTAGTATAATAAAATAATATGTCTAATATATTGTTTCAAAATGCATTGAAAAGAATTTCACAAAAAACACCTCCAATTTGGTTTATGCGTCAGGCTGGAAGATATCATAGCCATTATAAAAATTTAAAAGAAAAATATTCATTTGAAAAATTATGTAAAAATCCTGAGTTGGCAAGTGAGGTTGCATGTGGACCAGTTAATGAGTTTGATTTTGATATATCTATTCTATTTAGTGATATTTTGTTTCTTCTTGAAGGATTAGGACTACCATTGCATTTTAATCCAGCTCCTATTTTTGGTGATTTTATTACTAAAGATAATATATCAGAATATTCTAATATTGATCAAGCAATTGAACATATGGAATTTCAAAGAAAAGCAATTGAGATCACTAGAGAACAGCTTCCAAATTCAAAAAGCCTAATAGGTTTTGTTGGTGGTCCATGGACACTTTTACGTTTTGCAACAAACAAAAAGAAAAATTTAAATAAAATAGAAGATTTTCATTTTGGTTTTTTAAGAAATATTTTACTTCCTTTAATTAAAAAAAATATCAATTTACAATTGGATGCAGGAGCAGAAATAGTAATGATTTTTGATAGTGGATTAAATGATATTCAGTCAGATTTTTTTAAATTAAACTATCTTTCTCTTATAGAAGATATTATCAAATCTTTTCCTAATAAAATTGGTTATTACTTTAAGGGAAAAGAATTAAATGATTTTAGTAGTATTTTTAATTCATCTTTAGCAGGCATTGGAGTTAATCATACAATTAGTATAAAAGATACATTTGCTTTATATAAAAGTGGATTTATTCAAGGAAACTTTGATGAAAGTAAAATGATTTTAGATCAAAGTCAATTAATAGAAGAGATGAAATATTTTTGCGAAGAAATGAAATCTATAGAAAGTTTAGAAGGTTGGATATGCTCTTTAGGTCATGGAATAAATAAATTAACTCCTGAAAAAAATGTACATTTATTTATTGAAACAATAAGAAAAAATTTTAGTTAGTATATATGACTAAATATATTGGAGAAAATAATTATGAACATGGAAGTGTAGAAAGAACTGGAATTTTATTAACTAATTTAGGAACCCCAGATGAACCCAATTCTAAAGCTGTAAAAATATATCTAGCAGAGTTTTTGTCTGATACTCGAGTAATTGAGTTTCCAAAATTTATTTGGAAAATAATACTACATGGAATTATTTTACGAATAAGGCCAAAAAGATCAGCTAAAACTTATAAAACTATTTGGACAAATGAAGGATCACCTTTACTAAATATAGCTAAAAAACAAATTGAACTAGTAAAAGAAAAATTTGAAGGCAAATATCCAAATACTGTTTTTGCTTTAGGAATGAGATATGGAAACCCATCAATTGAAAGTGCTTTATTGGAACTGCAAAGTAAAAAAGTAAGACGCTTGATTGTTTTTCCTCTTTATCCTCAATATTGTGCAGCTACGACAGCAAGTACATTTGATGCTGTTACAAATGTCCTACAAAAGTGGCGATGGATCCCTGAATTGAGGTTCATCAATCAATATTTTGAAGAAGAAAGCTATATTAAAGCCCTTGCAAATTCCATTGAAGTTTTTTGGAGAAAAAATGGAAAACCTCAAAAACTTATTTTTAGCTACCATGGGATCCCAAAAAAATATCATACAAAAGGTGATCCGTATCATTGCTTTTGTTTAAAAACTACAAGACTAGTTAAAGAATATATGAAACTTGAAGATGGTGAAGTGTTAACTACTTTTCAAAGCCGCTTTGGAAGAGATGAGTGGCTCCAGCCCTATACCAGCGAAACTTTGAAAAAACTTCCTAGTGAAGGAATAAAAGACATACATATTATATCACCTGGATTTAGTGCAGATTGTCTAGAAACATTAGAAGAACTTGAAGCTGAGAATAGAGAATATTTTGAAAATGCAGGTGGCAAAAATTATTTGTATATTCCTTGTTTAAATAC
>JBJKYT010000008.1:0-15583 GCA_045560915.1 Alphaproteobacteria bacterium
ACTTCTGATCAAATAATAATTTTATATAATTTAGCTAAAAAAAATATTGAAGATAAAGAATTTAAAAAATCACTTAAATTACTTAAAGCTCTTTCAAGAAGAGATGATCTAGGAAGTTATGAAATAGAAATATTTAATTTACTTGGTGATAGTTATAGAAAAATAAAAAAACCTAATTTTGAAAAGTCAGAAAAAGCATACAAAAAAGCACTAGCTATTGATGAAAATAATATTGCAACATATGTCAATTTAATTGACCTTTATTTATTAATTAATGAGAAAGAAAAAGCTGAGGAAATACTTATTCAACTTGGCAATTTGATAGGTACTGATCAAAATATATATAAAGAATTAAAAGAAGAAATATTAAACTTTTAATTATATATTAAATTTTTAATTCTTTGATTTTTGTCAATTTTGATCACTATATCAGCTTTTTTTGGAAGCACTTTAATCATAAATTTAGTAATTTTTTCATAATGAGATATAAAATATTCTAATTCTTTTTTATTCATGATTTTTTTATTATTTCTTTCACTCATCATTTTTTCTTGTTTAAATCGCCAATTTAAAACATAGTTAAAACTTGAAGATTTTAAGAAAATTTTCTTTTCAAAAAGTTTGAATAAATTTGAATATTCATTTTTTAGTTTCTGATTATAAAAATTTCTCCATATCATTTTAGGATCTTCTTTTTTTTCTAATAAATTAATATTTTTATATAAATACTTTTTTTCTATTGGAGGCGATCCACAACACCATCCTTCAAGAATTAAGATATCAGCTTTCTTTATAATCTTTTCTTTTTTTTTTGACCGATCATCCTTAAGTTTATCAAATATAGGTTTATAAATAGGATACTTCTTATTTTGAAATGAATTAATATCTTTTATTAATTTATTTAAATCATGTGTACCAGGAACGCCTCTAGTAATTAAAAGAGGATGAATCTTTTTAGATAATATTAATCTTTCTTTTTTTGGTAAATAATAGTCATCTAGACTTAATGTTAATATTTTTTTTTTATAAAATTTAAAAATGTTTTTTTCAATAATTTTAAGGAAAGTTGATTTACCAATTCCTTGAGATCCAGAAATCAGAATTTTTTTTTGTTTTGAATTGGCAATGTTATCAATTATAGGTAATATATATTTGCTTATGTATTTTTTTGAAAATTTTTTCTTAGTTAAAATACTTAAGTCTTTATTAATTGAATTGACAATTATATTTTTCATAATAATTATGTGTCAATTTACTATATTAAGATTAAGTGTATATAGAAAGTTTATAAACTTATGAAATTTTTATTTGATTTAGGTGGAGTATTTTTTGATTGGGATCCTAAATTTTTTTTTACAAAAATAATTTCTGATAAAGATGAGATGGATTTTTTTTTAACCAAAGTTTGTAATGATGAATGGAATTTAGCCCAAGACTCAGGTCGTAGTATTGAAGATGGAGAAAAAGATATTATAAAAAAATTTCCTGAATATGAAAATCTTATAAGGCAATACTACCCAAATCATAGAAAAATGATCAAAGGAACTTTTCAATCTTCAGTTGATATTTTGATGAAATTAAAACAAAATAATTATGAATGTTTTGTTTTATCTAATTGGTCCGCTGAAACATTTATAGACATACCTAAAGAATTCAAATTTATGAATAATTTTGATGGCTTATTAATTTCTGGAGAAGATAAGCTTGTTAAACCTGATCCTAAAATTTATTTATTAGCTATAGATAGATTTAATTTAGATCCACAAAATACAGTATTTATTGATGATAAGTTAGTTAATATTAATGCTGCTAAAAAACTTGGATTTAAAACAATACATTTAACTAATCCTAATATAATTGAATCTGAGATAAATAAATTTATAAAATAGAATAAAGTTATTGAGCAGAGAAGTTTACTAGAGGAATACTTCTTTAGGAGGAAATAATATGAAACTCTCTGCTCACTTAAATAATATAACTAAAACGTTTTGGGGTATTAAAATATTAACGAATCGGTAATATTTCTTATCTATTTATGATTAGTAAATATACCGATTCTATTAATTATTGTTATTATTATTTAAAAGCTTGTTTACTACTATCAAATAATTGACAACGTGAAGCTGTGAATCCAACTTTTACAGTATCGCCAACTTTAATATTAGAGTCACCTTCTGTCTCTACAACTAGAGGTTCACCATCTTTTTCTAAATATAGAAATGTACCAGAGCCGAGTTTTTCCACTACAAAAACTTTGCTTTCCCAGCTTGCATCACCATCTTGATTAACTAATAAATGTTCAGGTCTAATACCCAACGTAACTGAGTCACCATTTGATGAGTTTGAAGAAGTTTTTGGTATTTTAATTTTGGATGTTCCAAAAATATCTATCTCTGTAGAGTCATTCGTTGAACTTAAGATCTTGGAATCCACAAAATTCATTTTTGGTGATCCAATAAATCCTCCTACAAAAAGATTTGATGGATTACTATATAATTCCATAGGAGAGCCTTTTTGTGAGACTATACCTTCATCTAAAACAACTATATCATCTGCTAGTGTCATTGCTTCAGTTTGATCGTGAGTTACATAAATCATTGTTGCATTAAGTTGATCATGTAATTTAGCTAGTTCGACACGCATTTGCACTCGAAGAGCTGCATCAAGATTTGATAAAGGCTCATCAAATAAGAAAACTTTTGGTTTTCTAGTTATAGCTCTACCAATAGCTACACGTTGTCTTTGACCTCCAGAAAGTTGCTTTGGTTTTCTATGAAGATATTCTTCAATTTGCAAAATCCTTGCAGCTTCTTGTACTCTTTCATTTATTTCATCTTTTGATCTTTTTTCTAATTTTAATCCAAAAGCCATATTGTCAAAAACTGTCATATGTGGATATAAGGCATATGACTGAAACACCATTGCAATATTTCTTTGTTTAGGAGGAAGATCATTAACGACTTCTCCATCAATAGAAATTGTTCCCGAATTAATATCTTCTAATCCTGCAATCATTCTTAACATTGTTGATTTTCCACACCCACTTGGGCCAACTAAAACAGTAAAAGATTGACTTTTTATATCAAGAGAAATGTCTTTAATAACATGCACATCTCCATAATATTTATTTATAGTATTAATATTTATATCTGCCACTTCATCCTCCTTTGAGCGATCTTTCAAGCAATTTTAGTTTATTCCAATATTGATTTAGAAGCAACTAATTTAAATAACCAAGGTGTTGATATTGTTTTTCTATCATATGATTTAAAAGTTTTTCAGCTTCAGTAACGTTATTAACAACTGGATCAGCTAAAAGAGCTTTTAGAGCCTTATCTTTTGATTTTTCTAGAACTGCCTCAGCTGTTAATCTCATTACGCTTACTTGGCTTAGTAACAAAGTTGAAAAATCAAAAGGATAATTTTCTAATTTAACACCATGAATTCCTTTTTTATTAACTATTCCTGGTACTTCTACTACTATATTTTCAGGCAAATATTTTATATACCCTTTATTAGGCAAATTAACCGCAGCCTCCTCATAATTTAAATCTTGAATTATTCCTTCAATAATTGCTACTACTCTTTCTTTAGGTTTTTTTTGAAGATCAAAATAATCTTGGTATGATCCCTCATTTTCATAAAATGTAAGACATTTTTCTCTATATTTTGTATAAAATTCTAAAATAGCTTCATGATCTGCTACGCTATATGCCCACTGAATATATTCTCCTAAATGACTATCAGTTGTTATTGGAAGATAATTGTATCTGTTAAATAATTCAAAAAAAACTCCTCTTTCTGCCCCAGGCTTTTGTCCCCAAATTTCATGATCATTTACATAATTTTTAAAATATTCAGGTCCTTTTTTTCTAATGATAGAATACGCGTCTTTTGCTGAATCTTTAAATTTTGCTTCTACGAGAATACTTAAATGATTTAATCCTCCAGCTCTATATTCTATATTTTCAAATGGAGTATTTAAAATATCAGGAAGTTGCCTCTCCATGGAAGCTATTTCATGACAAAGACCTATAAATTTCATTGAAGGATATTTTGTAGTTATTGTTTGACAAACTCGTTGCATAGGATTTGAATAATTAAAAACATATGCATTTGGACAAATTGTATTAATATCATCACAAATTTCAACTATTGGCGGTGTTACTCTAAGAGAATGAAAAAGACCACCCGGACCTCCATTCTCTCCAAAAACTTGTTGAAAGCCGTATTCTAAAGGAACTTTCCAATCCTGATCCCATAAATCAAATCTTGGCTGAACTTCAATGGATATAATACAAAAATCTGCATTCTTTAAAGCATCTTTTCTTGAAGTTGTTGCCTCTATTGTAAAATTTAATTTTAATTTTTCTTTGTATTTCTTTGCTATTAATTCTGTATTTTTTAAAGACTCAGCATTAATATCATGAAGAACAATCGTAGATTTATCAAGTATTCTTGATTTAAAAATATCACCAATCGTACCTAATCCAAAGTTTGTACTTCCAGCTCCAATCAAAACAATTTTACTCATAATTTAACCCTTTACTGATCCTGCAACTAAACCTCTAATAAAATATCTTTGTAGTAAAAAAAATATCAAAAGAGGAACTGTCATAGATACAAAAGCACCTGTTGTCAAAATTTCCCAATTCTCTCCTCTTGATCCTAATAATTCTTTTAATTTAGCTGTTAGAATTATTTCACTAGGTACTTGATCTAAAAATACTAAACCTACTAATAAATCATTCCAAACCCACAAAAATTGTAAGATAAAAATTGAGGCAAAAGCAGGAATAGACAGAGGTAAAATTATACGTAGAAATATATCATAATGACTAGCGCCATCTACTCTAGCTGCTTCCATCATTTCATTTGGTAAAGATTTGATAAAATTTCTTAACAAGAAGGTTGTTGAAGCCAAACCAAATCCAGTATGTGCCATCCACACACCTGGATAAGATTTAGCGGCAACTCCAAATAGTGCTCCAATATCATTGTATATCGTTAAAATAGGTATGAGAGACATTTGTAGGGGTACAACTAAAGATGCAATAACGATAGCGAATAGAGTATCCCTTCCAAAAAATTGCATCCAAGATAATGCATATGCAAAAAAAGAACAAATTATTAGAGGAATAAGAGTTGAGGGTATGGCAACAGCTAAAGTGTTGATGAATGCTTGTCCTATTCCTTCTTTAAATAATACCTCTTTGTAATTATCAAAAGTAAATTTTGGAGGACTTAAAGAGGTAGTAAATATTCTTTTGCCCTTTTTTTTCTCAAATTTATTTAATGATTTCCAAATATAATCTCCATTTTCAAAAATATTTACTTCACTTTTATCTTTAAAAATTCCTGTTTCACCAATTTTAAATTGATTTATTTTTTTAGAAGAAATACCAAAACTTTGTATTTTTTTACCTTCTACATTATTAAAAAAATTACCTTTAATTATAAAATAACCATTTTCTTCAATTTGTTCTTCTTTACCTGACATTCTATAAATCTCATTTACATGAGTGGTTGTTAAGGATGTCCACCATCCGCTTATAGCAAGTAAGTCTTTGTCTCTTAATGAGCTGATGAACAAACCAAAAGTAGGAGTAATCCAAATTATAACAAAAAATAATAGAAGCAATTGAGATAGCAAAGATGAAAAATTAATTTTTTTTATCATATTTTTTGCTCTTCTCTATGTTTATGTATATTCCAAATCATTATAGGGATTACTCCAAGCATTATAACAATTGCTAATACACTTCCTCTGCCTGAGTCTCCTCCGCCTCTAAACATCCAATCATACATTAAATTAGCTAAAACCTCTGTTTGCCATTCTCCATTTGTCATAGCAAAAATAATATCAAAAATTTTAAGAACCAATATCGTTATTATGGTCCAAATAACTAAAATTGTTTGCTCAAGATATGGAATGATTATTGAAAAAAATATTCTAAATTCACTTGCTCCATCAATTCTTGCTGCCTCTAACATTTCTTTTGGTATACCTCTTAAAGCAGCACTAAATATTACTAATGCCAATCCTGTTTGTATCCAAATCATAATTGCCATTAAAAAAAGATTATTCCAAATTGGAATAGTGATCCAAGCTTGAGGTTCAAATCCAAAAAAAACAATTATAGCGTTAAGTAATCCAATTTGAACATCTCCTGGACCTCTATATTCATAAATAAACTTCCAAATTACACCCGCACCAACAAATGAGATTGCCATAGGCATAAAGATAATAGATTTTGCAAAAGTACCCCACCATATTTTATCTGCAAGTTTTGCAATTACTAAACCAAAAAAAGTACTTAAGGTAGGAACTACCAACAACCACCCAAGATTATTCAATATTCCTCTTCTAAATTCTGGATCCTTAAATGCCCAAATATAATTATATAGTCCGACAAAATCTCTGCCAAATTTATCATAAAAACTTAATCGTACTGTTTCAAAAACTGGGTAAAGAATAAATATAAATAAAACTATAAATGCAGGAGCTATGAAAATTACAGCTCTAATAGAAGTCTCGTGTGAAAATTTTTTAGATTTATTATTTACAAAATGATCTAATATAAAATTTGATATATGAAAGTATGCAATAAATATTAATATTCCAAGACAAACAATAAGAAATAAAGAAACTATACTCACAAGAAATTTATTATACAAAATAAACAGGCGAACAAGTGAATTGTTCGCCTGTTAATAGGAGGTATTATTTTATTGCGTCCCAGCTAGCTTGGATAGAATCAGCAACATCTTTTGCAGATTTTCCATTGGTATAATCAACCATGCCAGTCCAGAAACTCCCAGCGCCTATTGCACCAGGCATTAAATCTGAAGCATCAAATCTAAAAGTGGTAGCTCCTGTTAGAATTTCTCCAAGTTTTCTAAAAGTATCACTTGCATATTTACTGCCATCAACACCTTTGTGAGGAGTTAAAAATCCACCCTTAGCCATCCAATGTTCATGAGGTTCAGGATGCATTAAGAATTTCATAAATTCTACTGTAGCTTGATTATCATTTGTCGCTGCTACAACTGTTCCTGCTCCAAGTACTGGAGTACCAAGATCTTTAGTTGAAAAAGCAGGGAAGTAAAAGAAATCATAATCTACTCCAGCTTCAAGACCTTCTGGGAAAAAAGCAGGAATAAAACTTGCCTGACGGTGCATCATACATTCAGCTGGTGAAGTAAATAGACCATTAGGCGCATCTCTGAAATCTGTAGTTGCGACTGCTTTTGATCCACCGTTGACATAATTGTCATTAAGAGCGAATGAACCAAAAAAATCCATTGCTTCTAATACCTTAGGATCATTAAATGGCATGTCATTTGACACCCAATCATCATACACACTTGGTGGATGAGTTCTTAGCATAATATCTTCCATCCAGTCAGTTGCTGGCCAACCAGTTGCTGCACCAGAGCCCAAACCAATACACCATGGAGTATTTCCATCAGAGGCCATTTGTTCAGTTAAAGCTATCAATTCTTCCATAGTGCCAGGTATTTCATAGCCATTATCTTCAAAGTTATCTGGTGAATACCAAACTAAACTTTTAACATTTGTTCTAAAGAAGATTGCATAAAACTGATCATTACCATTTTCATCTGCATATGTAGAAAGATCTACCCAAGACTGACCAGCTGCATAATTATCTAAAACTAATTGTTTTATATCATTTCCCATTGGTGCAAGACCGCCCATAGCTGCAGCATTTGCTGCTAAACCAGGTTGTGGGAAAACAACTAGATCGGCTGCACTTCCAGCTTTAAGGTCAATCATAACTTGTTGCTCAAAACTATCTGAACCTCCATATTCAACTTCAGCTCCAGTAGCTTTAGAGAAGATATCCATAACCTCTCTCATAGTTGCGTCTTCAGGTGCTAACCACGGACCAAACATAGTAACTTTTTGGCCACTTAAATCAGGACCAGTATAATGTCCTCCAGCAAAAGCACTGCTATTAAAAAATAATATAGCAATTGCAGATGCTAAAAATAATTTTATTGTTTTTATCATTAATTGTTCCTCCGTCTTAAAATTATAATTAATAAATAAATATTTTACCAAAACGTTTTGGTTGTCAATTGATTATATTTAAAATATGGATATATGTGTTAGTAAATATTATTTTATGGATATTCGAAAATTAGCAAAAAAACTAAATTTATCAATTACAACTGTTTCTAGAGCTTTAGGTGGTTATTCAGATGTTAGCGAAACTACTAGAAAAAAAGTAATTAAATATGCTAAAAAATATAAATATTCGCCAAATCCAAATGCTAGTAGTTTAGCTTCTGGCAAATCAAACACCCTTGGATTTGTTATTCCTCTTTATGGTCTTAATTCTAATACTTTGAACCAAGCTTCTTTTTTTGAATTTATAGCCGGAATGTCAACTAAAATTCATTCTGAAAATATTCAATTTTTTATGATGTTTGCAAATAATGAAAAAGAAGAAAAAAATGCTTATGAAAAATTAATTCATGTCCAAAAAGTTAATAAAATTATTTTACATAATATAAAGATAAAAGATTCAAGAATAGATATGTTAAAAAAAAATAAAATAAAATTTGTTGCATGGGGTAGAACCCAAGGGTTGAATAATTATTCTTGGGTAGATTTAGATAATGAAGAAAGTGCAAAGTTAATAATGCAATATTTAATTAAAAAAAATCATAGACACATAGCTTATGCAAATATTGAAGAAAATTATAATTTTGCCTTTCAAAGAAAGCAAGGTTACCTTTCTTCTCTTAAAAAAAATAAAATAAAATTTAATGAAAATTATTATATATCGATTAAAAATGAAGATCCTGATCAAAGTGCTTCAGCTATTAAAAAAATGTTAAATAAATATTCTAAAATTACAGCTATAATATGCTCTACTGAATATTCTGCTGTTGGCGCAATTAAAGCTTGCAATCAATTAAATAAGAAAATTGGAAAAGATATATCTATTATTACTTTTGATGGCCCAGTTGTTTCTACAATAGCAAATCCTTCTTTAACTGCTATAACCCATGAAAGAAAAAAGCTAGGTCAAAAAGCTATAGAAATATTAACTGATATGGATAAAAATAATAAAACTTATACCTATTTAGCTAAAGCAAATATAATTGATAGAGGATCTGTTTGTAAATTAAAGAAAAAGTAGGTTAATTTATATTTAATTCTTCTTTGTTTAATGTCATATTTATTTAATTTGTAGAAAATTAAAAACTTAATATATAAGGATTTTATGAAGTTAGTTTTAGTTGGAACAGGCTATGTTGGTCTTGTCTCAGGTTCTTGTTTTGCTGAGTTTGGATACGAAGTTATCTGCGTAGATAAAGACGAGTTTAGAATTTCAGAATTAAAAAAAGGAAAATGCCCTTTTTTTGAACCTGGAATAGAGGAATTATTATCAAAACATAAGGACCAAACTAAACTACTTAGTTTTACATCTTCTTTGCCTGAAGCTATGGAAGGTGCTGATATTATATTTATTACTGTAGGCACTCCATCTAAAAGATTAGAAGGAGAAGCGGACTTAAGTGCTGTATGGAATGTTGCAAAAGATATAGCTAATAATATAAAAAAATACACTTTAGTTGTAACTAAATCAACTGTTCCTGTTGGAACTACTCAAGAGATTAAAAAAATTATTTCAAAAATTGTACCTAAAGAAAATTTTGATGTTGTATCCAATCCAGAATTTCTTAGAGAAGGATCGGCTATAAATGATTTTATGCGACCAGATCGTATAATTATTGGAACTGATAATGAAAAATCAATAAAAATTATGAAAGAATTATATCGCCCTTTATATTTATTAGAAACTCCAATTATTACTTCATCGATAGAATCTTCTGAAATAATAAAATATGCCTCCAATAGTTTTTTAGCTACAAAAATTAGTTTTATAAATCAAGTTGCGGATTTATGTGAGGCTGTTGGAGCTGATGTTCAGGAGGTAGCTAAAGGAATGGGAATTGATAAGAGGATAGGCTCCAAATTTCTTAATGCCGGACCTGGTTTTGGAGGCTCATGTTTTCCTAAAGATGTTAAAGCTTTTACATCTTCAGCAAAAAAACAAAATATAAATTTTTCAATCTTAGACGCTGTAAATTCATACAATCAAGATCGACCATTAGAAATATCAAAAAAAATAATTAATTTAAAAAAATATAATAAAAATTCAAAATTAGCGTTATTTGGATTAAGTTTTAAACCTAATACGGATGATGTTCGTGATTCTACTTCTCTTAAAATTGCACAATACTTATTTGATCAAGGTATTATGATAAATTGTTATGACCCTGTAAGTAATGATAATGCTATGGATTTGTTTCCTAAGTTTAACTTTTTTAAAAATGCCTATGAGGCTAGTGAATCAGTTGATGCTATAATAATAGGCACTGAATGGAATGAGTTTAGGGCTTTAAATTTTTTAAAACTAAAAAGTCTTATGAAAAATTTAGTGATTTTTGATTTAAGAAATATCTATAATAAACAAGAACTATCAGATTTAGGATTTGAGTATTATGGAATTGGTAAATAATTTTTTTATAGAAAAATTTAATCCTGAAGTACTTAGGGAATATGATATTCGAGGAATAGTTGAAAAAGATATTAATCAAAACACAGCTTATACTATCGGCAGAATATTTGGACATATAGTAAGTAATAGATTTAATGAAAAATCTATTGTTGTTGGTTATGACGGAAGAAATACATCCCCAAATCTTCAAAAAGCTTTATGTGAAGGGCTTATTGAAAGTGGATCAAATGTTAAAAACATTGGCTTATGTCCGACACCAATGACATATTTTGCTCACCACTTTTTAAATACAAACGCAGCAATTATGGTTACTGGGTCTCATAATCCTTCTGAATATAATGGTTTTAAAATGGTTTTAGATAAGAATCCTTTTTATGCAAAAGATATTCAAAATTTTAAAAATTTAACAGATGATAATAAACTTATAAAAGGGAAGGGAAGGCTTGAATCTATTAATATTAAAAATCATTATATAGATCGCAATCTTGAAAATATTAATTTTAAAAAAAAATTAAAAGTTGCTTGGGATATAGGTAATGGATCAATGGGAGTAGTTATGGATGCTATTACATTGAAGATGAAAAATATTGAAAATATACTTATAAACAAAGAAGTTGATGGAAATTTTCCAAATCATCATCCTGATCCAACAGTACCAAAGAATATGATTCAATTAATTGAAACAGTAAAAGAAAATAATTGCGATGTTGGATTAGCATTTGATGGAGATGGAGATAGATTAGGTGTTGTAGACAATAAAGGGAGAATAATATGGGCTGATCAATATATGTTATTATTAGCTAAAGAAATATCCTCTATTTATGAAAATCCAAAAATCATTATGGATGTTAAATGTTCTAAAGTTTTTTTTGATGAAGTAAGAAAATTTAATTGTGAACCAATTATGTATCAAACAGGCCATTCTCCTATAAAAGAGAAAATGAAAGAGCTTAACTCTCCCTTGTCTGGAGAAATGAGTGGCCATGTTTGCTATGGTGATGATTTTTATGGTTATGATGATGCTTTATATGTTGCACTACGTTTACTTAGAATTTTATCACAAGAAAAAGAAACTTTATTTGAATTAATAAATCAATTTCCTCAAACTATTTCGACACCTGAAACAAGGTTTGATGTAGATGAAATAAGAAAATTTGAGATTATTCAAGAAATTAAGGAAAGATTAAAAAATAATAAAGAAGAAATAATTGATATTGATGGTGTGAGAGTACAAAATAGTCTTGGATGGTTTTTAATTAGAGCAAGCAATACACAAAATCAACTAACTTGTAGAGCTGAAGCTTTAAACAAAGCTGATCTCAAAACTTTAACAAATTTGATTGAAGATCAGCTATCATTAAGTGGTGTTAATTTTAAATTTAACCACGAATAAAACAATCTCGTTTGTATTTTTTTAATCTTGAACAAGCTAATTTTGCATCCTTTTTTGAAAAAAATTGAAATCTAGATTCATATAATTGTTTTCCATTAGATTTAATGAGAGCTACTGTAGCTTCTTTATTATTTGTTGTTTTTGGATATTTTTTTCTAATTAATTTTAAATGTTTTTCTGCATTTTTTTTATATTTAAAAGTTCCTACAACTACTATGTATTTATTTTTAGAAGTATTATTATCTATTTTTTTAGATATTACAGTTTTTTGATTATTTGTTTTTTCTATTTTTAATTTTTTAAATGATCTATCCATAAGAAATGCAAGACTTTTATTTCTTTGTTTTCCTGTATCTCCACCAAAATACACACCTATAAGTCTTTTATTTTTTCTTACTGCTGAAAAAGCTAATTGAAAACCTGAAGCCCGAATATATCCTGTTTTTATTCCATCTGCACCTTCATAGGATAGCATTAATTTATTATGAGTTTTATAAGTTTTATTTTTCCAAACAAATTTTGTTTTACTAAAAAGTTTATATTCGTTAGGAAAATTTCTAATTAAAGCATGTGATAAAATAGATATGTCACGAGCAGTTGTCATTTGAGCTCTATCAGGAAGGCCATGAGCATTTTTAAATGTAGTTTTATTCATTCCGAGTTTTCGTGCATATGCAGTCATAAGTTTTGCAAATTCTTTTTCTGTTCCAGATATATTTTCAGCAACAACTGTAGCTACATCATTTGCAGATTTAACAATTAATGCCATAACAGCATCTTCAACACTAATGCTTGTTCCTGCTTCCAAATAAAGTTTGCTTGGAGACTCAGAAGCTGCAAATTTTGAAACTTTTAATTGTGTTTGCCAATTTAAGTTATCTTTATGTATATAATCAAAAACTATATAGAGAGTCATAATTTTTGTAAGAGATGCAGGAAAATTTAATGTATCAGCATTAACTTCAAATAAAACTTCTTTAGTTTCATAATCCATTACTATTGCAGCTTTTTTTGCAAATAAACTATTTGAAACTAGAATAATGAAAATGAAAAAAAAGACTTTAATGTATGTAGAAATTTTAATCATGTAATCTGTATTCTTCTAACACATCTTTTTCGCTTCTCTCAAATAGAAATATATTTAATCTTAAAAAAATTACATAAAATTAGAAAAACTAGTTAGAACCTATTTTATCTTTATTATTGCATCTATTTCTACTGAAATATCAAGGGGTAAGGCTATGGATCCTACTGCAACTCTTGTATGTTTTCCTTTATCTCCAAAAATTTTTACAAGTAGGTCTGAAGCACCATTAATAATTATAGGTTGATTTGAATAATTTGGATTACAATTTACAAAACCTCCTATTTTTATAAAATTATCAAGCCTATCCCAGTCTCCAGCAATACTTTGTTTTAATATTGAAATAATATTTAGACAGCATAATTCTGCTGCCAATATAGCTTCTTTATCACTTATTTTATCTCCTACTTTTCCACTATAAATAATTTGACCATTTTTTGATGGAGCTTGACCAGATATAAATACTAAATTATCGGCAATTTTATATGGAACATAATTTGCAACTGCTGAGGGAGGTTCTGGTATTTCTAGTCCTAAATCCTTGATATTTTTTTCAAACAAGTGCATTAGGTATTTTATAAAACATTTTTAAAGAAGGTAAAGAAAAGATATGATTAAATTTAAAGAATTATTTTTTTTGTTTATATGCATATTAACTATTTTAATAGGAAGGTTATCAATGGCAAACGAGGATAGAGATACAATAAATATGACTTTAAAGGATGGGGTAGTTGTTATTGAGACTAGACCCGATTTAGCTCCAAAACATGTTTCGCAAATTAAACAATTGATTTCTGAAGGACAATATAACGGAGTTGTTTTTCATAGAGTTATAGATGGTTTTATGGCACAAACTGGTGACGTGGAATTTGGAAATTCAGAAAAAAGTGATTTTAATTTATCTAGGGCAGGTACAGGTGGATCAAAAATGCCTAATATCCCAGCTGAATTCTCTAATGAAAATCATACAAGAGGAACTTTATCTATGGCCAGAGCGCAGGATCCAAATAGTGCAAACAGTCAATTTTTTATCTGCTTTCAAGATTGTTCTTTTTTAGATGGACAATATTCAGTATGGGGACAGGTAATAGAAGGAATGGAATTTGTAGACAATATTGTAAGAGGTGAACCACCTCAAAGTCCTGACAAGATTATCAAAATGGAGATTGTGAATAAATAAATTATGTTTGTTGCCGATCTGCACAATGACATTGTTCAAAGGGCAATGATTGGTGAAGATGTAGGTAAACTTACAAAACAAGGTCATACTGATTTAAGTAGACTAATTGAATCTTGTATTGATTTAGAAATTTTAATTATTTGGGTTTCAACTATAGATAAATCTGAGAGTGCATTTCAGAAAGCAAATGAAATGTATGATAAAATAGAAGAGCTATCAATCAATAATAATCTAGTAGATATTCCTAAAGATCTTAATAGTATAATAGATAACAAAAAAAATAACCTTCTTTCAATTCCAATTGGAATAGAAGGAGGGGAGGCAATAGAAAATTCTATAGATAAGCTTTTTCATTTTATTGAAAGAGGTATTTTGTATTTTGGCCCAACTTGGAATCATTCTTTAGATTGGGTTTCATCTGGTAAAGATGAATTTGAGAAAAATGATAGAATAAAGATAAAAGGATTATCTAAATTTGGGAAAGAAGTGATTCATACTTGTAATGAAAATAATGTTATTATTGATGTTTCTCATATAGGAGAAAAAAGTTTTTGGGATATATCTTCTATTTCAAAAAAACCATTTATTGCATCTCATTCAAGCGTTTATAATTTATGTCCTCATTTTAGAAATCTAAAAGATGAACAGATATTAGAAATTAAAAATTCTAAAGGAATTATTGGAGTTAATCCTTATCCATTTTTTATCGATCCTAATTTTAAAAAAAAAGAATCAAATTATGTTAAAAATATTAAAAAGGAATTAGATCAAATAGGAATAAATGATACCAATCCAAATTTAAGATGGATTAAAAAACAACATTATTTGCAAAAAAAATTAACCAACATTGTTCCTTCACTAGATTTATTTATTGATCATATTGAATATATTATAAAATTAATTGGAATAGATTATGTAGCCATAGGAAGTGATTATGATGGCTTAGATTGTTTGCCAAAAGGTTGGAATAGTTGTCTTGATCATATTAAAATCTCTGAGTCATTAGATCAAAAAGGATATTCTTTTTTAGAGATTGAAAAAATTATGGGAAAAAATTTTTTAAGACTTTTAGAAAATAATTTTAAATAATTCTATAAAGTAACATTAAAGATATAATTATTAATACAATACCTGTAGTTTTTTGAATCATTAATTTTTTTTCAATTAATAAATTTTTAAGACCATATCCGGTTACTAATATACTGACGATTATATACCATATTGCGTCAATCAAAGATGCTGTTAGAACAAGAATAGAATTAAAATAAAAGGAAGCATCAATAGCAATAAATTGTGAGTATACTGCAGTAAACCAAATCAAAATTTTAGGATTGATAATCGCTATAGTAAATCCTTGTAAAAAAGAA
>JBJKYT010000009.1:0-15571 GCA_045560915.1 Alphaproteobacteria bacterium
GGAGCATCAAGATCTAAAGGTAAGTTATATTTAGATGAAATATTTTCAAGTTGATCTTTTAAGTCAGAATAAGAAATTTTTTTATCAATTCCTAAAATTAAATTATCTCTAACTGTTAATGATTCAAAAAGAGAAAAATGTTGGAATACCATTCCAATACCTTTATTTCTAGCTTCAGAAGGAGAAGAGATATTTAATTCTTGATCATTAAAAGTTATAGTTCCATGATCAGCTGCAAGTAAACCATATAAAACTTTAACCAAAGTAGATTTTCCTGCACCATTCTCTCCCAATAAAGCATGTACAGATGATTTTTTAATATCAAAAGAAACATCATCATTTGCTATAACTCTTGGAAACTTTTTTGTTATATTGTTGAATTTAATAAATGTATTATTCATAATTAAGCAATATATTATCGTTATTTTGAAATTTATAAATTTCAAGATTATTTTTAGAATCTTTTTTATCAATTGTTAAAAAATTTGAATCTTCAAGAGCTATAAGTGGAAAATGCCATACTTTTGGTTTAAAATTAATACCTTCTTCAGAAGGAACTATAAATGCTTCTAATAATTTTAGATTGGGAGTGTTAGAAATAGGCGCTACTACAACAATAAAAGATGTATTTTGCAATGGTATAAAGGATTGCGAACTAAGAGGATGATTTTCCAACATATTAATTTCAAGAGGAAATATTCTTTTTTCTGCTTTAAAAATATTTACTCTGCATTGATTATTTTCACCTAAAATTTCAATATCAACTAAATCATAAAAACTTTTAGTTGTATTGGAATTAATATTTTCACTTTTAATATCTTTAGTAGAAATTAATTGACCATATTGTAAAAAATTTTCTTTATTAATATTTTTTATAGTCAAATTCATTTTTTTTTACACCTTGCCAAAAACTCTAAATCTTGAAATACCACCATCTGGATAAATATTTAATTTTATAAAATTGAAATTTTTATTCAAATACTTTGTATTTTTTATTCTAATATTTGCATTAGCTTTAAGTTTATGATTAGAAATCAAAGTTGCCCATTTATTACTATTTTTAATAAGTGAAGTAATATTAAATTTTTTATTATTACTAAAAGCTTGTATGCTAAAACTATCAGGATAGTTTCCTTTAAAAAAATGAGTGCCAATTTCAAAATAATCTATTTTTCCAGGATATCCTAATTTAATTAATACCCAATCAAAACCTTTGCCTCTTCTTCTTCTAGTTTCCCAACCATTACCCATATTAATTGATTTATTTGGAAGGATTAAATTATTAGCATTACCAAAATGCTCATCACTACAAGCAAGTATTTCTGATCCGTTAATAATGTTTGCTAAATCAATATTTTTGTTTTTTGAAAACTCATGAAGTGAAAGATCGATATTGCCAAATAATCTTAATCTTGCAACACCTCCATCTGGAAAAATATTTAATTTTATATGAGTAAAGGTTTTTGAATTTAGTGATTTAAATAAATTGCTAGAATTTGGTTTAATGTTTTCTTTTTTTATAATTTTAGTCCATTTTATATTTTTAACATTATCATTATTTGAGTAACATCCTTCTAATTGTGCGTATTCAGGCTGATTTCCATTAAAAAAAGAAGTATCTATATCTACAGTTTTTATTTTTCCTGGGTTGCCTAATTTAATTATGACAAAATCAAAACCTGGAGAACGTCTTCTTCTCGTTTCCCATCCATCCATCCATTTTCCATGACTATCAAAGACATTTTCTTTAAATATAGGTTTTAATGGGTTGATTATTCTTTTAGCAGGTGCAAAAAATTCATCAGAATATGAAATAATTTTAGTTCCTAAAATAGGATTTGCTAAATCAGTATAATTTTTTATAATATATTTTTTAGTCATCAATAATATCTTCTAATCTAAAAAGTGCAATTTTTTTTACTTGTTTAACTGACTCTTCAAATTCTTTATTAACATCATCATTAAGTAATCTTCTTTTAAATTCCTCAATAATAATATTTTTATTAGAACCTTTAACAGCAAAAATAAATGGTATATCAAATTTTAATTTAAATTCATTATTCATTTTGTGAAAAAAATCATATTCTTCAGGTGTACATTTATTTAATCCAACATTTTCTTGTTCATTTTTAGATAATATTGTTAAATTATTGTCAATTTTTAGTTTATTTCCTAAATCAGGATGGTTTTTTATTATATTTTTCTTTGAAATTTTATCTAAATTTTCAAAACTATTCATAAAAATATGAATTAAATGTTTCTTATCTTTAAATGGTTTATTTGATGATGCTAGCTTTGCTAAAAGAGGAGTTTTTTCGAAAATATTTTTAAAATAATCAATAAATATATCATCGGACATTTGATTAATATCTTTGATATTCATTTTATTTATAATTTTGATACCAATGTTCAGCTATTTCATTTCTTTTACAAATCCAAACATCTTTAAATTGTTGAATATAATCTAAAAATTTTAATAAAGATTGAATTCTTCCAGGTCTTCCTATCAAACGACAATGTAAACCAATAGACATCATTTTAGGATTAGTTTCACCTTCTTTATATAAACAATCAAATGAATCTTTTAAATATTGAAAAAATTGCTCACCACTATTGAAGCCTTGATTAGTTGCAAATCGCATATCATTATTATCTAGCGTATATGGTATTATTAAATGTTGTTTATCATTGATTTTTTCCCAATAAGGAAGATCATCACTATAAGAATCACTATCATAAATAACATTAGTATTCTCTACAACTAATCTTCTTGTGTTTGGACTTGTCCTACCTGTGTACCACCCTAAAGGATATTCACCAAAAATAGATTTAATGATTTCATATGATTTTATTATATGTTCTTTTTCAATGTCTTCGTTAATAAACTGATAATCAATCCATTTATATCCATGGCTAACAATTTCAAAATTTGATTCTTTGATAGCTAAACAGATTTCTTTATTTTTTTCTAATGCTAAACCTACACCAAAAATTGTTAACGGTATTTTTCTATCATTAAAATTTTTGTAAATACGCCAAAAACCTCTTCTAGAACCATATTCGTAAATTGACTCCATGTTCATATGTCGACCTTCAATTGGCTTTGCTCCTATAATCTCAGAAAGAAACGTTTCAGAGTATTTGTCTCCATTTAAAACACAGTTTTCACCACCCTCTTCATAATTTAACACAAATTGAACTGCTATTTTTGCCTTGTTTGGCCATTCTATTTTAAAATCTTTTTGACCATAACCAACTAAGTTTCTTGATTTATTCATTGAAATTAATGTCCCATTTAATATTTAAATAAATACTGTATAATTGTATATATATTTATGTCGAACGGTTATTTAACTACTCATGTACTTGATACCTATAATGGAACCCCTGGAAAAGGGATAAAAGGTTCAATTTTTATAATAGAAAATCAAAAAAGTAATAAAATTAAGGATTTTGAATTAAATCAAGATGGTAGACTAGAATCCCCTATTCTAGAAAAAGAGACTTTTAAAAAAGGTAAATATGAATTGATATTTTACTGTGGAGAATATTTCAAAAATTTTGTTACAATAAAAGAACCTTTTTTTATAGATGATGTAATAATTCGATTTGGAATTAATGATGATACTCAACATTATCATATTCCTTTACTAGTTTCACCATGGAGTTATTCAACTTATAGAGGAAGTTAATGATCAAGAATGAGATAGAGTTCATTCTTAATGATGAGTTAATTAAAATTAATAATGTTGATACTAATATTAGTGTACTTAATTATTTAAGAATTGATAAAAGATTAACTGGAACTAAAGAAGGTTGTGCCTCAGGTGATTGTGGAGCATGTACGGCAATTATAGCAGAATTAAAAAATAATAAATTAGAATATAAAGCAATAAATACTTGTATCATGTTTCTTTATAGCCTTCATGGCAAACAATTAATTACAGTAGAACATTTATCAAATTCAAAACTACATCCTGTTCAACAATCTATGGTTGACAATCATGGTTCTCAATGCGGTTTTTGTACCCCAGGGTTTGTTATGTCAATGTTTGGAATGTATAAAGATAAAGTTAAACCATCTAATCAAAATATAGATGAATATTTAGCTGGAAATTTATGTAGATGTACAGGTTACAATTCAATAAAAAAAGCAGCCAAAAAAATGTATTCTTATGGAAGAAAAGATAAATTTTCAAAAAATGAAAATAAAATAATAAAATTATTAAAAAAAATTAAACATAATGATATTTTAATTTCAAAAAATAATAATAAATTTTATATTCCATTAAATCTTAAAAATTTAATACAATATACTCAAAATAATAAACAATATAAATTTGTAACTGGTGGTACTGACATTGCTCTAGAAGTTACTAAAAAAAATAATAATATTAACTCATTAATTTATTTAGGTAATAATAAAGATTTAAATTATATAAAGATTAAAGAAAACTATATAAATATTGGTTCCGCTACTCCTATTAACAAAATAATTCCAATTTTAAAAAAATATTATCCTTCTTTTGCTGATATGTTTGATAGATATGGGTCAACACAAATAAGAAATGTTGCATCAATTGGTGGAAATTTAGGTAGTGCTTCTCCAATTGGTGATAGTTTGCCAGCTCTTCTAGCTTTAAATGCTAAGCTAATATTACAAAGTAAAAATCAAAGATTATTGGACATAAAAGATTTTTTTAAAGCATATAGAAAAACAGCATTAAAAAATAAAGAATTTATTAAAGAGATAAGAATTCCTATTTTAAAAAGTCATATTTTTAAATGTTATAAAATCAGTAAACGTATTGATGATGATATATCAAGCTTATTTGTAGCTTATTTAATGAAATTAAAAAATAATATAATAATAGATATTAATATTGCTTATGGAGGTATGGATTCAATACCTAATTTTGCATTTAAAACCCAAAAATACCTAATTGGAAAAGAATTTAATTTAAAAAATATAGATAAATCTAAACAAATGATTGAGAAAGATTTTACTCCATTAACGGATGTTCGCGCATCAAGTACTTACAGAAAATTAGTAAGTAAAAATTTAATGGATCGATTATTTTTAGAAATTAATAACCATAAAATAAGAATTTAAATTTATGCAATCTAATAATTTATTTAGTCTTAAGAAAGAACATGAGAGTGCAAAAAAACATGTTTCAGGAAAAGCAAAATATACTGATGATATTTTAGAGCCTAAAAACTTACTTCATGGCGCCATAGGATATAGCACAATAGCAAAAGGAAGAATTAAAAAAATTGATCTTAGTGAAGTAATTAATTCAAATGGAGTAGAAAAAGTTATAACTTATAGAGATATACCTGGTGTTAATGATGTAGGGCCAGTTTTTAAAGGTGATCCTATTTTTACTGAAAATAATATAGAATATTATGGTCAACCAATTTTTGCTGTTGCAGCAAAAACAAATGAATTAGCTAGAAAAGCAATAAAAAAAGCTAAAATAGAATATTTAGAAAGAAAACCTATTTTAAATATTAATGATGCAATAAAGAAAAAATCCTTTGTATTAAAACCTGTAAAAATTTCTAAAGGTAATGCAATTAATGAAATTAAAAAATCAAAACATACTTTAGAAGGTGAATTATATTCAGGTGGGCAAGATCATTTTTATTTAGAAGGACAAATTTCTATGACCATTCCTCAAGAAGATAATAATTTTTTAGTATATGCATCAACTCAACATCCATCTGAAACACAACAAATAGTTGCCAAATCAATTAATCAAAAATTTAATTCTATAAAAGTAAAAGTGAGAAGAATTGGGGGAGGATTTGGAGGTAAAGAAACTCAGTCTTTTATTTTTTCAGTAATTTCAACATTACTGTCAAAGCATACTAATAAACCTGTAAAATTAAAAATTGATAGAGACGACGATATGATCATAACAGGCAAACGTCATGATTTTTATTATAAATATAAAGTTGGATTTAGAGAAGATGGTTGTATTAATGGTTTAAAAATAATTCTTGCATCAAGGTGCGGTTTTTCACCTGATTTATCTGGAGCAATAAATGATAGAGCAATATTTCATATTGATAATGCATATTATATACCTACGATAGATTTGATATCTTATAGATGTAAAACAAATACTGTTTCAAATACAGCATTTAGAGGTTTTGGAGGACCACAAGGAATGTATTGTATTGAAAATATTATAGAAAATATTTCTGAATTTTTAAAAGTTGATTCTTCTATTGTGAGAAAAAATAACTTTTATCAAAAAAATACTAAAAACATTACTCATTATGGAATGAAGATAGAAGATAATATTATAAATGATATTTTTGATAACTTAATTAAACAATCAAATTATAAAAAAAGAAGAAAAGATATAATAAATTTTAATAATAAAAATAGAATATTAAAAAAAGGCATATCTATCACTCCAGTTAAATTTGGCATATCTTTTACTACTACTCACCTAAATCAAGGAGGAGCACTTGTACATATATATACTGATGGATCAATACATCTAAATCATGGTGGAATAGAAATGGGTCAAGGTTTAATGACTAAAATTTCTCAAATTGCAGCAAATGAATTTGGAGTATCGCTTAAAGATATTAAAATTAGTTCAACCCATACTGAAAAAGTTCCTAATACTTCTGCCTCAGCGGCATCTGCTTCTACAGATATAAATGGAGGAGCGGTATTAAATGCCATTAGCAAAATCAAAAAAAATATAGAAAAATTTATATCCAAGAAATTTAAATATAAAGGAAAAATTATATACAAAAATAATAAAGTTTACTTTGGTAAACAAAAAATTGATTTTAAGAATTTAATTTCAAATGCATATTTTGAAAGAATTGCACTTTCTGCTTCAGGTTTTTATAAAACACCCAAGATTTTTTTTGATATTAAAAATTTTAAAGGTAGGCCTTTTTTATATTTTGCGTATGGAGCAGCTGTAAGTGAAGTTATTATAGATACCTTAACTGGAGAAAATAAACTTATACGCGTTGATATATTACATGATGTAGGAAATTCTATTAACTCATCAATAGATATCGGACAAATTGAAGGTGGATATGTGCAGGGCTTAGGCTGGTTAACAAATGAAGAGATATCATGGAATTCTAAAGGCCAAATTTTAACACACAGTCCTTCTACTTATAAAATACCTGTCTCAAATGATATACCAGAAAAGTTTTATGTTAAACTTTATAAAAAAGGTATGAATAAAGAAAATGTTGTTAATAGGTCAAAAGCTGTAGGAGAACCTCCTTTAATGTTAGCTATATCTGCGTTTATGGCAATTAAAAATGCAACCTCAAATAAACAATTAAAAGCTCCTGCAAATCCAGAAAACATTTTAATGGCTATAAATAAATGACTTTAAAAAAATTAACAGAAGCCAAAAATTACAATAATAAGATTATAAAAGCTAAAATAATTTCAGCTGAAGGTTCTGTTCCAAGAAATCAAGGGACCTTTATGTTGATTTCTGAAAATGATATTTATGGTTCAATTGGTGGTGGTCAATTAGAATATAGTGTTATTGAAATTTCAAAAAAAAATTTATCAAATGATGAATTTAATAACGAAATAGTAAATATACCATTGGGACCTTCAATAGGACAATGTTGTGGGGGATATGTACGAGTAAGTATTGAAAAATTTAAGGATGGATTAACTAGTCTTGAAAAAGAAAAAAGTAAAAGTATTAACTTGGAACAACTGTATATTTTTGGCGCAGGTCATATAGGGCAAGAGCTATCTTCTAGATCAATAGATTTAGACTTCAAAATAAATTTAGTTGATTCAAGAATTGATTTTTTAAATTTACAACAAAAGGATAATGTTAATACAATTTTAGCTAATTCACCTTGGCTATTAATAAAAAATTTACCTAAAAATTCATTTTTTATAATTTTAACCCACAGTCATGATTATGATTTTAAAATTATAAATGAAATTTTAAGGACACAAAATTTTAAATTTTTAGGACTAATAGGATCTAAAACTAAATTTAATAGATTTAAAAATAGACTATTAAAAATTGGTCATAAAGAGAATTTAATTTCTAAAATTGAATGTCCTGTTGGTTTAAAAAATATTTCTAGTAAAAAACCTGCAGAAATAGCTATTTCAATTATAGGCAGATTACTTGAATATAGATCTCAGATAGAAAATTATAAAAATCATGATAAAGACATTTTAAAAAAAATTAATGAATAATAAAAATTCTTTTATGCTAAGGGCTATAGAACTTTCAATTGAAAGTGTTGATAATAATGGAGGTCCATTTGGATGTGTTATAGTAAAAAATAATAAAATAATTGCTGAAGGTAACAATCAAGTTACAAATTTAAATGACCCAACAGCACATGCTGAAATAGTAGCGATTAGAAATGCATGTAAAAGTATTAATGACTTTAATTTGAAAGGAACTGAGATATATACAAGCTGTGAGCCCTGTCCTATGTGTTTAAGTGCTATATATTGGTCCCATATAGACAAAATATATTATGGAAACACTAGGCTGGAAGCTGCAAATATTGGCTTTGATGATAATCATATATATGAAGAATTAAATAAAGAACTATCTACAAGACTTATACCTATGGAACAAATAAATAAAAATGATGCAATTAAAGCTTTTGAAAAGTGGGAGCTTAAAGTTGATAAAAAGGAATATTAATGGATTTTCTTACCTCGCTATATCCATTTATTTTAGATTGGTTAGATTTAATAGTTAGATGGTTTCATATAATTGTAGGAATAGCTTGGATAGGTACATCATTTTATTTTAATTGGTTAGATAGTAGATTAGATAGAGACTTAAAAGATGAAAAAATAGATGGAGAATTATGGTCAGTCCATTCAGGTGGTTTTTACCATATCAATAAACTAAAAGGTCCTCCAACAACTTTTCCTAAAGAATTACATTGGTTTAAGTGGGAAGCTTATTCAACTTGGATAAGTGGATTTGTATTATTAATTTTAGTTTATTATCTAAATGCAGAGTCAATTATGATAGACAAAAATGTTAATGACATTAATGTCTTTATAGCAATTGTCATTTCTTTATCATTTCTTTTAGGTTCTTGGTTAATTTATGATTATTTATGTAAATCTAGTTTAATAAATAATTCTCTTTTATTTACAGTTTCTTGTTTTCTTATAGCAACACTTGGAGCTTATTTTCTAAGTAAAATTTTTGGATCAAGAGCAGCATATATTCATGTAGGAGCATGTTTAGGAACTATTATGGCTGCTAATGTATTTAGAGTAATTATTCCTTCCCAAAAAAATATGGTTGATGCCGCATTGGCAAATGAAAAACCTGATTTACAAAAAGGTATATCTGCGAAAAATAGATCCATTCACAACAACTATATTACTCTCCCAGTATTATTTATAATGATAAGTTCACACTTTCCGTTTACTTATGGGCATAAATATAACTGGTTAATTCTCGCGTTCATTTCTTTAATAGGAGCTTTAGTCAGACATTATTTTAATCTTAGAAATAAAAAACAACATAAAGTTTGGATTTTACCAGTTGCATCTATTGGGATGATTTTATTGATGTTATATGTTTCTATTCCCAAAATTAATAATAATAACTCGAGTACTACTTTAACAACATTCACTTTTAATGAAGTAGAGAATATTATTAAATATAGATGTGGAGTATGTCATGCTAGTAATCCAACATTTGATGGTTTTGAAGATCCTCCAGCAGGGTTAGTCTTTGATACTACTCAAGATATAATAAACAATTTAGATGGTATTAAATCTCAATCTATTGACTCAGATTTAATGCCTCCGGGAAATTTAACTGGAATGACTGAAAATGAAAGACAAAAATTAGCTGAATGGATTAAAGCAGGTGCTCCAATTAATAACTAATTGGAATAGGGTCTAAAGATCTCCACAAATACCATGTAGCCATCGAATTATAAGGTGTCCAAAGTTTGTAAATTTTTAATAAATATTTATCACTCAAAGGTAATTTTTTGTTATATAATTTTGAAATTGCTTTATTAAAACCTAAGTCTCCTCTAGGAGCAATATTAGAATGTCCTAAGCTAAAAATTAAAAACATATCTATAGTCCAATTACCAATACCTTTTATATAAATTAATTTTGATCTAATTACTGACTCATCGCATTGATCAATTTTATTAATAAATTTTTTATTCTCAATAAAAAAAATAGAAATATTTTTAATATATTGGATTTTTTGTCTAGATAAGCCTATTTTTTTTAAAGTTCTAATATCAATTTTTAATAACTTTTTTGGAGTCATATTTTTATCAAGTTTAAAAAATCTAATTTTAACAGCATTTGCAGCTGAAACAGATATTTGTTGACCAATAATGGAATTCAATAAAGCATGATAATAGTTAGAATTTAATATCATATGTTCTTTAGGAAAATTTTTAATTAAATTCTTCAAAACTTTATCTTTATTTGATAAGTAAATTTTACCTTTATTCCAATATTTAGGTTTCATATGGGTTATTATAATAAATTAAAAAAAATATTATCATATATTAATTTTTTATTTGGAATTTATATATGGTTATTAATAATTTATGCTTTTTTTAGAATAACTGGACTTATAACAAGCCCTCGTATGCTAGATGAACATGGACTTGGATATTATTTATCATTGCCTGTAGAAACTATTTTAAAAGTTTTTTAATATTTATAAATGATCTTTTATTTTGTCTTGGCTATTCTTGCGGCTTTTTGTTGGTCAATTTCATCTTTAATATCTGCTGATATTACTAGAAGTATTGGGGGAATTGTTTTTAATAGATTAAGACTTTTTTTTGTATCTATAGTTTTAATTTTATATGCTACTTTTATTAATTCTTGGGATACAATTAATAATGAATATTTATTTAAAATAATTTTATCAGGAATAATAGGAATTTTTTTAGGTGATACTTTACTATTTGTAGCTTTACAAAAAATAGGTCCAAGAAGAAATAATATATTATTTTCTTTAGCAGCACCCTTTACAGTTATTTTAAATATATTTTTTTTAGAAGAAAGTATGACTTTATTTTCTATACTTGGATGTTTTACAGTTTTTTTTGGGGTAGTCATAGCTGTAGCTTATGGAGCTGATAATGATAATGATCATAGATGGGAGGTTATCGAAGGATCCTTAAAAATTGGTATATTTTTAGCTATTCTAGCTGCTTTATGTCAATCTATAGGTTTAATAATGATGAAACCTATACTAGATTTAGGAGCTGACCCGATTGCCTCTGCAGCAATAAGAACTACAATATCTTTTTTAATAATAAGTTGTACTTTTTTAATAAATTCTAAATACTTTACATCTCCAATTCCTATTAATTTTTCAATTATTGTAAAATCTTTTGTAAGTGGTTTTTTGGGAATGGCGTTAGGTATGAGTTTGTTATTAATTGCATTAAAAAATGCAGATGCTGGAATAGTGGCAACTTTATCTTCAACAAGTCCTATTATGATTTTATTTTTAATTTGGCTAATTACTAATAAAATGCCTACTAAAGGTGCTTGGTTTGGAACTTTAATTGCAATTATTGGAACAGGATTAATTTTTCTCTATTAGTTTTAATCCTAATTCTTCTAATCTTTCTTTATTAATTTCTGCTGGAGCTTCCATCATTAAATCCATTGCTTGTTGATTCATAGGAAAAGCAATTACTTCACGTATATTTGGCTCGTCAGCTAATAACATAACTATTCTATCAATTCCTGGGGCACTTCCTCCATGAGGGGGGGCTCCAAATTTAAGAGCATTAAGCATTCCTGAAAATTTTTTTTCGACTTCTTCTTTTTTATATCCAGCAATTTCAAAAGCTTTATACATAATTTCTGGTTTGTGATTTCTAATAGCTCCAGAAGATAATTCCACTCCATTGCAAACAATATCATATTGAAAAGCTTTTATATCTAATGGTTTTTTTGTTTCTAAAGATTCTAACTCGCCTTGAGGCATAGAAAAAGGATTATGACTAAATTGAATTTTATTTGTTTTTTCATCTAACTCATACATAGGAAAATCAACAATCCAACAAAATTGAAATGAATTTTTATCAAGTAGGTTCATTTCTAAACAAAGTTTATTTCTTACTTTGCCTGAAAAAAGTTCTGCTTCTTTTAATTTATCACAAATAAAAAAAACAGAATCACCTTCATTTAATTCCAATTTTACCAACTTATCTTTGGACAAATTTTTAGCAATTGGTCCTTTATATTCGCTGTCTATAAAAGATATATAACCAAGACCTGCAGAGCCTTCATCTCTAGCCCAATTATTTAATTTATCAAAAAAACTTCTTGGTTTTTCTGCAGTTTTTTCAATAATGATTCCTTTAACTATAGAGCCACTATTTATTTTTTCTGCAAAAATTTTAAATCCTGAATTTTCAAATATTTTTGTATAATCTTTTATTATTAGTGGATTTCTAAGATCAGGTTTATCAGTTCCATATTTAGATAAAGACTCGTGATATGGAATTCTAGGAAAAGGATATTTACTAACCTTAGATTCATTTTTTCTATTAAAAGATTTGTTCTCCTCAAAAATTTCGAATAAAACAGGTTCTATTGAATTAAATACATCTTCTTGTTCAACAAAACTCATCTCAAAATCTAATTGATAAAATTCTCCCGGTGACCTGTCTGCCCTACTATCCTCATCCCTAAAACATGGTGCTATTTGAAAATATTTATCAAATCCAGCTATCATTAATAATTGTTTAAATTGTTGAGGCGCCTGGGGTAAAGCATAAAATTGACCTTGATGAATCCTGGATGGAACAAGATAGTCTCTAGCTCCTTCAGGAGAGGTAGATGTTAATATAGGGGTTTGAAATTCAACGAAACCTCTCTCAATCATTTTTTTTCTAATAGATGAGATTACATTATTTCTAAGAATGATATTATTATGTAATTTATTTCTTCTTAAATCAAGATATCTGTATTTAAGTCTAACTTCTTCTCCATATTCTATATCTGAGTTAACAGGTAAAGGTAAAATCTCTGAATTAGATAAAACTTCATAAGAAACAATTTCTACTTCAATTTGACCAGTTTTTAATGAGTTGTTAATTGTTTCTTTAGATCTTTTAACTACTTTACCTATAACCTTAATAACAGTTTCATGATTTAGATTACTAACCTCATTAAATATTGAATTTTTAGCATCTATAACACATTGTGTGATGCCATAATTATCACGTAAATCAATAAATAATAAATTTCCATGATCCCTCTTAGTATCAATCCAGCCAGATAAAGTAACTTCTTTATCTAAATCATTAATAGATAAGTCAGAACATAAATGTGATCTATAAATACTCATAAAATGGGGCTATTATATCAATTCTTTTATTATTGGTATTGTTAATTGTTTATTTTTTTTCATAAGTAAATTATCAATTTTATCTATTAAATGGAAAATTTTATCATAAGATCTATGAACTCTTTTAATTATATAATGAAATATTTCAGGATTCTTTATAATAATTTGTTTATCATGAAATAATTTAGTCATTAAATTAACTAATAATTCATCATCTGGTAAATCTATATTTATATTAATAAAAGTTTTTAGTCTGGATGATAAATCATTTAAATGAAAAGCATATTCATTTAATTTCATATTTGAAGTTACTAAAATTTTACAATTAACTGATGAACAGTGATTAATAATATGAAAAATTTCTTCCTCATTAATATTGTTAAAAATATTGTCAATAATGACATTAAATTTATTTTCTAAAATTTTTTTAAAATTAGTATTATCATAGATTATAGCATTAAATTTATTTTGCCAAATAAAAGCTAAATGAGTCTTACCTGATTTTGAAGGACCAATTAAAAATAAATTGTTAATATTTTTAGAATTTATTAGTAGGTTAAATGCTTCAATATTAGATTTGCCAACAAAATAATTATTAATTGAAAAATTTGGTCTTAATTCATATTTAAAAAATGATTGTTCCATTAATTAATTGAAGAAATAATACATTCAGTATTGTTTTCAATTTTTATTTTAATTTTATATTCATTTAACTTGTGTGAAAGTATTGAAAAATCACCATAATAAACAATTTCATTTTGATTAAAGCCAAGGTTGATTGTTAATAATTCATTAGATTTTACTTGAGAGATAGATTTAATTGAATCATTAATATAATTTAATTCATAAATATTTGCATTTTTTATATAACAGTTTTTTTTTGAAATTTTTTTATTATTAATTGTATTTATTTCTTTCCACCAATTATTTAAAAAATCGAAAATTATTTTATGAAAATCTTCATTTGATTTAACCTGAACATCTTCTATTTCATAAAATTTTTTATCCAAAATAGAAAATAAATTTAACTTCAAAGATAAATTATCATTATTATTTTCTAAAATGATCAAAAAAATAGAATCAACATTATATTTTGAAGCAATATTAATAAATGAATTTAAGTCTTTATTAATAATTTTATTATATGGAAGTATATATCTATCATTTAAAGATAAATTTGGATAAATCAAATTTAATAATCCATAAGTATTAATGTTATTATCATTATAAAAATTATTATTATGAGATAAACCTATATTATAAATATAATTTTTTTCTCCAGCAATTAATAAAAAATTAGATGATTTAAAATCTGTATAATTTATTTTATACTTTCTTAACATTTTAATTATTTCATCTTTGTCATAAATTACTTTTATGTCTGCTGAATATTTATTTAATGAAATAAATTCATTTTCTATTAATATATTTTTAATTAAAAAATTTTTTTCATAATTAATATCTATTAATCTATTTAATTTTTTGTAGTTATTATCTGTTAAAATTTTATATAAAATATTTTGAAGGCTAATTTTTTTAATTTCTTCTATTTTTTTAATTTTAGATTGGGTAAAATCTTTATCAGTGATTACTATTTTGTGAAACGAAGTTTCATAAAAATCATAATTAGCAAATAAAATATTTACAAATAAAAAATAAAAAATTAATAATTTCAAAATAAATTTCATATATAAAAAATAAGATATATAAAATTACATTAAAACTAACATAAGGCTAAAAAAAGAAAATATTTAAAAACTATTTGAAATACTAAAAATTCTTATTATTATATCAAATATTTATCCAACAATTTCTTTTAAATCAAAGAAAAAGTCTATTTCTTTTATTGCATTTTCTTCAGAGTCGGATCCATGTACAGAATTTTCTTGAACATTTAAGGCATGAATTTTTCTTATGGTACCCTCATCTGCATTTTCTGGATTAGTTGCTCCCATAACTTC
The DNA here is from genome assembly GCA_045560915.1 of Alphaproteobacteria bacterium. GTDB lineage: Bacteria > Pseudomonadota > Alphaproteobacteria > HIMB59 > MarineAlpha5-Bin3. The sequence continues at coordinate 15,323 of JBJKYT010000009.1, forward strand.
TCTATATTTAGTAATAGCATTATCCCCTTCAATTACTTGTACTATCACTGGTTCGGAGGTCATATATTCAACTAAATCTTTAAAAAAAGGTTTTTCTTTATGAACATCATAAAATTTTTCAGCTTGCTCATTGGATAATTGAATTCTTTTTTGCGCAATAATTCTTAAATTATTTTCTTCAATTATTTTATTAATTGATCCTGTAATATTTCTTTTTGTAGCATCAGGTTTAATAATAGAAAATGTTCT
>JBJKYT010000010.1:0-14929 GCA_045560915.1 Alphaproteobacteria bacterium
AAAAACCTTTTTTGGGTTTTTGTCTAGGTTGTCAATTATTAGGAGAGGTAGCGGGGGGTCAGGTTATAAAATCATCTCCTCCTGAAATAGGTATTTTAAATATAGATCTTTTAAAAGAATCAAAGTCAGACGTTCTTTTTCATAATTTTCCCAACTCAATAAAAGCTCTTCAATGGCATTCATATGAGGTAGTAGGATTGGAAAATAATAATAATATAACTCTTTTAGGATCTTCTCAAACAACAAAATATCAAATTTTAAAATATAAGAATCATGCTTATGGTATTCAGTTTCACATAGAAATTAAAAGTAATACTGTCAGTGATTGGGGTTGTGTTCCTGAATATGAGAGAGCTTTAGAAGAAAGTTTAGGGCCTGGTGCTCTAGATAAGTTTGATAAATTAGCGAGAGATAATATGAACGATATGAATAATCATGCTACAATATTATATGAAAACTTTAAAAAATTAATTCAATAAAAAATTAAAGTTTAAGCTCTACCAGAAAATTGGGATAATTTATTTGGATCTATTCCTATTAATTTATAGGCTTGATTCCATTTTTTTGATACCTCTTCATCAAATAAAAAACTACTATCTACCGAAAGAGTCATCCAACTATTGTGTATAATTTCTTTCTCAAGTTGACCTGGGCCCCAACCAGCATATCCAAGAGCAAGAATACTATTTTTAGGACTTTTACCTAAAGAAAAATCATCGAAAAATTCTGCGGTGCTAGTTAAGGCAACACCTTTATCAATATTTAATGTCTCTTTTCTAATCATATCGTCTGAATGCAAAATAAAACCCCTTCCACTTTCTACAGGTCCACCATATCTTATAAAAAATTTTTTATTTTCTAGAGGTTTATCAATTCCAAGTTGCTCTAATAAATCTGGATATAGATCATAATCTATTTTTTTATTGATTATAATTCCCATGGATCCTTCTGAAGAATGTGCACACATGTAAATAACGGTTTTAAAGAAACGCTCATCTTCTAGTGAGGGCATTGAAACAATGATTTTGCCAGTTAAGTCCATTTCTTATATATATATCTCTATTAATTATGTTATTTCAAGTATTATTACTTGAAAAACTAACATATCAACTAATTAAATAATGTTAAGATAATGTTACAGTTATACAGAAGTTTATTTTTTATTTTTATTATTTTTTTCTTTACAAAAGTAATAGCTTTGGAAACTGATTGGAGCTTTGGACATGAGTCCCAAGCTAGACTAATTTCGCCACTAACTCATAATAATAACCAGTCTGAAATTTATTTGGGCATAGAATATAAGCTACAAGATGGATGGAAAACTTATTGGAAATCTCCAGGCGATGGGGGCTTTCCTCAAGAAATAAATTGGGAAAATTCAAAAAATATTAATTCTTTAGAGCTATTATGGCCAACGCCATCTCATTTTGAAATATTAGGACTAACTTCAGCAGGATATAGCAACAAAATAATTTTTCCTTTAAAAATTAAATTAGACAGTATTGATAAAGACTCCTTGGTTGCTTTAAAGATAATTTATCTTGTCTGTAAAGACATATGTATTCCAGGTGAAGCAGATTTAGAGATTTTGATTCCTTCTGGAAAAGGAACACCAACAATTCATTCATTTAATATTGAAAAATCTTTAGCTCAATTACCTTCTGAGTCTTTGAGCTTGAGTTTTATTGAAAAAGCAAATTCTCAAATACTAGTTGATGATAACAACATTTCTTTGCATCTTTTTGCAGAATCTAAAAATATTTTTAAAAATCCAATGATTTTTCTTCATACAGATTATGGATTGCCAGTTATTAAGCCAACAATCATTTTAAGTCCTGATTCAAAACAGTTAACTGCAAAATTTAATTTTGATAAAAATTTACTTAAGAAAGAAATTATTGATACTGAAATTATAATTGTTGATCAAAATAAAAGCTTTCTTTTAAAAGAAAAAAATACAATAGAAATAAATAATTCAATTTTAAGTTATAATTCATTATTTATATTACTTATCGCATTTATAGGTGGTTTAGTTCTAAACGCCATGCCATGTGTTTTTCCAGTACTATCAATTAAGATATTAAATTTAATTGATGATATAGGACATAAAAATTCCATTAGAAAAAGTTTCATTATAACTTCAATAGGCATTTCTTCTTCTTTTATTATATTAGCATTAATATTAATTTTATTTCGTTATTTAGGATATAATGTTGCGTGGGGGATACAATTTCAAGAACCTTTTTTTCTGATTTTTATTTCCTTAATTCTAACTTTTTTCTCTTTGAATTTATTTGGATTTTTTGAAGTTCCTATACCTAAATTTTTAAATTTAAAATTTTTTTCAAGCTTACAATCTAACAATACAACTAGAGATTATTTCACAGGATTTTTTGTTACATTGATGGCTACACCATGCTCAGCACCTTTTGTAGGAACAGCTATAACTGCTGCTTTTACACAGTCATTGATTATGATGTTTTTTATTTTTTTCTTTATGGGTCTTGGACTTAGTTTCCCATACTTATTTTTGTCTATTTTTCCAAATTTAATGAAATATTTTCCTAAGCCAGGAAGATGGATGATTTTTGTAAAATATCTAATGGGTTTTTTATTAATAATTACTTTAATATGGATAACTAGTATTCTTTTAAATCACTTTAATTATTATTTTATTATAGCATATGTAATTATTATAATTGCTACGATAATAATTGGTTATTTATTAAATTATAAAACAATTATATCTTTGATTACTATCCTTATAATATTTTCTTTACCCAATTTTACTTTTTTTAAGTCTAGTTATGATACTATAGATTCTTCGTGGCTTGATTTTAATCAAGTTAATTTGCAACAATTAATTAGTAATAATAATTTTGTTTTTGTAGACATAACTGCTGATTGGTGTGCAACATGTCAGTATAACAAAATCAATGTTATAAAATCAAAAGAAATTCAAAATGCTTTTTCTAAATTTAATGTAGTTAAAGTAAGAGGAGATTGGTCAAAGCCTAATGAAAATATTCTAAAATATTTAAATGAAAATAGACGTTATGGAATTCCTTTTAATATAATCTATAGCAAGACAAATCCTGAGGGCATTCCTTTATCTGAACTACTTTCAAATAATGAGATTATAGAAATATTAAAAAAGTGAGAATAAGGATTAAATTTTATTAAGTTTTTTTTCTCTGGATTAGAGCATATATTGTAACGGCTGATGTAATCATTAATCCATTAATAAACTGAACATAGAAACCTGAAAGGCCAAGCGCCACTATACCAGATTCTAATGAGCCAATTATTAATACACCAATAAAAGTTCCAAAAACAGTTCCTTTACCTCCAAAAACTGAAGTTCCTCCTACGAAAACTGCAGCTAGAGTTGTTAACATTAACCCTGAACCTTGTGTAGGCCAGAAGTACAACATTTCATACATAGTAAATATCCCAGCTAATGCTGAAAAAAACCCAAGTTGAACAAAAGCAATTATTTTTACTCGATCAACATTTATACCCATCATTTGAGCACTTGCTTTATTATCTCCAACAAAATGAATATGATTGCCAAATTTATGATATCGGTAAATCCATTGCATCATAGCTGTTAAGGCAATAAACCAAATAAATTGTGCTGGAATTTTACCAAATAATTTTTGAACAAACATTGCATGCTGCCAAGTTCCATCAGCAACATCAACTATAGCAATTCCACTTCCTTGAGAGATAACATTGACTAATCCTCTCCAAAAAAACAATGTACCTATTGTTGCAACAATAGATGGAATACCTATTTTAGTAACTAGTAATCCATTTATCAATCCTGCGAACATACCAAGAGATGTTGCAAGAATAAAAGCAACATAAAAATTTCCATCAGTAGAAGTTAAAACCATTCCAAAGGTTAGTGATGTTATTCCAACGATTGATGGAAATGAAAGATCAATTTCTCCAAGAGTTACTACAAAGGTTGCTGAAATAGCAATAATTCCAAAAAAAGGCATCGATTGCATAAAAGCCCTGTAAATTGGAAATCTAGTAAATACATGAGGCGCTCCAATAAAATAAATCAAAAATAAAACAATAGCAATGATAGCAATGCTTATTTCAAGTTTATGAGTTTTCACAAAATAGCTATTCAGTAAACTATTCATTTAGGCCTCAACCTCTATCTTTCCTGATTCATGTAATTCTATCATTTTTTGAACAAGTTCTTCTCTTGTAATTTCATCTTTCATAAACTCACCTACCACTTCTCCTCGATCTAAAATTATAAATCTATCAGCAGCGCCATAGACATGTATTATATTATGATCGATAAAAATAGCTGATTTGTTTTCTTTCTTTAATCCTCTTACAAAGTTTAAAACTTTCTCAGTTTCTTGAATAGACAAACCCATTGTTGGCTCATCTAAGACAATTAAATCTGAATTAAAATATAGTGATCTTCCAAAAGCCACACCTTGTTTTTCTCCACCTGATAAACCCATAACAGTAGAATCTACTGTAATAGCTTTAGAAGTAAATCCAATATAATCTCTTAATATTTTTTCTGCTTCTTTTCTCTGTTGTTTAATTTTTAAAAAACCAAAAGAATTTGTAATTTCTCTCCCTGCAAAAATATTTCTATATAATTCTTGTTGATCACATAGGGCTCTTTCTTGATACACTGCCTCAATACCCATTTTTCTAGATTGAGAAACTGATTTAATATTAACTTCTTTATCTTTGAAAAAAACTTTTCCTGAATTTGGCCGATGTACACCTGTGATCACTTTAATTAGTGTTGATTTTCCAGCTCCATTGTCTCCAATTAAAGCAACAACTTCTCCTTTTTTTATATTTAAATTTACATCTTTAAGAACTTTGACATTACCAAAGTTTTTGTAAATATTTTCAAGTCTAAGAAGTTCTTCTGCCATATAAAAAAAATACAAACCTGCCTATTAATGGCAGGTTTGTAAAATAAATAATTATCTTATTTGTACTGCTGCTAGAGGAGCAATTGCATCCACGTTGTCAGCTGTTACAAATGCCGCACCAGTATCCATAGCCAATCCAGCCATTCCATATTTTGTTGTTAGGAAAAGTTGAATAATAGGAATATATCCTTGGATAAATGGTTGTTGATCAATTACAACATCAATGTATCCTGAATTAATTCCATCTACGATTGGAGCAGATAAATCAAAACCAGCACCACATACTTCTTCAGTACCATGGCCTGCAGCTTTCATATAAGTTGGTAAGCTAGCAGTTAATCCACCGTGATCAGTGATAGCCATTTTGATATCAGGATTTGCACTGTATGTCGCAACATACATTGGAGTACCTTGAGAGGCATCTGAATTTACATTATCAGGAATCTCTTGATATACAACTTCGACACCTAGATCTTCAAGAGCTTTAATTGCTCCTTTAGTTCTCTCTCCTCTATTTGGCATACTTGCAAGACCCCAAACAAAAGCTTTATCTCCTGCACTTAAACCACATACTTCAACACCTTTAGCTCCTAGGTTATAACCAGCGTCAAATAAATCTGCACCAGCATACCCAAAACCTTCAGTTTTGTATTCTGCTTCTAAATCAGGCAATGGAGTATTCATTGTAGTAATTACAATACCCATTGATCTAGCTTCTTTAATAATAGGTCTCATTGCTTCATCACCTGGAAAACCATAAATAGCTATTCCATCAGGCTGTAAAGCAACAGCTTCTTTAAATTGTTTAATCATTATTTCTGAATTCCATTGAGACCAGTAATAGTCTACATCACATCCAGTGTGTTCAGCAGCAGCTACTGCTCCATTATATACAATTGTTCCAAACGGACCTCCTTCAGGGCCACCAGGAAAGAAAATAAATTTCTTATCACAACTGTAGTCATTTTTTGCCATTGCAGATGGAGCTGCAAAAGCAAAAAGAATTGCAAAAATTGCTAAAATTCTAGTCATTTTTCCTCCAGTATTATTTGATAAGTAACTTAACACAAATATATATATATAAAATATATATTTAAAAAAATTTACCAAAAAAATAGTTTGATATATATAAAGTCTTATGGAAGATATAGATTTTGGAAAAAGAGATAAAAGAGGTAATTGGAAACCTAGTTATAAAGTTACCCCAAACCCTAAACATATAATTCCTTTTGAACCACTTAAACTGCTAAAACATATCTTTGGGTGGAATGGGTACATTTTCCCTTGGGCATTTATTTGGGCATCAGTAGCAGTTATTTGTTGGTTTTTTTTCACACCTCCTTTAGAGCAAATGCGAAATTTTGAACTGGGATGGATAACTTACATATTAGTACGTAATGCCATTGTAGTATTTTTATACGCAGGTTTTTTTCATTTACATTTTTTCGTTAAAAAATCACAAGGTTGGAATTTTAAATATAATACAAAACCATTAGAAAATAATAATTCAAAATTTTTATTTAAAAATCAAACTAAAGACAATTTAGTATATGTATTTTTAAGTGCAATACCTATATGGACAGCATATGAAGTTATAACATATTGGCTATTTGCAAATAGTTTTATACCTATGATTGATTGGAACTTATATCCAGTTTACTGCGCTGTTCTTTTCTTTCTTGTACCAACTATAAGAGATATTCATTTTTACTTAACACATAGATTGCTTCATTGGCCACCTCTTTATAAAATAGGTCATAAAGTTCATCACAACAATACAAATCCTGGTCCATGGTCAGGTCTTGCGATGCATCCAATTGAACATACCTTGTATTTTACTGGAATTATATTTCATTGGATAATTCCTTCACATCCACTCATTGCTATGTGGCATATCTTTCATGCTGGTTTGGCGCCTCATGCTGGTCACTCTGGTTATGATAAAATGATATTTAAAAATGGCAAACATTTAGATATTGGAGCTTATGATCATTATCTTCATCATAAATATTTTGAATGCAATTATGGAGGAGGAAATTTTGGATGGTTAGACAAATGGTTCGGCACACTTCATGACGGCTCTGAAGAAGCTCATGAAAAAACTCTGCAGAGACTAAAAAATAAATCATATTTATAGGTAAAAACATGAAAAGAAAAAAATTAACAGTTTACGATTATTTAAAATGTAAAGGTAAAAGACAGTTAAGTGTTTTGTTTGTTCACAATGTTGAAGAAGCAAGAGCTGCTGAAGAAGCAGGTATAGATATGATTTGTACATCTCATGATGCTCCTCAATTTGGAGTTTATACAACTTTTGAAGATTTAAAAAGAATACGTGAAGCAGCTCCAAGTTGTTTTATGCAATCAGGTGGAGCAGTAGCAGTAGCATCAGAGTATGAAGCTATGAAGTTAGCTCATAAATATATGAATATAGGAGCTGATGTTATTTATGGGGGAACATGGAGTAATAAATGGGTAAGGGCATTAAGAGAAGAAAATATCCCAATAAACAGTCATGTAGGATTAGTTCCAGGAAAAGCAACATGGATAGGTGGATATAGAGCAATTGGTAAAACAGCAGAGGAGGCTATAGGAGTCTTAAAACATACTTTAGAGTTACAAGAAGCAGGTGCTATTGGTGTTGAATTTGAAGTGGTCCCTCCAAAAGTAGCTGCAGTTGTAACAAAAAAAGTTGATATTATGACTTTATCAATGGGTAGTGGTTCTGATTGTGATGGTCAGTATCTTTTTGCAAATGATGTACTTGGATATACAGACGGACACATGCCTCGTCATGCAAGAGTATATAAAGATTTTAAAAAAGAATTTGAAAAATTACAAAATGAACGTTTGGATGCTTTTAAATCATTTCACCAAGATACAATCGATAAAAAATTTAATGATCCTAAAATAACAGTTGGCATTAATGACAATGAGTACGAAAAATTTTTAGAATTATCTGAAAAAATCTAAAAAATTTTTATTAATTGATGAATAAAAAAAAAAATTCAAAATTTAATTTAAATAATTTTGAAGGAATTTTTCCTATTATTTATTCTTTTTTTAATAAGAATAATTCTATTGATACGAAGGCTATAATTGAAGAAATTAATATAATTCAATCTATTGGAGCTCAAGGAATAGCATCTCTTGGTTTGGCCACAGAAGTTAATAAACTTTCTTTTAAAGAAAAAACTAAAATAATAGAAATTGTATCAGAAAATTGGAAATCTAATTTACCAAAAGCTTATACGATTTATGGAAATTCTTTAAACGAATATATCAAATTAATTGATGTGGCAAAAAAAAATAAAGCAGACTGGATTATTTTACAACCATTAATAAAAAAAAATACAACAGATGAAGACTGCTATAAATTCTTTAAAAAATTAATACCTCTGGCAAATGAAACAATCGTTGGTATTCAAAATGCAAAAGAATATCTAGGTGTTGGATTGTCAGTAAAAAAAATAAAAAAACTTTCTAATTCCTTTTCTAATTTTAGGGTTATTAAAAATGAATCGTCATCAGTTTTTATTCAGGAAGAAATTAATCAACTTTCTAAAGATGTGCGAATGTTTAATGGAAGAGGGGGGCAAGAAGTCGTCGATAATTTTCTAGTTGGTTGTAAGGGTATAGTTCCAGCTTTAGATATGGCTGATAAATTTATAAAGATTTATAAATTAATTAAAAATAAAGAAATTAATAAAGCAAATAGACAATATGCTCAAATAGCACCTGATATAATTTTTGTTATGCAGTCTATAGATACTTTAATAACTTATGGTAAGAGAATTTGTGGTTATAGAATGGGAATGAAAGACATTTATGATAGAAAACCTATTTTAAAACCTACACAATATGGTATGATAAAATCAAAACAAATAGCAAAAAATTTAGGTAAATTTTAGTGACGAAAAATAAAAAATTTAGATCGAGTGAGTGGTACAATTCTAAATCTCATAGAAGAGATACCTTTGTTCATAGAGGGTGGATGCGTAACCAAGGTCATCCAAATCATTTATTTGATGGAAGACCTGTAATAGGAATATGTAATACATGGTCTGAACTTACACCGTGTAATGGGCATTTTAGAGAAATTGCTGAATCTGTAAGACGTGGAGTATATGAAGCTGGAGGCTTTCCATTGGAATTTCCTGTTTTTTCTGCAAGTGAATCAAACTTGAGACCAACAGCAATGTTATTTCGAAATTTAGCAAGCATGGATGTTGAAGAAGCTATCAGAGGAAATCCTATGGATGGAGTAGTTCTATTAATGGGATGTGATAAAACAACACCTTCTTTATTAATGGGCGCTGCAAGTGTTGACTTACCAACCATAGGTGTATCTGGTGGACCAATGTTAAATGGCCATCATCGAGGAGAAATTCTTGGTTCTGGAACTGGAGTATGGAAGTTAGATGCAGATCTCAATGCTGGAGTTATAACAGAGGAAGATTTTGTAGAAGCTGAAATTTCTATGAGTCGTTCAAAAGGACACTGCATGACTATGGGAACTGCCTCAACTATGGGAAGTATGGTGGAATCTTTAGGAATGTCTTTACCTCGAAATGCTGCTATCCCTGCAGTTGATGCTAGAAGATATGCGCTTGCTTATATGAGTGGAAAACGAATAGTTGAAATGGTTAAAGAAAATTTAGTAATGTCTAAAGTAGTGACAAAAAAATCTTTTGAAAATGCTATAAAAGTAAATGGTGCTATAGGTGGATCTACTAATGCCGTTATTCATTTAGCTGCAATTGCAGGTAGGATGGAAATAGATTTAAGTTTAGATGATTGGGAGAAATGTGGAAAAGAAATTCCCACTATGGTTAATCTTCAACCTTCGGGGAAATATTTAATGGAAGATTTCTATTATGCAGGAGGAGTTCCAGTTGTAATAAAACGTCTGCTTGAAAAAGGTTTATTAAGCAAGGATGCTTTAACTGTTAACGGAAAAACAATTGAGGAAAATAACATTGATGCAAAATGTTGGAATGATGATGTTATCAAAACTTATGACGATCCTTTGACTAAAGAAGGAGGTATTAAGATATTAAGAGGTAACATTGCTCCAAATGGAGCTATATTAAAACCATCTGCTGCCTCCCCTCATTTAATGCAACACACAGGACGAGCAGTTGTATTTGAAAGTGTAGAGGAATTTCATATTAAGATTCATGATCCAAATTTAGATGTAGATGAAAATTGCATATTAGTTTTAAAAAACTGTGGCCCCAAAGGATATCCTGGAATGGCTGAAGTAGGAAATATGATATTACCTCAAAAAGTCCTCAAAAAAGGAGTAAGAGATATGATACGTATTTCTGATGCAAGAATGAGTGGTACTGCATTTGGAACAGTAATATTACACACAGCTCCTGAAGCTGCAGTAAAAGGTCCATTAGCGGCTGTTCAAAATGGTGATGAAATTAGTGTTGATGTTAAAAATGGAAAAATGGAATTATTGGTAAGTAAAGAGATTATTGAAAAACGCTTGAAAGAATATAATCCAGTTTTACCTGAAGTTACAGGGGGTTATCAAAAATTATATGTCGATCATGTTATGCAAGCTGACAAAGGTGCAGATTTAGATTTTTTAGTTGGTAGAAGAGGATCTGAAGTTAAAAGACATAGCCATTAAGGAATAGGAGAAAATATGAATAAAATAGATCTAAAAAATAAAGTAGCAGTTGTTACTGGAGGAGCACAGGGATTTGGTCTTGCTATTGTTGAAAAGTTTTTAGCTTCTGATGCAAAAGTAATTATTTGGGATAAAGATAAAGAAATGATGAGCTCTTTAAACTTAGGAGACAATGTTCATACAGTTGAAGTAGATGTAACAAATTTTGATAGTGTTAATAAAGCAACTGAACAATCTCTTCAAATTTCCAATTCTATAGACATATTAGTTAACAATGCAGGTATAGCTGGTCCAAGCTTTAAGACATGGGAATATCCTATAGAAGAATGGCAAAAAGTAATAGATATAGATTTAACTGGAGTATTTTATTGTTGTAAATCAGTTGTTCCGCACATGATTGAAAAAAATTATGGAAAAATTGTTAACATCGCCTCTATTGCTGGCAAAGAAGGAAATCCTAATGCAATGCCTTACAGTGCAGCGAAGGCTGGTGTAATTGCTTTGACAAAATCACTTGGGAAAGAACTAGCTGACAAAAATATTGCAGTAAATTGTGTAACTCCAGCTGCAGCCAAAACGAGAATATTTGATCAAATTAGTCAAGAGCATATTGATTATATGCTTTCTAAAATACCTCGAAATAGATTTGTAAAAGTGGAAGAACTTGCATCACTAGTAGCTTGGATGTCTTCAGATGAAAATTCTTATACTACTGCAGGAGTTTTTGATTTAAGTGGAGGAAGAGCGACTTATTAATTTTTTTAGCTAGGATAGTTAGAGTTTCTCAATTCATTTTGCTTGGCATTTCCAGAAACTAAAAAAATTGGTCTTTCTTGAAACTCATATTTAAAACCATTCGCACTAACTCTATCAGGAATATTTCTATCAAACAAACTAGATGAAGGCATATATCTGAGAACAATAGCTTTTCTTGGATTTTCTGAAAAGTTTGCATCAGAACTATGAAGCAAATAAGTATCGTGAAAAGAAGCTTGTCCTCTTTTAATTATACAATTTACAGCTTCGTTTATATTAAAAGATTTTTCATCTATTTTTAAATCCAATGATCCTTTAAGTTCACCCTCTTCTTTAACTTTATCTTCTTGAAGATGTGGTAATGTTCCATTCTTGTGTGACTTAGGAATAAATTGCATACATCCATTAGTTTCATCTACATCTGTGATTGCTATCCATACTGAACATGTTGCTTTAGGATTAATAGGCCAATATGTTCCGTCTTGATGCCAAGGAATTTTTTTTCCTGTTTTAGCAGGTTTATGCATAATATGCATTCCCCATAAAATTACATCTGGACCAAGTATTTTATTTACTTGTGATACAATTTCATTACTTCTACCAATTTCTAAAAAATTATTACTTAATGTATGGTTAATTTGATGTTTCATATTAACTCCACCATAAATATGAGGAGATGCCATTTCTTCTAAAGTTAAAGACGGATTAGTTGCAACAAAATCATCATAACATTTAGAAATTTTATTCATTATTTCGTCAGAAAGATAATTCTGAGAAACAACAAAACCCTCTTCATGATAGTGTGTTATTTCATTTTCACTAATACTAAGCATAATAAAAATTTTATATTTAAATTATATTAAACTAATTTAAAAAAAAAAATATCCTAAACAATTGATTGTATTTTTTTTATATAAAATTTATGTGCTTTCTATCCACAAAAAAAAAATCTATTCTCTACAAATTTATATATAAAAATTACTATACATTTAATTATCTTACTTAGATATTTTTATAATAGGAGGTAAAATGTTTAAAAAGTTAATTATATTTATAAGTGCTTTTTTTACTTTAACTATTTTCAGTTTTTCAGCTAGTTCTGAAGAATATGTCATGGTAGGTTTTTATAATGAACATCCGGTATTTATTCCAGATCATCATTTCTTTCATGAGCATGGAAAAAAACTTGGAGTAAAAACAAGAGTAGTAGGTCCACCTGATGGAAACGTTCCTCAAATGATAACTGCTCTAGAGCAAGTAATAGCATCTAAACCTGCAGGTATTATTTTATTAGGAGTTAATGAATCTCTAAATGTTCTTGTAGACGAAGCTATGAACCAAGGTATTCCAGTTGTTACTTGGGATTCTGATATTCCTACAAGTAGAAGAATAACGCATGTAGGAACAAATTGGGCTCAACTTGGTGATAAGTTAGCTGAAGCTGCATTTAAAGCTTCTGGCGGTAAGGGAAAAGCTGCAATGGTTGGACTAGTTGGTGCAAGTCATATGGAAGCTGCTTTTGCAAATTTTAGAGCGTGGATGGAAGCAAATGCTCCAGATATGGAAGTACTTCCAGTTTTTGATGATGAAGCAGTAGTTGCTAAAGCTCATAGTGTGACAGCTGCATTAATTCAAAAACATCCAGATGTTGCTGTAATTGCTGGTTTCGATGGCAGTTCAGGTGGCGGTATTTGCCCAGCAGTTAGAGAAGCTGGTAAATCTGGAACAATAAAAGTTGTTATGAACGATATTTTACCAGCTCACATGGAGTGTTTAAAAGAAGGTACAGCTCAATATATAGTTGGACAAAAGCGACATATATTTGGACCAATTGCTTTACAAACACTTTATGACATTAATCATTCCGGTATTAGCTTTACTGAAAGAGATGGGGAACTTGGTATTTATCCTGCTCCTGACAAAGTAGATACTGGCTTCTTAGTTGTTACTCAAGATAACTTTGAAGACATGGACGCTATGGTTAAAAATCTAGAAAAATTATAATCCAATCTTTAATGAGGGTTTAATCAAACCCTCATTTTTTTTAATGATATTAGAAGCAAAAAATATATCCAAAAGTTTTCCTGGTGTACAAGCTTTGAAGAATGTCAGTTTTGGACTTGAGCCAGGAGAAATTCATGCAATCATTGGAGAAAATGGTGCAGGAAAAAGTACCTTAATGCATATTCTTGCAGGAATTTATAAACATGACAAAGGTGAATTTTTTATCGATAACAAAAAAATTGAGCTAGATTCTTTTCAAAAAGCAAAACAACAAGGAATTTCTATTGTTTTTCAAGAAAGAAGTTTATTTCCCAATCTCTCTATTGCTGAAAATATTTTTGGCTCTAATCCACCTAGAAATAAAAAACTATTTTTTCAAGTAAATTGGAGTCAACTGTCTTCTTTGGCTCAGGATTACTTAGACAAACTAAATATAACTTTAAATAAGAATGAGCTAGTCGGAGAGCTTTCTGTTGCTCGTCAACAAATGATTGAAATAGCAAAAGCTATATCTAATGATTTTAAAATATTGATTTTAGATGAGCCAACTTCATCAATTACTTTGCAGGAAACTGAAATTTTATTTGCGTTAATCAAACAATTTAAATCTGAAGGCAGAAGTATTATATATATCTCTCATAGATTAAAAGAAATTAAACAAATTGCTGATAGAGTTACTGTTTTAAAAGATGGTGAGTATGTTGGTACATTTGAGCAAGAAAATGTTGATGTAGATTTTTTGGTATCTAAAATGTTGGGCAAAGATTTAGAAAATGAAAAATTTAATAATCAAGTTAATCAAAATAAGGAAAAAGTTTTAAGTATTAAAAAATTAAGTGGTGAAGGTTTTTCAGATATATCTTTTGACCTACACAAAGGAGAAATTTTAACATTAACTGGTTTGAGTGGTGCAGGACGAACCGAATTAGCATATTCTCTATTTGGATTTATTCCATCTAAAAGTGGAGAAATATTTGTTAATAATAAAAAAACTATAATTGATAGCACATCAAAAGCTATTAAAAATGGAATAGGTTATTTATCTGAGAACAGAAAAGAATTAGGACTTTTTACTGGAATGGAATATCGAGAAAATATTGAATCAAATAATTTAGATAAGTTTTCAAAAAACTTTATAATTAATAAGTTAAAAAGAGACTCAGTTTCTGAAGATCTTAAAATAAAATTTGATATTAAAATTCCTAAAATTGATCATTTGGTTCTTAATTTAAGTGGTGGAAATCAACAAAAAGTTAGTATCTCAAAATGGATTTATGCAAATTTAAAAATATTAATTGTAGATGAACCTACTATTGGAGTAGATGTAGGGGCTAAATTTTCTATCTATAAAATATTAAAGGAAATAACAAGTGAGGGAGTTAGTGTTTTAATGATTAGTTCTGATATAAATGAAACCTTAAATATAAGTGATAGAATTATCGTTATGTTTGATGGTAAAATTTCAGGAATTTTAAATGCAGATGAAGCAAATGAAGAAAAAATATTAAAAATGGCATCAGGGATTGATAATGAATAATTTTTTAAAAATACTAATATCTAACAGAACAATTTTTTTAATAGCATTAATTTTTGTTTTTTC
>JBJKYT010000011.1:0-14757 GCA_045560915.1 Alphaproteobacteria bacterium
AGTAAAGATGAATGGAGAAGAGTACCTTATAATGAAAGAATCTGACATTATGGGTATCATTACATCAAGCAAAAAAAAGAAATAAATAATAATTAAGAGAGGAATAATAAAATGTCTGCAAAAAATATATTTTTTGGAACTGATGCAAGGGCAAAAATGCTGTCTGGAGTCAATAAATTAGCGGATGCCGTAAAAGTTACTCTTGGTCCTAAAGGTCGTAACGTAGTTATAGATAAATCTTTTGGAGCACCTAGGATTACTAAGGATGGCGTAAGTGTAGCAAAAGAAATTGAGTTGAAGGATAAATTTGAAAATATGGGCGCTCAAATGGTACGTGATGTTGCCAGTAAAACAAATGATCTTGCAGGAGATGGAACAACTACTGCTACTGTATTAACTCAAGCTATAGCTACAGAAGGTATGAAATCTGTTGCTGCTGGTATGAACCCAATGGATTTAAAAAGAGGTGTAGATCTAGCAACTGAAGCTGTTGTAAATGAGCTGCAAAAAAAATCTAAAGCAATTAAGACTGATAAAGAAGTAGCTCAAGTTGGAACAATTGCATCTAATGGTGATAATGAAGTAGGAAAAATGATTTCTCATGCTATGCAAAAAGTTGGGAAAGAAGGGGTTATTACAGTAGAAGAAGCGAAAAGTTTAGAAACTGAACTTGATGTAGTTGAGGGTATGATGTTTGATAGAGGATACTTATCTCCATATTTTGTTACAAATTCAGAAAAAATGATTACTGAATTAGGTGATTGTTATGTTCTTTTACATGAAAAGAAACTATCAAGTTTGCAACCTATGCTTCCTTTACTAGAGTCTATTGTTCAATCAACAAAGCCTCTTTTGATAATTGCGGAAGATATTGAAGGAGAAGCTCTTGCAACTTTAGTAGTAAATAAACTTAGAGGTGGTTTAAAAATTGCTGCAGTGAAAGCTCCAGGTTTTGGAGATAGAAGAAAAGCTATGTTGGAAGATATAGCTATCTTAACTGGAGGACAAGTAATTAGTGAAGATTTAGGGATTAAACTTGAATCTGTTACTGTAGATATGCTTGGGACAGCTAAGAGAATAGTAGTTGATAAAGAAAATACAACTATAGTTCAAGGTGCTGGTAAAAAGAAAGATATTGAAGGTCGATGCAATCAAATAAGAGCTCAAATTGAGGAAACTACATCTGACTATGACAGAGAAAAACTTCAAGAAAGATTAGCTAAATTAGCTGGTGGTGTTGCTGTTATTAGAGTTGGTGGAGCGACAGAAGTTGAAGTTAAAGAAAAAAAAGATCGTGTGGAAGATGCTATGCATGCTACTAGAGCTGCAGTAGAAGAAGGAATCGTTCCTGGTGGTGGAGTTGCTCTTGCTAATGCAACTAAATCTCTTGCCTCAGTTAAATCTAATAATCATGATCAAAAGATAGGAATTGATATAGTTCGTAGAGCACTATTTCATCCTTTGAGACAAATAGCTGAAAATGCTGGAGTTGATGGAGCAGTCGTAGCTGGAAAAATAAGAGAAAGTAAAGATTCAAATTGGGGTTATGATGCTCAGGCAGATAAGTATACCAATTTAGTATCAGCTGGTATTATTGATCCAACTAAAGTTGTAAGAACAGCTCTTCAGGATGCATCTTCTGTAGCAGGATTATTAATTACTACTGAAGCTATGGTTGCTGATGCTCCAGAAGATAAAGCCCCAGCTCCTGCAATGCCAGACATGGGTGGCATGGGCGGCATGGGCGGCATGGGCGGCATGGGCGGCATGATGTAAATGCAGCTTATTAAATTCTAATACTTGAAAAGAGCCACTTTAAAGTGGCTCTTTTTTTATATTAAATCATCAATTTTATTGATTATTTTTTTACTGTCAGGTTTAATCATTGAACTCCATGAGTCTTCAAGCTTTCCTGAACGATTAAATAGGTATTTATAAAAATTCCACTTGGGTGATTTGTTATAATCTTGTTTAATCCATTTATACATCGGATGAATATTTTTACCTTTAACTTCTATGGGGCTAGAAGTGATAAAACCAACATTATAATTTACTAAACATATTTTTTTAATATCTTCTGGATTTTCAAATTCCTGATTAAACGAATTCGAAGTGGTAGCTATGATTGTAAGATCTGTTTTTCTATATTTTGTAAAAAGATTCTGAAGTCCTTCATATTGAGGGGTAAAACCACATCTAGAAGCTGTATTTACTATTAGTAATGGCTTTCCTTTAAAAATAGATAATTCGACCATATTTCCATCAATATCTAAAAAACTGAAATCATATATTGAGTTGTTTTCAGCCATAAGTTTATTGCTGCTTAGTAAAAAAATAAGTAATATTAGGAATAATTTTATATTTTTCATGATATGACATTTATTAATATTAATTTACATAGTTTATAAATGGAAGCTTTCAATCAATTTTTTATCCTTTTTCAAGAAGTATGGTCACAAGGTATATTTGGAATAAATGTATCAGAAATTATAATAGGATTAATTATCTTTTTATTTTTTTATGTTTTAAGAAGATTGTTCGCTCGTTTCATAATAAGAAAATTAGGTAAGTTTGTCTTAAAATCCAAAAACCAAATTGATGATGCTATCATAGATGTAATTGAAGGACCTCTAAAGTTTTTACCAGTAGTAGTAGGATTTTTTATAGCATCTTCTTACATTGATTTTTCTTTGAATGTTCAAAATTTTATTGATTTGATTAATCGAAGTCTTATTACAATTTTTATTTTCTGGCTGTTACATCAATTGGTTGTCCCATTCTCTTTTTTAATAAAAAAATTTGAAGATAAAATTTCTAAACCTTTAGTTGATTGGACACTTAGAGGTTTAAAAATTCTTATATTTGTTTTAGGTGTAGTGGCAATTTTAGAATTATGGGGCATAAAAGTTGGCCCTGTTATTGCTGGTTTAGGTTTATTTGGTGTAGCTGTTGCTTTAGGTGCTCAAGATTTATTTAAAAATTTAATCTCAGGCATTATGATTTTGATGGAAAAACGTTTTACTATAGGAGATGTAATTTTAGTTTCTGGTGAAGTCGAAGGTGTTGTAGAGCAAATAGGTTTTAGATCTACTTTAATAAGAAGATTTGACACTACCCCAGTAATGATACCAAATTATAAATTTGCTGAACAATCTGTAATAAATCATACTCGCCGTCATCATAGAAGAATAAGGTGGCTTATAGGTTTAGAATATAAAACAACTACACAACAACTTAAAAGTATTAGAGATCAGATAAGTTCTTTAATAAAAGATGACTCAAAATATGCAAAAAATGAAAATACAAATTTTTTTGTAAGAATTGACAGTTTTTCTGATAGTTCAATAGATATGCTTGTACAAGCTTTTACCCAAACAAATGATTGGGGAGAATATTTAAAAATTAAAGAATCTTTAGCGGTAAATATTATTGAAATAGTTGAAAAAAATAAAGCTGGCTTTGCTTTCCCAAGTCAGTCTATTTATTTGGAATCTTTTCCTGAAGAGCTACCTGAAATTTTTAATCCAAAAAATAAAAATTAATGGATCAAAATAATATAGAAAACAATAAATTTATTACAGCTTCATTGCTGATTTTGGCTTTAGTAGCGGTAGCTTTCACTCTGAGTTTTACTAAACCTATAATGATTCCTTTTGTAATGGCCTTATTAATTAGAATTCTTATAGACCCAATAATTGATTTTCAAACCACAAATCTAAGAGTTCATAGGATTATAGCTGTATTTGTTAGTTTAATTTTAATAGTTATTTTATTTATAATTATTGTCCCTTTTATATTTGGTTCTGTAGGAACTTTTCTAGAGTCAGCTGATGATTATAATGCCAAAGTATTAGTATTGATTGATTATATAATTAATCAACTTTCTGAATATGATATAGCAATTGATAGAGAAGTTATTCGAAATACTCTTACAACACTCCCTTTTTTAGATTGGGCTTCTGCAATATTAAGTAATAGTGCAAATTTTATTTCAAAGTTTGTACTTGTTGTAATCATGACCTTATTTTTATTGTTAGGTAAAAAAAATGTAAATACTTCTAATGAATGGAATGAAATAATTTTTAATGTAAAAAAATATATTTTTACTAAATTTATTACTTCTTCAGCAACAGGTGTTTTAGCAGGTTTAATTTACTGGTTTTTAGGTATTGAACTAGCATTTATTTTTGGAACTTTAACATTTATATTAAATTTTATTCCAGTCTTTGGATCTGTTATAGCAGTTTTAATACCCATACCTGTTGCCTTTCTTCAATTTCAAGATCCTACCTTTTTTGTTTTAATTATTTTATTGCCAGCAATAGTTCATATTATTATTGGAAATATAATTGAACCCAAAATTTTTGGAGAAACATTTGGTCTTCATCCAATAACTGTTATTTTATCTTTGATTTTCTGGGGTATGATTTGGGGTATCATTGGTGTTTTACTTGCTGCTCCTTTAACTGCAATTATCAAAATTACTTTTGAAAAATTTGAAACTACTAGACCTATATCACTTTTTCTTGAAGGTAAAATTCACTTAAAAAACAATTAGTTTTCTTCTAAAATTTTTTTTGCTATTTCATAACTAAATCCAGCTCTAGCCATTTTTGATAAATTTTTTTCATTATTGTTATTATTTTTTTTAATGTTCTTTTTTCTTGCAAATATTCTTGCAGATTTAATTTCCCAATTAGAATCTTCTTCATCTAACTTTGTAAATATATCAGAAGATAATTTTTCATCTATTTCTTTTTTGAATAAGTAATTTTTTATAAATATTTTTGATTTACCATTTGAAATAAGTGTATTAACTTTTGAAGTTGCATAATTATAATCATTTATAAAATTATTTTTTTCCAATTTTTTTAAGACTTCAGGTATTGATTTATATAATATAAATTTTTCTTTTTTCTCAATATTTGTTCTTCTAATTTTATTTTTTAATATTCTTTCTAAATTTTTTTTACTTGAGCTATATTTACTTAAGTAATTTATAGCATATTTTACTAAATCAGAAATTTCAGGCATTCTAAAAAATTGTTTATTCTTATTAAATGATATATTATGTGATTAGGATAAACAATTTTATGATTTCTTCAAACTATCTATCTCTTTGGTCATTATTTAAAAAAGAGGTATTGCGGTTTCTAAAGGTGGGCATTCAAACTATAGTTGGCCCAGCTATCAGTTCATTATTATTTTTAGCCGTTTTTAATCTTGCTTTAAGCAAATCTGTACAGACTATAAATGGTATAAATTTTGCTAATTTTATTGCTCCAGGATTAATAATGATGACAATGCTTCAAAATTCATTTGCAAATTCTGCCTCCAGCATAGGTCAAGCTAAATCTCAAGGTAATATAGTAGATGTTTTAATGGCACCATTAGATAGTATTGACCTAACATTCGGCTATGTTGGGGGCTCTGTAGCAAGAGGATTAATCTGCGGAATTGTTACGGGAATAAGTATTTACATTTTTATACCTATTTCAATTTATTCAATTTCAGCACTTCTATTTTATTCTTTTATGGGTTGTTTAATGATGGGTACACTTGGAACAATGGTAGGAATATGGGCAGATAAGTGGGATCAGCAACAAGGTATAACTAACTTTATAGTATTGCCTCTTACTTTTTTATCTGGAACTTTTTATTCTATAGCAAGATTACCTGAATTTTGGCAAAAATTTGCATATTTTAATCCATTTTTTTATAATATTGATGGATTTAGATTTGCATTTATTGGACAATCAGATAGTTCATTAATTATTGGCAGTTTAACTTTGATTTTTCTAAATACCATTTTGTTATTTTTTTGTTATTTAATGTTTAAAACTGGATACAAATTAAAATATTAAAAGTAAAAATATGTCTAAAAATTCAACATATATAATGCCAACATATGGCGATAGAAATCTAGAATTTAAAGAAGGTAAGGGATGTTACTTAACTTCTTTAGATAATAATAAATACTTAGACTTTGGTAGTGGTATCGCTGTTAATTCTTTAGGCCATTGTCATCCTAGATTAGTAAAGGCTTTGCAGCATCAAGCTTCTAAGTTATGGCATATATCCAATCTTTATCATAATTCCGCACAGGAGGAATATGCAAAACTTTTATGTTTAAATAGTTTTGCAGAAAAAGTCTTTTTCACTAATTCTGGAGTTGAGTCAATTGAAGCAGGAATAAAAGTTATAAAAAGTTATCATCATTATAATAATAATATAGATCAAAAGAATATAATTACTTTTGAGGGAGCATTTCACGGCAGAACCTTTGCTGCTTTATCAGCTCAACAAAATGAAAAGTATTCAAAAGGATTTGAGCCTTTATTAAGTGGGTTTATCAAAATCCCCTTTAATGATATTGAGGCTGTTAGAAAAAATGTAAACAAAAATACAGCTGCTATAATGATAGAGCCTATTCAAGGTGAAGGAGGTATTAGACCTGCTAATTTAAAATTCTTACAAGATATAAAAAAAATCTGTAAAAAAAATAATTTATTATTATTTTTGGATGAGGTTCAAAGTGGTTTTGGAAGATCAGGCAAATTATTTTCTCATGAGTGGGCAAATATTGAGCCTGATATAGTGGCTACTGCTAAAGGGATTGGTTCAGGATTTCCTATGGGCGCTTGTTTAGCTACAAATAAAGCATCAATAGGCATGATCAAAGGTGTTCATGGCTCTACTTTTGCAGGAAATCCTTTAGCTATGTCAGTAGGTATTGAAGTTATTAAGCTTATTCTTGGACAAAATTTTTTAGAGAATGTAATTAAACAATAATTATTTATGGAATGGCTTAAAAAATATTGAAGCTAAGTATGAAGGAGTAACTGAAATTAGAGGTGCTGGGTTATTATTAGGAATAAAAACAAAAATGAATAATACAAAAATGAGTAATAAACTTATTAAAAATAGATTATTATGTGTGCCTGCAGCAGATAATATTATTAGATTTGCACCACCACTAATTGTTACTAAAAAAGAAATAGATAAAGCATTAAAAATTATAGATTTAACCTTTAAAGAGAATTTATGATTAAACATTTTATAGATCTAGATAATTTTACCACAATTGAATTAAGAAATATCTTAAGGTTTGCTACTAAAATTAAAAAAAATCAAAAAAAATATTCAAATATTTTAAATACTAAATCTTTAGGTTTGTTATTTGAAAAAGAATCTACAAGAACGAGGGTTTCATTTAATATAGGTATGAAGAAACTTGGAGGAAATGTTATAGAATTAGATAGTAAAAAAAATCGGATTTGGTAAACGAGAGTCTATTTCAGATGTATTACAAACTCTTTCTCAATATATAGATGTATTAATGATAAGAAATAATTCTCATACAGAATTAGTTAAATGTGCTTCTTATAATAAAATTAGTATTATTAATGGATTGTCTAATTACAGTCATCCATGTCAGGTTTTATCAGATATTTTTACAATTAGTGAAAAATTAGGAAAGATTGAAAATAAACAAATAACTTGGTTGGGTGATTTTAACAATGTTCTAACTTCATTAATACAGGCTGCAGAAATATTTAATTTTAAATTAAATATTTTGATGCCTAAAAAAATTATGAACATGGCTAAAAAAAAATTAGACAATAAAAAATTAGTATATTCTAATTTTTACTATAATTTTGATAAAGCTTTAAAAAATTCTGATTGTGTTATGACTGATACATGGGTTTCCATGGGTGAAAAAAAATCTCAAAGTAAATTAAAACTACTAAAAAAATTTCAAGTTAATGATATAATTATGCAAAAAGCAAAAAAACAAGCTATATTTATGCATTGTTTACCTGCGCATAGAAATGAAGAAGTTACTGATTCTGTTTTAGATAGTAATAAATCTTTAGTATGGGAGCAGGCCAAAAATAGAATGTATGTTCAACAAAGTATTTTATATTATTTATTAAAAAATGTTAAAAAATAAAAATAAAATATTTATATTTATAATTTTAGTATTTATTTCATCATGTCAAAAAGTAGAGATTCTAGATCCTGTAGTTTTTGATTATAATCAGTTTACTAAGATATCTATTAATGCAGAAAAAAAGAATACTATAATTTTATATGAACCTAAATTTGTAGAACCGTTTATAGATCATTCATTAGAAAACTCACCAATATTATATTTTAACAACTGGACTAAAAATAATATACAAACTTTTGGTACAAACAATTATTTTGAAATTAATGTTATAGATGCTTCAGTAAAGAAAACTGAAATACCAAATATAGATTCAAAAAAATATGAAGAAAAAACAATTTTTTTATATGAAGTCAATTATTTAGTGGAGTTTGTGATTTACGATGATTCTAATTTTAAATTAGCAAGTGCTATTGTTGAGGCAAATCGAACTACAACTTCAGGGAAATATATTTCTTTAATAGAAGTAGAAAGAATAATTGATGATATGATTTACAAGTGTTTAAAAGATTTCTCAAATAAATCAAAAGATCTTATTAAAGATCATATGAATCAATATATTTTATAGTATTTATTTTTTTCCAAAAAGTGACAGATAATATTACTAAAAAAGTAAATAATTCTAATCTACCAATAAGCATTGTAAAAGATAAAATCCATTTTGCGCCTATTGGTAAAGAACTATAATTTCCTTTAGGGCCAATAATATCTCCAAGGCCAGGACCAACATTAGAAATAGCTGAAGCTGAAGCAGAAAATGCAGTTAAAAAGTCTAAATTAAAAAAACTTAGAGATATGGATGCCAATATAAAAATTAATATATAAATAAAAAAGAATCCCATAATAGAATTATAAGTGTCATCATTTACTGACCTTCCATTAAAAGAAGTAATAAATACTCCATGAGGTTGAGTTAATTTTTTAATTTGAATTTTTGCTCCTCTGAACAAAAGTAGAAGACGAAAAATTTTAATACCTCCGGTAGTAGAGCCAGCACACCCACCTATAAACATTATTATTATCATTATTACAAAACCAAAACCTCCCCATAAATTATAATTTGTAGTTACATAACCAGTTCCAGTTAGTATTGAAGTAATGTTAAATATAGCCAGCCTAAATGAAAGGGTATAATTAGAATAGTAATTATAATATAACCAAAGTCCAGTTATGATTACTAAAAAAAATAAAATAGAAAAAAATAATTTAATTTGATCATCTTTAAATATAGATTTTTTGTCTCCATGAATAAATTTTAAGAAAACTACAAAAGGCAAACTTCCAATAATCATGAAAATTATACTTATAATTTCAATATTCTGCGAGTTAAAAAAACTAAAAGAAGAATTGTGATTAGAGAAACCTCCAGTAGAAATTGTGGTCATAGAATGAGTAATTGCATCAAAACCACTCATTCCTAATAAATAATATAAGATTGTACAAATTAGAGTTAAAAAAAGAATAAAGCAAAAAAATCTCTATTACAAACTGATTTATTTTAGGTAGAGTCTTCTCATATGGATCATCATGCTCCATGTGAAGTAACTGCATACCACCAATTTGAAGTGTTGGTAAAATTGCCATTGCTAAAACAATTATTCCAATTCCACCAAACCATTGTAATAAAGCTCTCCATATTAAAATTCCATGGTGAAGATCATCTAAATCGCTTATAACTGTTGCTCCAGTTGTTGTTATTCCACTTATCGACTCAAAAAAAGAATCTGTATAATTTAGGTTAGCTGAGGTAAAAACAAAAGGTATTGAAGCGAATATCGCTATAACTATCCATGATAAAAAAGTTAGAACAAAAGCTTGTCTTACCTTGATAACTATTTTTTCTTTTCTAAATGAGAAATATAATACTAAACCAATAAAAAAAGTAATTAATGAAGATAATAAAAACTCATCCCAATCTTCATTTTTATAAATCAAGTCTGTTGTCATTGGTATCGTCATTGCTATTGCTTCTATGCAAAGTAACAAGCCTATGATATGAATTACTGAGCGAAAGTCTCTCATTTAAATTTTTAATTTAATTTTGAAGAAGTAAACGGACTATCTAGAGAAAATAAAGGTATTGAAGCTTCAAATATAAAACCATTTTTTGTTTCCATTTCATAGTGACCTTCCATAAAACCTGATGGAGTAGCTAAAGGAGTTCCACTTGTATATTCATATTTTTCACCTGGATTAAGAATAGGCTGTTCCCCAACCACTCCTTCACCTCTAACCTCTTGTTTTTCTCCGTTACTATCAATAATTTTCCAATATCGATTTTTTAATTGTACGCGCTCTTCTCCTTTATTATTTATAGTTACTTGATAAGCCCATACATAATGTTGGTCATCTGGTTCTGATTGATCTTCTAAATAATATGGATTAACCGTGATAGAAATTTTTTTTGTTGTTTTAGTATACATTGAAAATTCAGCTTCCTATTACACCAAGTTAAAGTCTTATAGAAGCTAATTTATAGGGCTGATTTCTGCCCTTCTATTTGCTGGATGAGGAACTTCATCATTAGTTTTGATATTTAAATCAATTTCACCCTTACCCAAAATTTTGATATTTTCTTCTTTTATTCCTAAATCTATTAATAAATTTTTAACTACATCAGCCCTTTCTATTGAAAGCTTGTAATTATAATCTTTTGTTCCTTTTGTATCAGTATGACCAACAATTAAAAATTTACTAATAACATTTTCATATTTTTCTAAAAATTTTTTAATTTCTTTTTTACTAATTGAAGATAATTCTGATTTATCAAAATCAAAATAGATTATTTGTAAAATATTACTATTGATATCTTCTGTGACTAAAGTTGCATTTGATTCAATCTCATTATCATTTTCATAACTTTTTTTTTTAGAATTCTCTCTCTCTCTTTTTTCATTTTTTGCTAAATTTTTATATATTTTATGCATTGACTCCAAAAAACTATCTTTACAATTATTGATATCCCATGTTTGCCAATTTTCTTCTTGTTGTTCAGACCAGCAATCAAGAGAACTAATCGCATTTGCAAGATTATAAGGATCATGGATTAAAGCTGATTCATAAATTGACATCAAATTATCGTAAGCTAATTTTATTTGATTTTGATGTTCCTTTGGTATTTTCCAGTAATTGATATTTTCAGGTTCTATTTTTCCACCTTTTGCTGCTTCAAGAGCTTTCTCTGAATAAAGTTTCGCAGAGTTCCAATCATGCATTTTTTCAGCTTCAAAATTAGCTTTTTCCTTATACATATCAAAAAGGTGTTTAGAAAAACTATCAGGTGGAGAAAAGTTTTCATTATTGAGTTTTTCATAGCTAGATGAGCAAGAATATAGAAAAAAAAATGTAAAAATTAATAAAAGTTTATTGTAAATTGCCATAAATTTACCTATCCATGTTTTTGATGTCAAAATAAAGGCTTAAGAAAGACCAAATAATGATTTTTAAGTCCCCAAATTATTTCACAAAAATCAAATTTATCATTGCGTTCAAAAAGAAGTTTAGATACCGCACACAGATATAATTATTTATAAGGAGTTAAGCATGACTAAGCATGTTACAACAGTTGACCAGTCTGACAGAAAAGTTCCGTATAATCTTCGTCAAAGTGGACCAACTCCTGTGCAAATGTTGATTTCTACAAGAGTAAGAAAATCTCCATATTGGCACTTATCTATGGAAGCAGGTTGCTGGAGAGCAACTGTTTATAATCGCGTCTATCATCCTAGAGGGTATGTTAAGCCTGAAGATGGTGGTGCAATGGTTGAATATGAAGCTATAAAAAATCACGTTACTATGTGGAATGTAGCTGTTGAAAGACAAATTCAGGTTAAGGGCCCTGATGCTGAAGCATTTACGGATTACGTTATTACTCGTGATGCAACAAGAATACCAGTTATGAAAGCTGATGGATCTGTTAGGGCAGCTAGATACGTTATTCTTTGTAATCATATGGGTGGTGTTTTAAATGATCCTATCCTTTTAAGAGTAGCAAAAGACGAATTTTGGTTTTCATTATCTGACTCTGATATTGGATTATACTTACAAGGAGTTAATCACGACAAAAAATTTGATGTTGAAATTGATGAAATTGATGTTTGTCCAGTTCAAATTCAAGGTCCTAAAGCTCATGCATTAATGAAAGACTTAATTGGTGATCAAGTAGACATAGATGGTATGCCTTTTTATGGTTTAGCTGAAGCAAATGTGGGAGGAAGAAAATGTGTAATTTCTCAAACAGGTTTCTCTGGAGCAGCAGGTTTTGAAATATATCTTTATGATGCAACTCTATATGCAGATGATATGTGGAATGCTGTTTTGGAAGCAGGTAAAAAACATAATTTAATGGTAATTGCTCCTGCTCACCATAGAAGAATTCAAGCTGGAATTTTATCTTGGGGCCAGGATATGGATAACCAACATAATCCTTTTCAATGTAAC
This sequence comes from Alphaproteobacteria bacterium, assembly GCA_045560915.1. Classification (GTDB taxonomy): domain Bacteria; phylum Pseudomonadota; class Alphaproteobacteria; order HIMB59; genus MarineAlpha5-Bin3. The sequence goes on from JBJKYT010000011.1 coordinate 12,392, forward strand.
TTAGGATATCAAGTATCTCTGTCTGGTGTAGGAGAATGGAATAAATCTAGTGATTACATTGGTAAAGAAGCTTTAGAAAAAATGAAAAAGGAAATTACTGCAGGAAACAAACCTTACAAATTGCAATTAGTAGGAATGGTATTAGGAGGAAAGCCAATAGAGGAATATGCTCCTGATTTTTGGTTAATTTCTCCTGCTGAAGGAGGAGATCCTTGTGGTTATGTTACTTCACCGTGGTACCATCCAGAACAAAAAAGAAATATTGCTATGGGTTATATTCCTTTTGATGGAACTCTTAGTAATAATGGTTTTCCAATTGGTAAAGTTGGGCAAAAATTTAAAGTTCATCTTCCAGATGAATATGCTGACTCACCAGGTGTACCAGTAGATGCTGAAGTTGTTTCTATACCATTTACTGAGTCTTACAATGCTAACACCAGAGAAGTTTCAAAAGCTTAAGATTTAAAATTTAATTTTTTTAAGCTCCTAATAATTTTATTAGGGGCTTATTGATTTAAAATACCTTCAATTCTATCCTTTGATAGATATCCAGGATAAAAAAATTCATTTACAAACATAGAAGGTGTTCCTCTTGCTCCTGATCCTCCAGCTATAAAAGAAGATAGGGCAATTAATTTATCAACCTCATCTTTTTCTAAGTCTATTTGAAATTTTATCTGGTTTACACCAGATTTAATAACTGCTTCTTTTAATTTTTCCTGAGTGATTGAACCTTCTATTGAAAAAATTTCATTATGAAATTCAATACCTTTTCCTTGCATATTTGCTGCAATAGCAAATCTGGCAATTACATTAGAACTTTCATTGAGAATAGGATGCTGTAAAAAAACTACTCTAACATCATCTCTAGAATTAGCTAAGTTAATTAATTCAGGATGAATTTTTTTACAGTATCCGCAAAAGTAATCAAAAAACTCTATAACAGTATGTTTGGCATTATCTGGTCCCACTTGAATAATAGCATTCTTTGGAAGTGTTTCTAATATCTTTATGTGATAAGGCTTGCTATCATCAAAAATTAGATCTTTGAGGGTAATCTCAGCTTTGCTGGCAACCGATATTACAGAAAAAAAGAATACTATAAAAAATACCCTAAGTGACAATCTCATGATTGACCCACATTAGTTAATGTGATTAGAGAAGTACAGAATTTTTTTTATCAATTATGAAAAGTAAAACTAAAGTTGTAGTTATTGGAGGTGGGGTTGTAGGAGTTAGCACTCTTTACCATCTGGCTAAAAAAGGATGGTCTGATGTTGTCCTTGTTGAAAGAAAAGAATTAACATCTGGATCAACATGGCATGCAGCAGGATTACTTCCTTTATTTAATATGAGCTATTCTGTTGGTCAGTTGCATAAATATGCAGTCAATTTTTATAAAACTTTAGAAGAAGAGACAGGACAAAACGTTGGTTTTAGTGTTGTATCTAATATTAGGTTAGCAAGCAATAAAGATAGAATGGATGAATACCATCAGTATGCAGGTGTGGCACAAACTATTGGTGTTGAAGTGAAGTTTCTTTCACCTGAACAAGTAAAAGAAATTTGGCCATTATGTAATACTGACGGGTTAATTGGAGCTATTCAGCATCCTGAAGATGGTTATATTCAGCCAGCTGATCTAACTCAAGCTCTTGCCACAGGCGCCAGAAATAGAGGAGCTGAGATTTATAGAAATACTAGTGTTATTGGAATTAAACAATCATCAAATGGTTGGGTTGTAGAGACAGATAAAGGTGCAATTGAGTGTGAACATATAGTTTCTTGTACTGGAAATTTTGCAAGACAAACTGGAGCTATGGTTGGTTTAGATATCCCAGTAATTCCTGTAGAGCATCAGTATATAGTTACTGAGCCTCATCCAGAAATTGTAAAAAGAAAAAAAGAAGGAAAGCCTGAAATGGGCGTACTAAGAGATAGTGATACTCAGTGGTATATGAGAGAAGAAGCTGGAGGGTTAATACTTGGACCATATGAGAAAGGCGCTCCATGTTGCTATGTAGACGGGCCTTCAAAAGATTCTGAATATGAATTGTTTCAAGAAGATTTAGAGAGACTTACACCTCATATAGAAGGTGCAATTCACCGTGTACCTGCTTTTGGAGAAGTAGGCGTTAAAAAAGTATATAATGGAGCAATTTGTTATACTCCTGATGGCAATCCAATAGTTGGGCCAGCTTGGGGATTAAAAAATTTTTGGATAAACGAAGGTCATAGTTTTGGAATTACTGCTGCCGGTGGAGCGGGTTGGCAATTATCTGAATGGATAATAGATGGTGAGCCAACTGTTGATATGCTTGGTGTTGAACCAAGAAGATATGGGGATTATGTTTCAAAATCTTATC
>JBJKYT010000012.1:0-14526 GCA_045560915.1 Alphaproteobacteria bacterium
TATCACAAAAAATTAAAAATATTTAATTTTTTTTTTATTTTTTTTACTTTTCTTCTTGCCAAAAATCTCTAAAGAGTGTTGTCTATCGTAATAATTTGGTGATTATTATTTTGTGACTTTTTAATCTTTTGCACAATGGAAAACAAAAAGATTAAATGAGGTGATTGGATGAAAGATTCTTTTTTGGATTTTAATGAAAAAAAATGGCCACTTCTAAAAAAGGATTTAAAAAAAATTGTTGGAGATACAGCTTATAACAATTGGCTAAAGCAACTTTCTTTTATATCAAATAAAGAGAATACTATTACCTTATCTGTCCCAACAAAATTTCTTAGAGATTGGATTGTTAATAATTATTCTGATAAAATAAAAAATGAGTGTAATAAGTATATTGAGAATATTGAAGCTATAAAGTTTGTTGTAAAGCCAGTGGGTGGTAGAGTGGTTCCTGGGACAACAAGAACTATAAAAAGCACTGATAATCACTGGAAAACAACCATGGATATCAGATCTAACCAAGGCTCTTCATATCCTAATGATTTTGGAGCACCCCTTGATCCGAGATTTACATTTGATAATTTTGTTGTTGGTAAGCCAAATGAATTAGCATTTGCAGCTTCTGAAAGAGTTGCTGAATCTGGAAAAGTTACATTTAATCCGTTATTTCTTTATGGAGGAGTTGGATTAGGAAAAACCCACCTAATGCATGCAATAGGATGGAAAATAAAAGAACAACAACCAGATAGAAAAGTTATTTATTTATCTGCGGAAAAATTTATGTACCAATTTGTAAGAGCACTAAGATATAAAGATACCTCAGCTTTTAAAGAACAATTTAGATCTATTGATGTTCTTATGATAGATGATGTTCAATTTATTAGTGGAAAAGATAATACCCAAGAGGAATTTTTTCATACTTTTAATGCATTAATTGAACAAAATAAACAAATCGTAATATCAGCTGATAAATCCCCTTCTGATTTAGATGGTGTTCAGGATAGATTAAAATCAAGACTAGGGTGTGGATTGGTAGCAGATATTCATCCTACAACATATGAATTAAGATTAGGAATTTTAATTGAAAAAGCTCAAAAAAGAGGTGTTGAGATTCCACCTAAGGTATTAGAATTTTTATCTCATCGAATTATTTCAAATGTTAGGGAAATGGAAGGAGCTTTAAATCGTTTAGTTGCTCATGCTACTCTAGTTGGAACAGCAATAACAGTTGAAACAGCTCAGGTTGTTTTGCAAGATTTATTAAAAACTAGTAATAAAAAAATAACTATAGAAGAAATTCAAAAAAAAGTAGCTGAACATTTTAATATTAGATTAACTGATATGCATTCACCTCGTAGATCACGATCTGTAGCTAGACCAAGGCAGATAGCAATGTATTTAGCTAAATCAATCACCTCTCGTTCTTTACCTGAAATTGGACGAAAATTTGGAGGAAGAGATCATACTACTGTCATGCACGCTGTTAAAAAAATAGAGGAGTTAAAGCATAATGATATTAATTTTAATGAAGATATAGAGCTTTTAAAAAGATTAATAGATTCTTAGAATTTTTTTCATTATAAAAATATTAATGAAATTTACTATCGAAAAAAATAGCTTATTTAAGTCTTTATCTCATGTTCAGAGTATTGTGGAGAAAAAGAACACTCTTCCTATTTTATCTAATATTTTAATAGAAGCTCAGAATAATTCTCTTATTCTTTCAGCAACCGATATGGATATTTCTATTACAGAAAAAATAAATTGCAATGTTATAGAAGAAGGATCAACTACTGTAACTGCACATACTCTTTACGATATTATAAGAAAGTTACCAGAATCTAGTGAGATTGAAATTATTTCTAATGATGGAAAAATTATGAGCTTAAGAGCTGGAAAATCCAAATTTTCTCTCAGCTGTCTTTTAAAGGATGATTTTCCAATAATAGAAATAGGTGATTTAGAGAATGAAATTAGCATTGAATCTCTAAAACTTTTTAAATTAATTGATAAAACACGTTTTGCTGTATCCAATGAAGAAACAAGATATTTTTTAAATGGAATTTATTTTCATAAAATCGAGAATGATAAAAATAATTATTTGTCTTTAGTAGCTACTGATGGGCATAGATTAGCAAAGTTTGATTGTGAGTATAATGATACAATAAAAGATATACCTGGAGTTATAATTCCCAAAAAAACAGTTAATGAATTATATAAATTGTTATCTGATTTTGATGGTTCAGTTAAGATAAATTTATCTTCTAATAAGATTGTTTTTTTTGTAGGGGAATCTATTTTAATTTCTAAATTAATAGATGGTAATTTTCCTGACTATAAAAGAGTCATTCCAAAAGAAAATAAGAACACTCTTAAAGTAGACAGACTTTCTTTTAGTTTAGCTATTGATAGAGTGAGTACAATCACCACTGATAAACTTCCAGTAATAAAATTAAAAATTATGAGCAATATGGTTAATCTTACCTCAGTAAATAATGAAAATGGCACTGCCACAGAGGATATAAATGTCGTTTATAGTGGAGATGATATGGAGATAGGTTTTAATTCAAAATATATTTTAGAAATGATAAATAATTTGGAAGATGAAACAATCATTTTAGATTTTAAGGATTCTGCTTCTCCCGTAATAGCAAAAGAAGAATCAAATCCAAACTTAATTTATGTATTAATGCCAATGAGAGTTTGATTTCTTTGGGTTATTTTAAAGAAATAAATTTAAATAATTACAGAAATTTTGAAAAATTTTTTTTAGAATTTAAAGATGGATGCAATATTATATTAGGGAAAAATGGTTCTGGAAAAACAAATATATTAGAAAGTTTATCTTTATTAGAAAAAGGTAGGGGTTTTAGAAAAGAAAAAATTGAGAATTTAATTAATTTTAATAATAAACACAAAGATTTTAAAATTTTATCTTTATTTAATAATGAAAATATTAATTTTAATATTTCAGCTTTTTCCTTAAATCAAAATAAAAAAAAAATAACCGTTAATGATAATTCTGATTTGACTTCTATTAAGCATTTTGAGTCCTTATTTTCTATAATTTTTTTTTTACCTGAAATGGAAAGACTATTTGTTTCTTCGCCATCTTTTAGAAGAAATTTTTTAGATAGATTAATTTTTAATTTTAATAAAAATTATAATACAGTAGTAAATAAATATAAAAAGGCAATAACAGAAAGACAATTATTACTTAAAGACTCAAAATATGATGAAAGCTGGATTCAAATATAGAAAAATAATATTGTTGAATATGGAAGTATTATTTATAAAAATAGAGAAGATCACATAAAAGTATTAAATAAGATTCTTAAAACGATAAATACATCAAAGCATTTTTCAAAAGATTTTGTATTAAAAATACAAGATAATTTTTATGAAACAAATAAAAAAATTTATGAAAATAAAAATATTTATACTTCTCAATTATATTTTAATAGAAAAAAAGATTTGCTTCAGGGAGGTTGTTCAATCGGTCCTCACAGGTCTGATATTTTGGGGCTTAATAGTTCAAATAATTTTAACTTAAATCAACTTTCTACTGGCCAGCAAAAAACAGTAGTACTTTTAATCATTATTGCTCAAAGTGAATATTTAATAAATGAATTAAATTTACATCCAATAATTCTATTAGATGAAATTTGTTCCCATTTAGACGAGGTTAATAGAGAGCTTCTCTTATACTTAACCAATCAGTTAAAAGTTCAAGTTTTTATGACAGGTACAGAGAAAAATTTTTTCTCTTTTTTATCTACAAAGGCTCACTATTGTAATATAACTTGATTATGAATTCTTCTGATTATTCATCATCATCAATTAAGGTTTTAAAAGGCCTAGAAGCAGTAAAAAAAAGACCAGGTATGTATATTGGAGATACTGATGATGGATCAGGTCTACACCATATGATTTATGAGGTTTTGGATAATTCAATTGATGAAGCTCTGGCAGGTTTTTGTGATGATATTTCTGTTTTTTTAAACCCTGATGGCACTATTTCAGTAGAAGACAATGGAAGAGGTATACCAACCGATATACACAAGTCTGAAGGAGTACCAGCAGCTCAACTAATTATGACAGAATTACATGCTGGTGGAAAATTTGATCAAAATAGTTACAAAGTTTCGGGAGGTTTACATGGAGTAGGTGTTTCAGTTGTTAATGCTCTTTCTGAAAAATTAGAACTTGAGATTAATAGAGATGGACTTGTTTATTATATGGAATTTTCAAACGGATCTGTAACAAAAAATTTAAAACAAATTGGAAAATCAAAATTAGATGATAAGGGAAAACCATTTACAGGAACAAAAATTACTTTTTTACCAGCTTCTACAACATTTACTAATATAGAATTTAATTTTAGTACTATTGAAAAAAGATTGAGAGAACTTGCTTTTCTTAATACAGGAATAAAAATTAATTTGATTGATAAAAGATCTTCTAAAGAAAAAATTATAGAATTTAAATATGCTGGTGGAATTAATGAGTATGTGAAATATTTAAATTTAAGTAAATCACCTATTCATAACAATCCAATTTATTTTATATCTCAAAAAAATGATGTCACTGTTGAATGCTCTTTGCAATGGACAGATGCTTATCATGAAAATACTTTATGTTTTACTAACAATATAACCCAGAGAGATGGAGGTACTCATCTTGCAGGATTTAGAGGAGCGTTAACCCGGAGTATTGTAAACTATATTAACGCAAAATCTAAAACGAATATTAATGTTTCAGGTGATGATGCTAGAGAGGGCTTAACCTGTGTAATTTCAGTTAAATTACCAGATCCTAAATTTTCAAGTCAAACAAAAGATAAATTAGTTTCTTCTGAAGTTCGTCCTGCGGTAGAATCAATCTGTTTGTCAAAACTAGAACAGTGGATGGAAGAAAATCCAACTGAGATTAAAAAAGTAGTTGATAAAGTTATAGAAGCATCTAATGCAAGAGAAGCAGCTAGAAAAGCTAGAGAGTTAACTAGAAGAAAAACAGGTTTGGATAGCTCATCTCTTCCTGGTAAACTTGCAGATTGTCAGGAAAAAAATCCAGAAGACTCTGAAATCTTTATTGTCGAGGGTGATTCAGCAGGAGGATCTGCAAAACAAGGTAGAGATAGAAAAAATCAGGCTATACTTCCATTAAAAGGTAAAATCTTAAATGTAGAAAGAGCTAATCCAAAGCAAATTTTAACTAGTAACGAAATTATCACTTTAATTACTGCTATAGGTGCTGGAGTAGGTAATCCAACAGGCAATGATGAAGAGGATAAAGCTGAAGGAAGATTTAATTTAGAAAAGATGCGTTATCATAAAGTGATCATTATGACTGATGCTGATGTAGATGGTAGTCATATTAGAACATTACTTTTGACTTTTTTTTATAGACATATGAAACCCATTATCGATGAGGGTAGACTTTATATAGCCCAACCCCCACTCTATAGAGCTAAAAAAGGTACATCAATTCAATATTTAAAAGATGAATTACAACTTGAAGATTTTTTAATTAACGAGGGGACAAAAAATTTAGTTTTAGAAATACCCAATGCTAAAAATAAATTTAAGACAATATCAGGAATAGAATTATTAAATATAATTAATTTAGCTAGAAAGGCTAAAAAACTAATAATGCCACTAACTAGAAGAATAGATAATCAAAAAGTAATTGAGCAAGCTTCTATAATAAGAGCAATTAATAAAGAAAATTTAAATAGTGATGAAATAGGAAATGAAATTGCTAAATATCTTCAACTAAGACTAAACACTATTGAAACTAAATCCTGGGAAGTAAAATATAGTCCTGGTAAATTATTGATAAACAAAAATGAAAGAGGTGTAAGCCATTCATATGAAATTAATAATGAATTTCTTATTACTCCTGAGGCTAAATCTTTAAATAAATTACGTGATGATTTAATGGAAAATTTTGGAATTTTAAAAAATGGGTGCGCAGGTATTATAAAAAACTCTAATAATGAATATAAAATTAACGGGCCAATTGATTTAATTGAGAAAATTTTAGAAATAGGAAAATCTGGTATACAGGTCAACAGATACAAAGGTCTTGGAGAAATGAATCCTGATCAATTATGGGAAACTACATTAGATAAAAATTTCAGATCTCTTTTATTGGTAAAAATCGATGAAGTTAATGAAGCTAATTCCTTATTTGAAACTTTAATGGGTGAAGTAGTAGAAGGACGAAGAAATTTTATTCAAGAACACTCATTAGAAGTAATAAATTTAGATATTTAATAATATTTGTGATTTAAGTAATGGATTCATTTACAAATAATATTCTATTATCTAATCTTACAAGAATTAGATGGATAGCAATTATCGGTCAATTCTTAGCAATAATTTTTGTATTTTATTATTTAAATATTGAAATTCCTATTTACTCTTGTTTATTAGTTATTTTAATATCAGTTTTGATCAATAGTTATAGTTTTCTAAATAATAAAGCTGACAAATATTTATCAGATAAACAGGCATTTAGCTTTTTAATTTTTGATACTACTCAGTTAAGTATATTATTATTTCTTACAGGGGGCATATATAATCCTTTTTCATTGCTTTTGATTGCACCTTTAATTATTTCAGCTTCATATTTGCCAATTTTTTATTCAATATGTTTGTTATTATTATCTTTGTTAAGTGTAATTATAATTAGTAAATTTTTTATTTCAATTCAGTGGAATCAATTATTTGAAGTTCCTTTATATTTTGCATACGGCTTAACTATTGCCCTAGTTATATCTTTAGTTTTTATTTTTATTTATGTATATCTTTTTGCAAGTTCATCTAGGAAATTATCTACAGCTTTGTCAGAAACTCAATCAGCATTATCTGATCAAAAAAAAATATCTGAGATAGGATCTTTAAGTGCAGCAGCAGCACATGAGTTAAGCACTCCTTTAAATACAATTTTTTTAGTTTTAAATGATTTGAAAGAAAATAAATTTATTTTAAATAATTCATCAATTGCTAAAGAAATAGGCCTTTTAAAATCTGAGGCTGAGAGGTGTAAGGAAATATTATTAACTTTATCAAAAAATCCTGAAAATCTTAAAGATAATTTTTTAGATAAGACTAAAATTTCTAATATAATAAAGCTAAATTTTGATAAATTTAATTCTCAAAATGTAAAATTACATTTAAATATGCAGAACAAAAATGAAGAACCTTTAATACATATTAAAGATGAGTTAATATATTGTTTTGGTAATATTATTCAGAATGCTGTCCAGCATGCTAGAAAAGTTATTAATGTAGACATAAAATGGGATATTAAAGAATTTTTAATAACTATTGAGGATGATGGAATAGGTTTTAAAAGTGATATTTTAGAAAAAGTTGGACAACCATATATATCAAAAAATGAAAATGGTATGGGACTTGGTATATTTATAGCAAAAAACCTAATTGAAAATATAGGGGGCTCAATTTCATTTAGTAATAACAAAAATAAAGGTGCAAAGGTTGAAATAAAAATATTTCGTGTTACTTGAACTATATGAATAAAGATTTACTAATAGTCGATGATGATCTTCCTTTTAGAGATAGATTATGCAGATCTATGGAAAAAAAGGGTTTTGATGTTGAATCTTTTTCTAATTACGCATCATCAGTAAAAAGAGTTAAGGAAAAAAAATTTAACTTTGCAATTGTTGATATGAGATTAGGTGATGGTTCAGGTTTAGAATTAATAAAATTAATAAACTCAATTAGCCCAGAAACTAGATCTTTATTACTTACAGGGTATGGGAATATAGCTACTGCCGTCGCTGCTATAAAATCTGGTGCTGTCGATTATTTGCCTAAACCAGCAGAAATTAATCAAATATATGATGCTTTAATTTCTTCAAAAGATAGCTTGCCACCTCCACCTTCTAATATTATGACTGCCGATAGAGTAAGGTGGGAGCATATTCAAAGAGTTTTTATACAATGTAATAGAAATGTCTCTGAGACAGCTAGAAAATTAAGAATGCATAGAAGAACTTTGCAGAGAATTTTAAATAAACACGCTCCTAAAGAATAAAATTATTATTTTTAAATTTAGATTTTTTTAGTTGAAGAAAATTCACATAAAGCCATAGTAAGGCCAATCAGAAAAGATATAAAGATCATATTCCAATTTTTCAAAAAACTGCCAGTAGACATTATAGGCCAAAATATAGTTAAGATGATTACAAAACTAAAAATCTTAATATTATAATTTTTTGTTAACAGTGTTTTATAAAAAATTGCACAAACTAAATTTATGAATAGCAATAATCCTATGATACCTGTTTCTACTAGTGCTTGTATATATAAATTATGCGGATGTGTAGTGCATCCAAAGTCTTTAGAATATTTTAAATATTTATTTTCATTTTTGCAGACTAAATTAAAATTATTAAGGCCAATACCAGTTATGGGATAATCAGCCCATATTTTAAAAGAAGTGAGATATATGCTTCCATATGCAGAGTCTTTAAAATTAAACAAAACATCTGTAAATTTTGGCTGTCTACTTACTTCTTTGTAACAAACCTCATTTTTATTTTCTGGGCACGGAAATTCTTTTTGAATTAACAGACCTTCATGTTTTGCAGTAGAATCTATAATTGTATAATTATTATAATGAGAATGAAAAATAGTATTTATAAAGATAAAAACAAAACTAATTAGCATTAGACTAAAAAAATATATTTTATGATTCTTAATAAATGAAATAACAATTCCAAAAGAAAATAAAGCTATTGATAGAGCCATTCTTTCACCTGTAAAATATATTGTAGCAAGACTTAAAAATAATATAATAAATAAAATAATTTTATTATTAATTTTTTTATTTAAACTGTGATTAATAAAAAAGATTAATAATATTAAAAAGTAAAATCTTGATAAGTAGGCCCCTGGAATTAAGTCTTTAAAAGGTCCACTTAATCTACCCTCTAACCCTTCAGGTTTTATTCCAAATATATCTCCTTTAAAACCTATAGCTGAATCATAATTGTAGAACTGAAAAAGTGTGTCTAGTGTTACAAATGAAAAAATTAGTAAAGCAATATAAAATAAAATTTTTAGAAATTTAAAATCTATTTCAGAAAAAATAAAATAAATAGCAACAGTAAAAATTATGAATCTAAAAAAAATTATACCATCAGAAAATGAAGTTATTTGATTATAAGCAAAAAAACTAATTATTAAAAACCATAACCAAAGAGCAATAAAACTTATTATCCAATAACTATTAATTATTTGTTTAAAATTTTTTTTAATTTTAAATAATAAAAAATAAATGCTTAATAAAACAGCAGTAATGTCTGGTAATGCAGGACCTGTAATTAATAATAATGGGAATATTATTACTATAAATTTTTCTATATTAGAATTTTGATAAAATTTATTAATCATCCATTTTTATTAAATCAATAAATATATCTTCAAGATCATTTTCATATGTATCAATTTCCTTAAAAATAATATTATTTTCATTTAAAATATTTATAATTAACTTTAGATCAATTGTATTTTTTTCATAAGATAAAGTTAATATATTATTTTTTATAGATGCCTCATAAACTTCAAGTTTGTTGGGTATTGGATAATCTTTATCTAAAATAAATCTAACTGTTTTTTTTCCTACTAAATTTAACAAATTAATTTTTGTATCACTTTTTACAATTTTTCCTTTATTTAATATTGTAATATAATCACATAACTCCTGAGCTTCTTCCAGATAGTGCGTAGTTAAACATATTGTCATACCATCTTTATTAAGCTTTCTTATATAGTGCCATAAATTTTTTCTTAATTCGACATCCACACCTGCTGTAGGTTCATCAAGTATAAGTACATCAGGATTATGTACTAGGGCCTTTGCTATTAGTAGACGTCTTCTCATTCCACCTGACAAAGTTCTTGCATAAGAGTTTTTTTGTTCTGCAAGCCCTAAATTAAATAAAATTTCTTCACTCTTTCTATTTTTTTTTGCGACACCATATAGTCCACCTTGTAATTCTAATAATTCTATTGGAGTAAAAAAAGGATCAATGTTAAGTTCTTGTGGAACAATACCAATTTTAGTTCTCGATAATTTTGAATTTTTATCAATATCAACCCCACATATTTTAATTGATCCTGAAGTTTTTAATACGAGTCCACCAAGCATATTAATAAAAGTTGACTTTCCAGCCCCATTTGGTCCTAATAGTCCATATATTGAACCTTTTTTTATATTTATATTAAAATTATTAAGAGCATCTATCTTCTTATCTTTCTTTTTGTAGATTTTATTAACTTTAATTGCTTCAATAGAGAATTTGTAATCAGACATAATATAAAATATATTCTATATACTTTTTATAAAATGAAAAAAGAAAATAGATTAATATTAATAGATGGATCTGCTTATATATTCAGAGCATATTACGCTTTACCAACAATGAGCAGAAAGGATGGAACACCTGTAAATGCAGTATTTGGTTTCACTAATATGTTAGTTAAATTAATTGAAGACTATAGAGAAGAAAAATTAATTGTAATTTTTGATGCAGCTAGAGAAAACTTTAGAAACAAAATATTTCCTGAGTATAAAGCTAATAGAGGAGAAACTCCTGAAGACTTAATACCTCAATTTAATTTAATTAAACAATGTGTAAAAGCTTTCAAAATACCACAACTAGAAATAGAAGGTTTTGAAGCAGATGATATTATTGGCTCTTATTCTAACTTAGCTAGTAAGTTAAAAATTTCATCACTTATTGTTTCTTCTGATAAAGATTTAATGCAACTGGTAAATGAAAAAGTAGAAATGCTTGATCCGATGAAAAATAAAAAAATAGGCATTCCAGAAGTAATAGAAAAATTTGGCGTAGAACCAAAAAAGGTTATCCAAATACAAGCTTTAACTGGAGATAAAGTTGATAATATACCAGGAGCACCAGGTATTGGTCCCAAAACTGCTCTTGAATTAATAAAAGAATTTGGTGATATTGAAAATTTGATAAAGAATGCAAATAAAATCAAGCAAGAGAAAAGAAAAAATATCATTAAAGATTCCCAGGACGACATTAGAGTTAGTTTAAAGCTTGTAAGTTTAGATAAAGAAATTGATCTTCCTCTTGCTATTCAGGATATCAAACCATTTGTGGAAATAACTGATAATCAAAAGTCAATAAATAATTTTTTACAAGAACAAGGATTCAGAGCTATAGAACAACGATTACAAAACAATTCATTTATTAATATTTCAAAAAAAGATTTAAATATAAAAAATAGTAATAAACTTTCGACATATGTACTTGTTAACAATATTGATAAATTAAAGAAAATAGTAGAAGAAATTAAAATTAATGGCTTTGTTTCTATTGATACTGAAACTAATTCTTTAAATTTACAAAAAGCAGATTTAGTTGGCATCTCTTTATCTTTCAAAGAAGATAAAGGATTTTATATACCAATTAATCATAAAGATATCGAGAGTGGTAAAAGATTAAAAGAACAATTAGAAGAAAAAAAAGTTTTAGAATTAATTGGATTGATATGTTCTGACCCTACAATTTTAAAAATTGGTCAAAATTTAAAATATGATATTCGTCTATTAAAAAAATATAATATTACGTTTAATTCCATTGAGGATACTATGCTTTTATCCTATGCCCTTGATAATGGATTAACAAGACATGGCATGGATGACTTATCTTACAGACATCTAAATCACGAAACAATAAAATACAAAGATTTAGTTGGTACTGGAAAAAAACAAATTTCATTTGATTATGTTTCTATAGATCTGGCAACTAAATATGCTGCAGAAGATGCCCTAATTACGCTTAAGCTTTACAATGTTTTAAAACCAAGACTTATTAAAGAAAAAATTTCTTATATATATGAAAAAATTGACAAACCTCTAATTGATGTTTTATCTTTAATGGAAGAAATAGGAATTAAAGTAGATTCCAAATATCTTCAAAAACTGAGTAAAGAGTTTTTAAATGAGTCTAACAAAATTGAAAAATTAATTTTTAAAATTACAGGAAAAGAATTTAATATTGGTTCTCCCAAACAACTAGGTGAAATTTTATTTTTAGAAATGAAAATTAAAGGAGGCAAAAAAACTAAAACAGGAACCTATTCAACAGACTCTGGAATTCTTGCAGATTTATCTTCCCAAGGTCATGAAATAGCAAAGCTTGTTTTGGAATGGCGAGAAGTAACAAAATTGCGATCAACATATACTGACTCTTTGCAAGAACAAATAGATACAGATACAAAACGAGTACACACTTCTTATTCTACTGCAACTACTCTTACTGGTAGATTGAGCTCTAATGATCCTAATTTACAAAATATTCCTATAAGAACCGATAAAGGTAAACAAATACGCCATGCATTTATAGCAGAAGAAAAAAACAAACTAATTAGTTTTGATTATTCTCAAATTGAACTAAGATTAGCAGCAGAGATATCAAGAGATGAAAATTTTATAAAGTCTTTTATTAATAATGAAGACATTCATTCATCAACAGCAAAAGAAATTTTTAATTTAAGTGATACTAAACCCTCACCTGAACATAGGAGGAAAGCAAAAGCAATTAATTTTGGAATATTATATGGCATAAGCCCGTATGGTTTAGCCAAGCAACTAAAAATTACTAATTCTGAAGCTAAGTTATATATTGAAAATTATTTTCGAAAATATCCCAAAATTAAAGAATATATGAATTATCAAATTCAATTTGCTAAATCTTCTAATTTTGTTTCTACAATCTTTGGGAGACGGTGTAACATTAAGGGAATTAATGATAAAAATTTCAATGTGCGTGGATTTGCAGAAAGACAAGCCATTAACGCCCCAATTCAAGGCACTGCAGCTGATATTATTAAATTAGCTATGATTGAAATTCATAATAATATTATCTCAAATCAAATAAATGCAAAGATGTTATTACAAGTTCATGATGAATTAATATTTGAAGTAAATAAAAATGAAATTAATGAAGTTAGTGAAAAAATTAAAATAATTATGGAGTCATCACATTTGAAATACAATGATTTTAAGGTTCCTTTAATTGTGGACTATGGTTTTGGAAATACATGGGGAGAATCTCACTAAGTGACTAAGAAAAAAAAACAAAATCCTATCGCAAAAGATTTGAGAAGCCCTAAATATAAACAAAGAACTATCAAAAGTAAAAAAATTTATAATAGAAAAAAAAAGAATACTAGTTAAAAATCTTCATCAAAAGAATTTTGATCTAACCACTTTTTTAATTCAAAGTAGCCCCCAATATGTTTTTTGTTTATTATGATTTGAGGAAAAGTTCTTGCATTTGGAAACTTTTTAAAAAAATCATCTCTACTGTAATCTTGATCTAACATATGAATTTTGGGATTATGTTTTTGCAAGCGCATTTTAGCTTTATCACAAAAAATACAATTTGTTTTAGAATAAATTTCTACTTCCATTAAAAAGTATCATCAAAGCTTAGTGCTCTATCAGTTGGACGTTGATATTCCGAAACTCTTTTTTCAAAGAAGTTTGTAACATTTTGGACATCAAGAGCTCTCATAAAATCAAAAGGGTTTTCGGTATTAAACACTCTATCAAATTCAAATAGATCAGCTATTCTATCTGCTACAGCTTCAATATATTCACACATTAAGTCTGCATTCATTCCAATCAAGTCAACGGGTAATGAATCTTTTACAAATTCTTTTTCAAAGGCTACTGCCTCTCTAACAATTTCTTCAAATTCAGATTGGTGAACATCTTTTGGGATTAAATTGATATCAGCAATATCAGTATCATTTAGTGTTCCATTATTATATTTATCTCTTAGAGTTTTATACATTAAAGCAGAAAAGCTAAAATGCATACCTTCATCTCTTGCTATCCAATCATTTGATAGAGCTAAACCTGGCAACAAACCTCTTTTTCTAAAATAATAAATAGCACAAAAAGAACCTGCAAAAAACAAACCCTCAACAAGACCAAAACCAATTAACCTAACTAATAAATTGTGGTTTCCATTTAACCACTTTGATACCCACTGAGCTTTGTGATTTATACAAGGAACATTATTTATGGCATCAAATAGCCCCTCTTTTTCTTTTTGATCTTTTACGTAAGCTTCTATTTGTAAACCATACATTTCTGCATGAATTGATTCATTCAACATTTGCATCGAAATAAAACATCTTGCCTCTGGCATTAATATTTCTTTGTAAAATCGACTGGCAAGATTTTCATTGATCATTGCTTCAGAATTTGCAAAAAAAGCTAAAACACTTTTTATGAAGTGTTGTTCACCTTCATTTAAAGTTTGTAAATCTCTTAGATCGTCTTGTAAGGACACTTCTTCAGGCGTCCAAAAAGCTTGAACATGTAATTTATATCTATCCCAAATCTCTTGGTTTTTTATTGGAAATATTGACTTTACACCTTTAGATATCATATATTTTTCCTTTTAAGCACTACAAGTTAAACATTCTTCTGGTTCATTAGAATCAG
>JBJKYT010000013.1:0-13851 GCA_045560915.1 Alphaproteobacteria bacterium
ATTTTATCTAAACATCCCTATTGGTTAGTGTTAGGATAATCTATCATAATTAAATTGAAAGGATACAGAATGTTATATCACTTAAAATACGTTTTATATGATGATAAGAAATTAGCTGCACAAGAGTATTATAAAAATATGACTCAGGAGGAAAGAGATGGTGAATTTCCTGAAGGAGTAACTAAAATTGCTAGAGTTCATAATGCAGCAAGTGGCTATGGTTATGTAATCGTAGATGCAGAAAGTCATGAAAAACTTCACGGCTTCATGATGAGTTGGGCGCCAATGTGTACTTTCCCACAAGTTGAAGCAATGATTGATGATGAAGGCTTATTAAAAGTTCTTTAATAGAATATTTTTAAAGTGGGTCATTTAACCCACTTTAAAAATTATATTTTTTAAATGAAGCTACACTTTCTATATGATGTGTCATAGGAAATAAATCCAATCCAACAATATTACTTAAAGAATATTCATTTTCTAATAAGATTTTAGAATCTCTAGCTAGTGTTGAGGGGTTGCAAGAAACATAAACTATTGTATTTGGTTTTTTCTCAATCATTTGATTAATTACTTGTTTGCTAACACCATTTCTTGGTGGGTCTAAAATAATAGTATCAATATTTTTTACACTTCCTAATTTTTGTTCAACTGTTCCATGATGGATATATATATTATCTATATGTTCGAACATAATATTAGCATCTTTGATACATGTGTTATTCATTTCAATAAGATGAACTTGACCATTTTTACCAATTAATTTTGAAATCGGTAAGGTAAACAAACCTACACCACCATACAGATCACATATGATCTCATCTCGCTTAATATCTGAGTTTCTAATGATTTGCTGAAGTAATAAGCTAGGTGCATTTTTATGACTTTGCCAAAAACTTTTAGGGGAAATTGTATATTCATTTTCATCTACATTTTCTGTTAATTTATCTGGACCAAGGATATTTTTTTCAAATTGACTGATATTTATTTCATTTGTACTAGAGCATGATATTTTTAAATTCTCTTCGTTATCCCACTTTGTAGTAAATATATCAGACCTATTTATTTCTTTAAGCGCTATCAAGCATTCATCAATTTCTATTACGGCATTACTTTTATGAGCACGTAATCCCACTTTTTTATTTTCAGAAATAGCTAAATTTAATCGCGATCTCCAATGAAGTCCGTTAGATGGATTGGTAGTTATTATTTCGGGTGAGATATCAATTTTTGTAATACGTTTAAATTGATCTTTAAGTACCTCTTTTTTTAAATCTAACTGAACACCATAATTTATATGTTGAAAATCACATCCCCCACATCCTTCAGGATGAAAATATTTGCAGGGAGGTGCAATTCTATCTTTTGATGATTTTAATATTTCTAAAGCATCACCAAAAGCAAACTTAGAATTAGTGGCAGTAATTTTTACCTTGGCTATTTCCCCTGATATAGCGTGACGTACAAAAATTATTTGATTGTCATGCCTGGCAACAAAGTGTCCTCCATTAGCAATATTACCTATATCCAAAGTAAGTATATCGCCAATAGCCAAGCCCAATGTTTCTTATTCCTTATTAATTTAGATTTTTATTTATTTTTCTTTTCTTTTTTAGCAGCCTTTTTCTCTTTGATGCTTTTTTTAGGTTTTCCCTTCGTATCTTTTTTCTTATCCATTCCTTTAGCCATAATTTTACTCCTTGTTAAAGTTATTGTCTTTAATATCTTATAACTATTTTATAGAATTAGAAAACCTCATATATCAAGAATAATTAATAGTTTTTTATTAATTAAATAGAAGGTAATACTTTTAAAGTATAATATCATTAAAATAATTTAATAAAAAATAAAGGAGTGAAAAATGATTTATGTAATTGCTAAGCTACCCTGTCACGAAGAAGGAGTATCAAAATTCACAGAATGGGCAAAAGGTGACGATGGATTTTCAGTAACGAGATCTCATAAGGGTTTTAAGCATATCGAACTTTTGGTTGGTGAAGATAACAAAACATGTTGGTTATATGAACAGTGGGAAACAAAAGAGGACCATCAAGCATATTTAGGATTTAGAATGGATAATGGTTTTGAAGATTTTATGAAAGAAATATTAGAAGATGAATTTTCACTTTCTTATCTTACTAATGCAGGTGCATGATAAGTAAAGAAAGATCTAGATCCTATTACTTTAGAAAAATTTATTATTTTAGATAATCTATATAAAAATATAGTAGGGAGCTAAATATTTATTTTTCCAAATGATTTTATAAATGAATAAAAAAAATAAAGATATACTGGATAAATTTTTTAATTTTTTAAAAAAGGAAGTTTCTCCTCCAATCAAAAAAGATTTTATATGGTTAAGTAAGATAATAAATGAAGATCTAGAAAAGCTAACAAAAGATAAAAAACAATCAAAAAAAAGAAAAACAAATTAAACAAATAACTTTTACTAAAAGTTATTATAATTTAGGATATTTAAATTATTATGAAATCCACTAATGTTGTTGCTGCAATTATTAAAAAAGATAATCAATATTTAATTGTTCAAAGAAATAAAAATAAACACTTGGGTTTAAAATGGGAGTTTCCTGGTGGAAAAGTTGATGAAAATGAAAGTTTTGAAAATGCTTTAAAAAGAGAAATTCAAGAAGAATTGAATATAGAAATAAATATTTTCAAAAAAATTGCAGAAGAAACATATAAAGATGAGAAAATAGATATTATTTTACATTATTATTTATGTTCACAAAAAAATGGTACTATTATACTTAGTGAGCATGAAAATTTAGACTGGGTTACAAAAAAAAATTTTGAAAAATATGATTTTGCTGAAGGTGACGGTAATATACTTTCATTATTATGATAAAAAAATTTTTGTTTTTTAGGTTGTATTTTTTTATAATAATTCTATTTAGTTATTCATTTGCAATGGCTTACGAGGAACCTTCTTTTAAAATAGTTCATCAAACTGATAAATATGAAATTCGTCACTACCAAGAGAGATTAGCTGTTCAATCAAACTATACTAATCAAAATAGTAGTTTTCGAAATCTTTTTAATTATATTTCAGGAGCAAACAAAGATTCACAAAAAATAAAAATGACTACGCCTGTTACACAATATGAGAACAATTCAGAAATAATAATGCAATTCTATCTTCCTTCTAAATATACTTCAAAAAATGCACCTATTCCTAGTGACCCTAGAGTTAAACTTATAAACATAGAAGAAGGATATTATGCTGTGATTAGATATTCTGGCAATGCAAGAAATAAAAATTTTGATAAACATGCTCAAATTCTAAGATCATCTCTTATAGAAGATAAAGTAGAAATTTTAGGTCCATCTATAAAAGCAATATACAATGGGCCATTTACCCTACCAATAATGCGCCGTAATGAAGCTATGTTTAAAGTAGAATGGAAAAAATTGTAAATATATTATTAATTACATAAAGTGAAAAAAATCGATTTAAAATCATTAGCCAAGAGACAGTGGCAAGAT
Organism: Alphaproteobacteria bacterium; assembly: GCA_045560915.1. Lineage (GTDB taxonomy): Bacteria > Pseudomonadota > Alphaproteobacteria > HIMB59 > MarineAlpha5-Bin3. The sequence goes on from JBJKYT010000013.1 coordinate 3,505, forward strand.
TATCAACAAAATAATCCAGGTACTTTTTTTTCAACAGAAAAAAATACGCTTAGTTTAGAAGAAGCTTATGAAGTTCAAAAAGAATACACGAAAATCAGATGTACCTCAGGAGATGAGACAATAGGGTATAAAGTCGGGTGTACAGGCTCTAAAATTATTAAACAATTTGGAATAGCTGGACCTATATATGGTCGACTATTTAGAAATGAAATTTATGTTTCTGGAATTAAACTAAAAAAAAATAATTTTAAAAATCTAGCTGTAGAAGCTGAGATGGCAGTTGAGATTGGAAAAGATCTAAAAATAAAAAAAGCATTTCCAGTCATTGAACTTCATAATTTTATTTTTAGATCTAAAAAGAAAACACTTATGGAATTAATTGTTAATAATGCTTTTAATGCTGGCTTAGTTTTATCTAATAAAGAGATAGCAAAGCCAATTAATCAATGGGATAGTTCGAAGCATCTTATATTAAAAGTAAATGATAAAATCGTTGAATTTGGCAATCCTTGGGCAATGAAAGGTGGCGCAATTGAATCAGTTAAGTGGCTTCAAGAAAAATTAAATTTACATGGTTTATCCATAAAGCAAAGTAATATCATTTTAACAGGAACCTCACTTTCATTATATCATGTAAATGTTGGTGATTTTATATCTGTTTTCATAGATAAAGATGAATTAGTAAATTGCAAAATTGAATAATGTTTTTTTTTATAATAAGAGTTATTATTTATGAGTAAAATTAAAGTTGGTTTTATTGGTGTAGGCTTAATGGGTCTACCAATGGTACAAAATATAGCAAAAAATAATTATCCTTTAACGATTTGGAATCGATCTCAAAAAAATTTAAAAAAAATTAAAAATAAAAAAATTAACATTTGTAAAAATTTAATTGATATACCTTCTAAATCTCAGGTAATTATAATGATGCTAGCTAATGACAAAGTTTGTTTAGATATTTCTAAAGAGATAACCAAAAAAATAAAAAAAGGACAAATACTAATTGATATGAGTTCTACCAAACAAGAAACAGCAATTGAGATTGAAAAAAAAGTTAAAAGAAAAGGTGGATATTTTTTAGATGCTCCTGTGTCTGGAGGAACATTAGCTGCAAAAAATGGACAATTAGCAATCATGGTAGGAGGTCAAAAAAAAATATTTGCAAAAACTAAAAATTTATTAAAAAGCATGGGTAACACAACATATTTAGGCAAAACAGGATCTGGACAAATTGCAAAACTTGCTAATCAAACAATAGTAGGAATAACTATAGGAGCTGTTGCAGAGGCAATAATTATGGCTGAGGCTGCTGGTGTAGATCCAAAAAATCTTAGACAAGCTATAAAAAATGGATTTGCAGGAAGTAAAATTTTAGAAATTCATGGTCAGAGAATGATAAATAAAAATTTTGAGGCAGGAGGAAAATGTTCCACACAATTAAAAGATATGAATAATATTATTGAAACAGCAAAAAATTATAATATTAATTTGCCAATATCAAAAACAATAAAAAAACTTTATGAATTAACAGTTACAAAAGGTCATGCTGATTTAGATCATAGCGCTCTCTATTTGTTATTAAAAAATTTAAAGAAAATTAAGTAAATAAAAATGTATCTTCATTCGAAATTACAAAATCATAATGAAATTATTAATGTTGCATTAATTGGATGTGGAAAATTTATTTCAATGTTTTTATCTCAATATAATCACCTTAAAAAAATTAATATTGATTCAATAATAGATGTAGATATTGAAAAAGCTAAATTAAATTGCATCAATAGTGGTTTAAACGAAGAAACTATTAAAAAAATTAATTTTGTAAATTCTTTAGATGATACGCTAGATAGGAATATTGCAATCTACATAGAGGCGACAGGAAATCCTATTATAGGAACACAACATGCATCAAAAGTAATTCAAGCAAATAAAAATATTGTTATGGTTAATGTAGAAGCTGATGTTTTGTGTGGAAAATATTTATCAGATTTAGCCAATAAGCATAATGTAAATTATTCTATGGCTTATGGCGATCAACCTTCATTAATATTAGAACAAATAGAATGGGCGAAATTAAATGGTTTCTTAGTAACTTGTGCAGGTAAAGGCACAAAGTATCATTCTAGTTTTGAATACTCTACTCCTGATAATGTTTGGGATAATTATGGCTTGACTCAGAAAGAAGCAAAGGAAGCCGGAATGAATCCAAAAATGTTTAATTCATTTGTGACAGGAGACAAAAGCTCAATCGAAATGGCCGCAGTTGCAAATGCATCTGGATTAAAATGTCCTAATAATGGATTATCTTATCCTTCGGTAGGAGTCTTTGATATTGCAAATAAATTAATTCCAAAAGATATGGGAGGATTAATTGACCATGAAGGACAAGTAGAAGTAATTTCAAGTATTGATGAAAATAAAAAACAAATACCTAATGATTTAAGATGGGGCGTTTATATTGTTATTAAAGCTCAAAATAATTATACAAAAAAATGTTTTAAAGAATATGGAATGATTACTGATAAATCTGGAAATTATTCGTCTATATGGCGGCCTTATCACTATATTGGTTTAGAGCTAGCACAATCTATTTATTCAATTGCTTTAGATAATAAATCAACAGGGATAACAAAATCTTTTAATGCAGAAGTAATTGCAGTTGCAAAAAAAGATTTAAATATCGGAGATATTCTTGATGGAGAAGGTGGCTTTGCTGCAAGAGGTAAGCTAATCTCTTCTAGAGATAGTGTAGGTAATAATTTTTTACCACTTGGCTTATCTGATGGAGCAATAATAAAAAAAGAAATAAAAAAAGATGATTTTATAAAAATGAACGATGTTAATATTAATTGGAATCCAGAAGTGCTAAAAGCAAGAAATTATCAGGTTAATTTGATTAAGAAAAATTTATAATTTAAACTAAACTATTATAATAATCAAAGTTATACTAATTAATATTGTAAGAGGCAATCTTAAAAAATAAAAAACTTTTTTATTCTCTAAGTTTGCAAATATTAAAATAAAATCAAAAAATAATTGTGAAATCAAAAGAATAATAGATAATAAAAATAATATTTTAATATTATATGAATATAAATTTAGGATTATTAGAAAGAGAGAATAAACAGTTGGGATAAAACCATAAATAATAAGATGATTTGGAACTTTTTTTTGAAAATTCCAATTTATAGAGCCAATAAACACACTAATAATTAATGTATAATATAAAATAAAATTATAAAGAATTTCTTCTTCAATCTTTAACAATATATATTTATCAATTAATAAATAGATATAAGGAATTAATCCTAGATATGAAATTATATACTGCAAATTTTCTTAATATTTATTTAAAATTTATGTATTTCTACATCTAAACTTGATTTAGAATCAAGAGTAAAATTACTATAGATTATTTATATTAAGTTTTTATTCAATATTTCAAATTTAGGTATGCAAAATATGCATATCAAGATCAATTTAATATCACTTTAATTAATACTATCTTTTATATATATAATTTTTGAAAGGAAAAATAATATATGAACAAACTATTAACTAGAGTAGCAAACTCATTTGGTATTAACTATATTAATTCTTTGAATACAAATTTTGAAGGAGTAAATCATGACCTTGTGAGATACTTTAAAAATGAATATGGCAAAGAATGGAAGTTTGCACTTGATAAGCATCTATATGACCAAAGTATAAAAAATGATAAAAAAGCTGCTTAATAATTTCTTATACAAATTCTCTTATGAATATAAGATAAAACTTGTAGAAGATTATCTTTCAAAATCTGAGTGTTCGTATGATTTAGAAAATCGTCAAAAAACACTCGACAAAATAGATATTTTTAATAATTTTTAGGTTTCAAATTTGTAAAGTTATCTTAACTTTAAAGAGTTAAGTATATAATCGTACCTCTATATAATTATTCCTCCTAACAATAAAAAATTAGAGGTACGAATTAATTTAAAATTTAATATCTCCAATCCTTTGCTTCATCAAAAAGAAAATTTTTAAATACTTCTAATCGTTTATCATTTTTAAAACTTTCAGGATAAACAAAATATGTCTGATATGATGGCCCTTCTAAGTTTGGCAACACCCTTACCAAGTTATTTTTTTTAGCAATCATATAATCAGGTAAAGCGGCTATACCTGCACTATTTTCAACTGCCAAACTCATACCGTATATACTGTTAACTCTAAATTTAGGCCTTCTTTTTTGATTCTTTTTTCCAATATTTAATATCCAATCAATGTTTGAAACAGGTGAAGGAAGTCCAGTACCAAAGCAAATTAAATCATGTTTATCTAAGTCACTTATAGAACGAGGAATTCCTTTATTTTGTAAATAGGTTGAGGAAGCATAAATATGATTATGAAAATTTACAAATTTTTTAAATATTAAATTTGCTTGAGTAGGTTTTTTTACACGTACTGCTATATCTGCTTTTCTACTTGAAAGATCTATTTCTTCATCACTAAATAATAAACTAATATTCATATCAGGGTATTGATCTGTAAATTTATTTATTCTAGGCGTTAGCCAATTTGCACCAAATCCCACAGTTGTATTAATAGTTAATTTTCCTGATGGTTTGATTTTTTTTTCTTGAAGTTTTTTATCAAATTCTGCAATAGATATCTTCATTTTATTAACAGTATCAAATAAATTTTCGCCCTGTTCAGTTAATCTCACTCCTTTTTGATGTCTATTAAAAAGAGAAGTATTTAAATCTAATTCCAAATCCTGAATCTGCCTACTTATTGCAGATTGACTAATATTTAATTTAAAACTAGCTTTAGATAAGCTCTTATTTAAAGCAACTTCATAAAAAGTTTTCAATTTATCCCAATCCATTTTATTATGATATTATCAGGTATAAGAATAGTTACCATACTTATAGTTAACGAAATAATTAATAAATTGAAGCAGATAATAATTCTTTTGTATAATTATTTTTTGGTGTATTAAAAATTTCATCAGCAGAACCTTCTTCTATGATCTCTCCTTTTTTAAGTACAATTATGTAGTCAGATACAGAACGAATAACTCTAATATCGTGACTTATGAATATGTAACTTAAATCATATTTTTTTTGCAATTTGATTAAAAGTTTAATTATTTGATTTTGTATACTAACATCTAGTGCAGAAGTAGGTTCATCTAAAATTAAAAGTTTAGGTTTTAAAATTAATGCTCTTGCTATTGCTATTCTCTGCCTTTGCCCACCTGAGAATTCATGAGGAAATCGACTATAAACATCATTATAATTTAAGCCTACTTCATTTAATATTTCTTTAATCATTTTTTGTTTTTCACTTAAACCAATATTCTTCATATGAATATCTAAGCCTTCTCTTATTATTTCCTCAACTGTCATTCTAGGACTTAAAGAACTAAAGGGGTCTTGAAAAATAATTTGCATATCTCTTCTAAATTTTATTAGTTCTTTATTTTTCAATCTTGATATATCAATATTATTAAAAATAATTTTACCTTTAAAAGAAATCAATTTTAAAAGTGCTAAAATTAAAGAAGTTTTTCCAGAACCAGATTCTCCAACTATTCCTAAAGTTTGATTATAAAATAAATTTATGTTTATTTTATTTACTGCCTTAACATGGTTAAATGTTCTTTTAAAAATTCCCTTTTTTATTGGATACCAAACTTTCATATTTTCTATTTTTAAAATTGGTTTTTTTAAAATTACCTTTTTTTCTTTTTCTATATTTTTGTTACTTACTAATTCTTTAGTATATTCATGAATAGGATTATTAAATATTTTTAATGTGGAATTTTTTTCAACTATATTTCCATTTTTCATGATACAAATATAATCAGCAAGATTTTTAACTACTTCTAAATCATGGCTAATGAATAAAATTGCCATCCCTAAGTCCTTTTGTAATTTTTTTAAAAGCTTAAGTATCTGTTTTTGAATAGTCACATCTAAAGCAGTTGTAGGCTCATCTGCAATTAACAAATCAGGGTTATTAGCTATACTCATAGCAATCATAACTCTTTGCCTTTGTCCCCCAGATAGTTCATATGAATATGATTTTAATCGATTAGATAAATCTTCTAGTCCTACACTTTTCAACAATTCTTTAGTTTTAATAGATGATTCTGAATAAGATATTTTAGAATGTATCATTAATATTTCATTTATTTGTTTTTCAATAGTGTGGAGAGGGTTTAAACTAGACATAGGTTCTTGAAAAATAGTAGCAATATTTTTACCTCTTATTTTTTGAATTTCTTTATTTGAAATTTTAAGTAAATTCTGATCACGATAAATTATTTCTCCAGAACTGTGATAGGCTGATGGATAGGGAAGTAATTTTAATAAACTCAGAGCAGTTACAGTTTTTCCTGAACCCGATTCTCCAACTAAAGCAACAGTTTTTCCTTGAGGAATATCAAAAGAAACAGAGTGAACAACATTATTTTTATCTTTATTATTTTGGAATCCTACACTTAAATTCTTAACAGAAATAATATTTTTCATATCTAATTAAATATCTTTCTAGGATCAAGAGCGTCTCTAATAGCTTCTCCAACAAAGACCAAGAGACCAAGCATTAACCCTAGAGTAAAAAAACTAGTTAATCCAAGCCATGGTGCTTGCAAATTATTCCTTCCTTGATTTACCATTTCACCTAATGAAGCTGAACCAGGTGGCAAACCAAAGCCTAAAAAATCTAGCCCAGATAGTGTAGTAACTGAAGCACTAAGACTAAAAGGTAAAAAAGTAATAGTAGCTACAGTTGCATTAGGAAGAAGATGCCGTAGCATAATTGTATTATTTGAAACTCCTAGAGCTTTAGCTGCACGAACATAATCTAAGTTTCTTGCACGCAGAAATTCAGCTCTAACTACACCAACATATCCCATCCAACTAAAAAGAAGTAAAATTATTAAAAGCCACCAAAAATTTGGCTGAACTATACTTGCTAATATTATTAAAACATAAAGAGTAGGTATGGCAGACCATATTTCCATAAATCTTTGAAAGAATAAATCTGTTTTACCTCCAAAATACCCTTGAACAGCTCCTGCTGAAACTCCTATAATCATTGAAAAAAAAGTAAGAGTAAAACCAAATAATATTGAAATTCTAAAGCCATAAATTAATCTTGCTAAAACATCCCTTGCTTGATCATCTGTACCAAGCCAATTTTTTTTTGAAGGAGGGGCAGGTGCAGGAACATCTAAATCTCTAATAATAGTATTATAAGTATAAGGGATAATAGGCATAATTAACCATCCTTTATCTTCTATTAATTCTATTACATACGGGTCTCTGTAATCAGCTTCTGTTTCAAAATCTCCTCCAAAATATGTCTCTGGATATTCTACAAAAATGGGAAAATATAATTCATTATTATATTTTATTATTAAAGGTTTATCATTAGCAATAAAGTTTGCAAAAATTGATATAAGAAATAAAAAACTAAATATCCAAAAAGAATACCAACCTCTTTTATTTAATTTAAAATTATTTAATCTTCTTCTATTAAGTGGAGAAATCTTCATCAATATTCTCTTGTCTCAAAATCTATTCTTGGATCAATTATTGAATACATAATATCCCCAAGTATTCCCATTATTAATCCAAGTAGTGAAAAAAAATACAAAGTGGCAAAGATTACAGGATAGTCTCTTGTTAAAGCAGCTTCATATCCTAATAATCCTAATCCATCCAAAGAAAATATAACTTCAATAAATAAGGAGCTGGAGAAAAGTATTCCAATAAAAGCTGAAGGAAAACCTGCAATGACTATTAGCATAGCATTCCTAAAAACATGTCCATATAAAACTTTTCTTTCAGGTAAACCTTTGGCCCTAGCTGTCATAACATATTGTTGATTTATTTGATCAAGAAATGAATTTTTAGTTAAAAAAGTTAAACCTGCAAAACCACTGACTACCATTGCTAGTAGAGGAAGAGTTAAATGCCAAAAATAATCTTTAATTTTTAATAAAATACTAAGATCTTCAAAATTTTCTGAAACTAAACCCCTAAGTGGAAAAATATCATAATATCTACCACCTGCAAAAAATACAATTAAAATAACAGCAAATAAAAAATTTGGTATAGCATAACCTATAGTAATAATTGTGCTAGATGTTATATCAAACTGACTACCATCTTTTACTGCTTTTCTAATGCCAAGTGGTATAGAAATTAAATACACAAGAAGAGTAGTCCATAACCCTAGAGATATTGAAACTGGCATCTTATCCAAAACTAAATCTATAACTTTTTGATCTCTAAAAAAACTTTCACCAAAATTAAAAGTTAAATAATTTACTATCATTTCAAAAAAACGTTTATGAGCAGGTTTATCCATTCCGTACATCTTTTCAATTTCTTTGATTATGTCTGGATCAAGTCCCTGCGCACCTCGATATTTTGAATCAAAATTAGAAGATTCAGAATAATCATATGAATTAAGATTTTCACCTTCATCAGCTCCTGAAAATCTAGCAGTAGACTCCACAGCTGTTCCAGTCATTTGAGCTATCATTTGTTCAACAGGTCCACCAGGAACAATTTGAACAACGGCAAAATTAATTATCATAATTCCTAAAAGAGTAGGAATAACTAAGAGCAACCGTCTAAAGATATATGCGGTCATAGATTTAATTATATCATTTTTTATGATTAAAAGATGATTATTATATTAACTATTCTAAAGATTTTTTTGTTTGACGAATATTTTTTTCTTTTTCAGGATCTATCCACCAAGTATTCGTACCAAGTGAATATTTAGGTCTTATTTCTGGCTTATCAAATATATCCCAATATAATGTTCTATATGAAGAAATATGCCATTGTGGGATTACATAATGTCCCCAAAGTAAAACCCTGTCCAAAGCTCTTGTTGATTGAATAAGCTCTTCTCTATTTTTAGCAGAAATAATTTTTTCAATTAATAAATCTATAACAGCATTTTCTATTCCGATAATATTTCTAGAGCCATTAGTTTTAGCAGCATCTGAACCCCAAAAATTTCTTTGCTCATTTCCAGGTGACAATGATTGAGAAAATGTACTCACAATCATATCAAAATCAAATGAATCTATTCTATTTTGATATTGAGCACTATCAATAGTTCTAACACTTACTTCAATTCCAAGTTTTTTTAAGTTGTCTACAAAGGGAAGAACAATTCTTTCAAAAGCAGGAGATACTAAAAGTATTTCAAAAACAAATTGTTTACCTGTATTATTGTGTACTAAGCTTCCATCTTTTAAAATCCATCCTGATTGTTTTAATAATTCAGTAGCTTTTTGTAATTCTTTTCTTATAAAACCAGATCCATCAGTTTTTGGTACACTAAACTCAGTTTTAAACATTTGTTGAGGTAATTGATCCATATACGAATGTAGCAGTTCTAATTCTTTGCCAGAAGGCAGCCCTGATGATGCTAGTTCAGAGTTTTCAAAAAAACTATTTGTTCTTTTATAAGCATCATAAAATAAGTTTTTATTAGTCCACTCAAAATCAAAAGCGTATGACAATGCTTCTCTTACTTTTTTATCTTTAAAAATTTCTTTTCGAGTATTGTAAACGAAAGCTTGCATACCTTGAGGGTTTTCGTGGCTAATTAAATCTTTATTAATTAAATTATTTTTTACTGCTGGAATTTCATAACTTGTAGCCCACTCTTTTGAAGAATTTTCTGAAAAAAAGTCTATATCACCTGACTTAAATGCTTCACGCTCAATTGATCTGTCTTTATAGTATTCATACTGAATAGTACCAAAATTTTCAGTACCTTTTTTTATAGGTATGTTTTGCCCCCAGTAATTAATATCTAGTTCATAAGTAATTGATCTTCCTGCATCAAAATCTTTAATTTTATATGGGCCACTACCAATTGGAATTTCTAATGTAGTTTCTTCAAAATTTTTATTCTCCCAATAATGCTTTGGTAATACTGGTAGCTGACCTACAATTAGAGCTAATTCTAAATTAGTATTTCCTTTGAAATTAAATCGAACTTTATTCTCACTTTCTTTAATTGCCTCAACTACATCTCCATAATAATATTTATAAAAAGGATGACCTTTTTCCATTAGCGTGTTGAAAGTCCAAATTACATCTTCTGGTGTAATTTTTTTTCCATCATGCCAAACTGCTTCTTCTCGAATAGTATATGCTACCCATGAACGATCTTCTGGCCATTCAATACTTTCTGCAATCAGGCCATATTCTGTAAAAGCTTCATCACTTGAACTTGTAGTTAGAGTTTCATATAAATTTCCAATTCCAGCAGCTGCAGAACCTTTTAAAATAAAAGGATTAAAAGAATCATATGATCCAG
>JBJKYT010000014.1:0-13130 GCA_045560915.1 Alphaproteobacteria bacterium
GCAATGTGGTCCCCTGTTCTTAAATCTAATATTGCAATTGGATTTGTTAACAAAGAATATTATAAGTTAGGATCTAATGTTTATGCTGAAATTTACCATCCAGAAGAATTGGATTATAGAAAAATTTGGGCTGAATGCAAAGTGGTAAAAAAGCAATTTTTTAACAATCCAAGAAGGAATGCTATACCTGCATTTATATAGGATAGATATTATATGGAATTTAATCTTTCAGAAGAACAGAATCTTTTAATTGATACTACTAAATCATTCGTAAAAGCAGAATTATTGCAACATGAAGAACTATTAGAAAAAACAAATAATTTACCAAAAGAATTGTATGATGAAATTAAGAAAAAAAGTATTGAAGCAGGCTTATATGCTTGCAATATGCCAACTGAACATGGTGGTGGTGGCTTAAATGCTTTTGATTTAACCTTGGTTGAAAAACATCTTGGATTTGCATCACTTGCTTTAGCAGAAATTGCTTGGAGACCACAAAATATCTTAATGGCCTGCGAAGGTGAACTAGTAGATGAATACTTAAAACCGGCTATTACTGGAGAGAGAAAAGATTGTATTGCTATGACTGAACCTGGCGCTGGTTCAGATTTAAGAGGTATGAAAACGAAAGCAGTTAAAGATGGCAATGATTGGGTTATCAATGGAACAAAACATTTTATATCTAATGCTCACATCTCTGACTTTGTTGTTCTTTTTGCTTCAACAGGTGAAGATGATAAAGGTAGAAATTTACTTTCTTGTTTTTTAGTTGATTTAAAACAAAAAGGAGTTGAAGTTGCTAAAGGATATGACTGTGTCTCTCACAGAGGATATGTAAATAATATTATACATTTTAATGATTGTAGAATTCCTGGAAAAAATATTCTTGGAGAAAAAGATAAGGGTTTTGAATTAATGAATGTTTGGTTGGAAGCTACTAGATTAACTGTTGCGGCTACATCGGTATCTAGAGCAGAAAGAGCTTTTGATATAGCATTGGATTGGTCAGCTAATAGAAAACAATTTGGAAAAGTCATTGGAAAATTTCAAGGTGTTTCATTTAAACTAGCTGATATGGCTACAGAAATTAAATTAGCAAATTTAATGTTAATGGAATCAGCTTGGAAGATTGATCAAAAAACATTAACTTCCCAAGATGCTGCAATGACAAAATTATTTTGCACTGAAATGTTAAGCAGAGTTTCAGATGAAGCAATTCAAATTTGCGGTGGAATGGGATTAATGGCAGATATACCTCTTGAAAGAATATGGCGTGATGCAAGAATAGAAAGAATTTGGGAAGGTACAAGTGAAATTCAACGACATATTATTTCACGTTCTTTATTAAGACCCCTTGGAGCATAATCTTTGAACTTAAAAAAACTTTTTAGACCAAAAAGCTTGGCAATAATTGGAGGCTATTGGGCAGACTTTGTATATGATGGTAACAAAACTATTGGTTATAAAGGTAAAGTTTGGCATATTAATCCTTCACGAAAAAGTACCAAAACAAAAAAATATTATAAAAATATTAAAGACCTGCCAGAAATACCTGATTGTGTTTATCTTGCCGTTTCAAGAGATCAAACTGTAAAATTAATTAAAGATATCTCTAATATGGGTGTTGGAGGAACAGTTTGCTTGGCTTCAAGATTTTCTGAACTTAATTCAAAAGAAGGAAAGAATAAGACAAATGAACTTATTAAAAACTCAGGTAAAATGCCTTTTCTTGGACCAAATTGTTATGGGTTTATCAATTACTTAGATAAAATTTCTGTATGGTCAGATCAAGTTTCTGGGAAACCAACAAAAAAAGGTGTTGCTATTATATGTCAGAGCGGAACAATTGGTAATACTATTAGTTTTAATAATAGGTCTTTGCCTATTGGCTACATAATTTCTTTAGGTAATCAATCAAAAATAACCATTGAAGACGCAATTAATTATGCCCTAGATGATAGCAGAGTAACCGCCATTGGTATTTACGCTGAAAGTTTTACTAATACTTCAAAATTAATTAAAGTATTTAAAAAATCTAAGTTAAAGAAGACACCTATAGCCATAGTTAAAGTAGGCAGATCTAAAATTGCATCTAAAACAATTCTAACACATACTGGCTCTCTTAGTGGGAAAGAAGATATTTATGATTCTTTGTTTCAAAGAATGGGCGTAGCAAAATGCAATACATTAGGTGAATTATGTGAAATTTTAAAATTATTTCACACACATGGAGTTTTGAAAAGTGATCAAATTTCTATAATGGGACCATCTGGAGGAGATATGGCTATGATAGGAGATGTGGCAGAATCTTTATCATTAAAATTTGGAAAAATACCTCCAAAAATAAAAAATGATTTAAAAAAAGTTAATCACCCAAGCGTGATAATATCAAATCCTTTTGATTTACAAACATACAATTGGAATGATCCTAAGAATTTAGAAAAAACATTTAAATTAATATTCAAAACAAATTTTGCTTTAAATGCACTGATGTTAGATCTTCCAAATATAGAAGATTGTGATACTGAAGAGTGGGATGCAATAGTTGATAAATTTATAAAATCTTCAAAAATAAAAAAAAATGGAGCAATTATTTCTTCACTTTCAGATACTCTTCCAAAATATTTAAGAGAAAAATGTCTAAAGTATAACGTTGTTCCTCTTCAAGGCATGTCAGAAAGTTTATTAGCTATAAGTAATGCAATAAAAATTGGAAAAGTATGGAAGAATTTTGCTGATATAAAAATTCCTGAGGAAATACCAAATCTTAAAAAGAAAATAAAAACATATTCAGAATATGAATCAAAGTTAATTTTAAAGAAAAACAAAATACCTATTCCAAAATCCTTAGTTACAAATAAAAAGAATATATTGCGAGACTCTAAAAAAATTGGATTTCCTTTAGTGGCAAAAATTAATTCAAATACAGTTTTTCATAAAACTGAAATTGGAGGTGTTGTGACTAATATTAATAGTGAAAAAGAATTAAAGAAAAAAACAAATAAATTTACTGGTAATATCTTAATTGAAAAAATGATAACTGATAATGTCTTTGAAATGATTATAGGAATAAAAAATGATAATGAATTTGGTCCTACTATAATTTTAGGAGCTGGAGGAATTTATACTGAATTATTTAAAGATACAACCACCCTACTCTTACCTTTAACTAAAAGAATGATTGTGGAAGAGATAAAAAAACTAAAATTTAGTAAAATATTATTTGGTTTTAGAGGAAAAAATAGTGGTGATTTAGATGCTTTAGTTAGTTCAATATTAAAAATTGCTAAATTTGCTGAAAATAATTATGATAAAATTTCAGAAGTTGATATAAATCCATTAATAGTTTGTAAAAAAGGCAAAGGGGTGTTTGCCGTAGATGCATTAATACATTATTTTAAATAATTATATGAATAAACCTATAAAAACTAAAATTGAAGGATCAATATTAGAAGTAACAATTGATCGTCCAAAAGCGAACGCTATAGACTCTAAAACTAGCATAATATTAGGAGATATTTTTGCTGATTTTAGAGATAATCCTAAACTTAAAGTTGCTATAATAACTGGAGGTGGTGAAAAATTTTTTTCTGCTGGATGGGATCTTAAAGCTGTAAATGAAGGAGAGACTGCTGATGCAGATTATGGCGTAGGTGGATTTGGAGGATTGCAAGAATTACCAAATATGAACAAACCTATTATTTCTGCTGTTAATGGTATTGCATGTGGAGGTGGTTTTGAAATCATGATTTCAGCAGATATTATTATTGCTGCAGATCACGCTACTTTTGCTTTACCTGAAATTAATGTGGGTGTCATAGCTGATGCGGCAACTATAAAACTAAGAAGAAGAATTCCCTATCATGTAGCTGTCGAATTTTTAATGACAGGTAGGTGGATGGATGTCAAAGAAGCAAAGCACTGGGGTTTAGTTAATGAAATAGTTGATAAAAAAGATTTATTAAAAAGATCCTGGGAAATTGCTGATAAAATTTCAAAAGGGCCTAATTTAATATATTCATCAATCAAAGAAGTTTTAAGAGAAACAGAAAATGAAAAGGAGATACCTTCTTTTGATATTCTTCGATCCTTAGAAACTGTAAAGAAGGTTTATGGAAGTGAAGATTTAAAAGAAGGCGCCTCTTCTTTTGTAAAAAAAACTGATCCAAATTGGAAAGATAAATAGTTAACAATTTTAATTATTTCATTGAATGCTCATTCAGTGAATGATAAAACTACTTAATGAAAAACGATTATATTAGTGAAATTCATAAAAAAGATAGATTAGTTCTTCATCCTTATGAAGATACAAATACAAGAGGAACATATAACCGTAAACTAATTACAAAATCAGATAATATTTATTTATATGATGAAAATGGGACTGAATATATTGATGGTCCTGGAGGAATGTGGTGTAATAATATTGGCCACGGCAATAAGGAAATTGGAGAGGCCGTAAAAAAACAACTTGAAAAATTAGAATATTGTAGTCCTTTTTCAGAATCTACTGAAATATCAGCTGAATTAGCTTCGGTTTTATCAGAGTTATCTCCCGGTGATCTGAATACCGTTTTTTTTACCACCGATGGATCAACTGCAAATGATACTGCTTTAAGATTTATAATGTTTTATAATAATATGCTAGGTCGTCCTAATAAAAAACATATCATTACAAGAAATAAAGCTTATCACGGCAGTACCTATTTAACAGGATCAATAACTGGGAAAGATAGAGAAAAAAATAATTTTGATTTTGAAAAAGATTTTATCCATCATTTAAGTGCTCCTTTAGAGTATAGAAGAAAAGATAATCAAACTGTGGAAGAGTTTTGTGATGATCTAGTGAAAGAATTTGAAAATAAAATTCTTGAGCTTGGTTCTGAAAATGTCGCTGCTTTTATAGCAGAACCTATTATGGCATCTGGAGGATGTATTGTTCCACCAGAGGGTTATTTAAAAAGAATTTGGGAAATTTGTAAAAAAAATGATGTACTTTTTATATCTGATGAAGTTGTTACTGGCTTTGGAAGAATAGGTCATTTTTTTGCTTCAGAAAAAGTATTTGGAGTAACACCTGACATTATAACTTGTGCTAAAGGTATCACTTCAGGATATATGCCTTTGGGTGCTGTTTTATTTTCAGATAAATTGCTTAATGATCTTAAAAATGATTCTGCTCTTTTTTTTCATGGATATACATATTCTGGTCACCCCGCTTGTTGTGCAGCAGCATTAAAGAATATAGAAATTATTAAAAGAGATAAAATTCTTGAACATGTTCAAAATATAGAACCTTACTTTCATCAACAATTAAAAAAATTATACGATTTACCAATTGTAGGAGATATAAGAGGCAAAGGACTTATGGCTGGAATAGAATGCGTGATTAATAAAGACAGTAAAGAGGCTCTAGTATTAGATAAAGCTATAGGCTCTAGAATTGATGAAGAGTCATTAAAATTGGGATTAATAATTCGTCCACTTTATCATATATGTGTTTTATCTCCTGCTTTAATTATTTCAAAAAATCAAATTGATACACTTGTAGATAAATTATATTTAGCAATTAAAAATACAATAACACAATTAGAAGTAGAGGGCTTATGGAAAGGTTAAAACTTCTTAATGCTTTCCAATATTAAAAGGTATTTTGACTTTAGTTCAATAAATTCTAGTATAAAATATTTATCTATTGTTGCTTTCTTTACAGGCACAGTTCTTGGTTATTTTTTCACAATAATAGTAATTTTACAAAAATATGCAGGTTATTCAGAATCAACAATTGGTTTAATTGCTTCTAGTTTTTCTTTTGGGTTAATGTCTGCAGGATTTTTTGTGTCTAAAACTTTAGATAGATTTGGATTATTTAATACATTGATATTCTCAGTATGTATTCAAGCCTTATGTGTTATTTCTATGTTTGTATATTTTAATCCAATAAATTTTGTGATTTGTCATTTTATCATGGGACTTACGGGAGGCATGAATTGGATGACAATGGATACTTGGGTAAATATTGTTTCTAATAACAATAATAGAGGAAAATCTATAGGCTTATATAATTCAGCAATTTCAATTGGTTTTGGTGTAGGGCCATTAATTGTAGCTGTTTTAGGAAGCAAAGGATCTTTACCAATTTTTATATGCTTAATATTAATGGCTTTCAGAATTTTGATGATTATTTTAATAAAGAAACATATCGAAAATGTAGAAATACCTAAGCAAAAGAAACAAATTAGTTTTTCATTCATTGTAATGGCCCCTTTTGTTTTTGTTGCTATATTTATTGGGGGAATTAACGACTCTACTTTTGGTGCTTTATTTCCTGCATTTATGATAAATGAATTCTTTTCTGACAGACAAATTGGTTTCTATTATTTTTTAGGAGCTTTTGCTGGTGTCTTATCTCAACCTTTTGTAGGAGCATTAAGTGATAAAATAGATAAAAGAAAATTAATTTTTATTTTTCTTTGTGGAAATATTATATGGCCACTACTCCTATTAAAAACTATAAACTTAGATTATGCTGTTTACATTTCAGTTATTATATGGGGTTGTTCAAGTATTAGTTTGTATACTGTGACTTTGGCCTATTTAGGACAACGGATAAAAATCAAGGAAATAGCAATAGCGACCTCATTATTCATCATAGTATATGAAGCAGGAGAATTCATAGGGCCTATTTCAGTAGGTATAGTTATGGACAGTATGGGAAATAATGGATTTATTTATAGCCTATTAATCTTTACTAGTTTTAGTATAATAATTGGATTTATCAGATCTGTTTTAAAAAATGAAAATAAAAATAATTAAAGCAAAAAAAAAGAATGTTAAGGATGTTGGCATTCTATTTGATTTATATAGACAATTTTATAAATATAATCCTGAATTAAAAAAATCTACGAAATATATTAGAGAAAGAATTTCTAAAAAAGATTCAGCTATTTTTGTATGCTACCATGATAAGGAAGCATGTGGATTTGTGCAATTATATGAAACTTTTGATTCCCTTAATATTAATAAAAAATTAATCTTATATGATTTGTTTGTAAAAGAAATTTTTAGAAAAAAAAGAATAGGTAGAAAATTAATGAATACTGCAAAAAAATTTGCAGTTAAAAAGAAAATTAAAATAATAGAATTATCTACTGCAATTACTAATAAGAAGGCTCAATCACTCTATGAATCTCTTGAATATAAAAGAGATAAAGAATATTATAACTATTATTTAGAATTATAAATATGAAAACTGTTAAATTTAATGAAATGAAAGATGGGGATAAAGAAGATTATGAACTTCTTGCTAAATTTGAAGATAAATACATAGAAGGTACGGCTGATAGAGTTATTCGTATTTTAAAAGGTTTAGACAGTTCATTAGGAGGTTATAAAGTTTCTAGATTAGAACACTCTTTACAAACTGCATCAAGAGCACTGAGAGATAATGCATCAGAAGAAATGATAGTCGCAGCCCTATTACATGATATAGGAGATGAAATAGCTCCATTAAATCATTCAGAAATATCTGCAGCAGTATTGAGGCCTTTTGTTTCTGAAAAAACTCATTGGATAGTTCAAAAACATGGATTATTTCAATCTTATTATTATAATCATCATTATGGAAATGATCGAAATTTAAGAGATAAATATAAAGATCATCCTTTTTTTATAGATACTGTTAATTTTTGCTCAAAGTGGGATCAAAATTCTTTTGATCCAAATTATGAAACTATTCCTCTTAAAGATTTTATTCCTTTAGTTTATAAAATTTTTAATAGAGACCCTCATAAACACGTATATTTGGGGCTTTAATTATATTATTTTTTTAATTTATTAATAAGATGTAAATTTCCTGGTTTAAAATTATTTTTATTATCTTCTATAAAATTTTTAATTAAGCTACTTTTTGATTCCTCAAATTCAGTTACTTTACGAGAATTCAAATCCACATATAATGAACAAACCTCTGTTGTAGCTGCTAAGTATTTCTCTGACTTGTGAATCATTTCAAGTTTATAAACAATACGTTTTTTATCAAAATCAATAAAAAGTAAATTAATATCAACTTCATCTCCAACTTTAACTTCCATGTCATAAGTTGTGTGCGATTCTACAGCAAAAGTAGTTCTTTTTTCAATTTTAGCTGCATCTTCTCCTATATTAAATTTTTGCAGCAAAACCTCCCAAGCAGAATCAAAAAGATGAATATAAAAAGCAAGGTTCATATGACCGTTATAATCAGTCCATTCAGATTTAACGCGACCTGTTTTTAAATAAATACTCACTTGTCTAATTCCTTATTCTGAGATACATCAAATTATATTAAAAATGAACAATGAAGTTATAATAAGTTGTGCTGTTACTGGATCTGGTGATACTGCTAAAAAGCATCCTGAACTTCCAATAACTCCGAAACAAATAGCTGACGCAGCTATAGAGGCAGCTAAAGAGGGAGCGGCTATTGCTCATATGCATGTACGAGAACCAGACGGAAAACCAAGCAGAAAACTTGAATACTATAAAGAGGTTGCAGATAGAATCAGATCAAGCGATACTGATGTTGTAATCAATTTTACTACTGGTATGGGAGGAGACTTTGAGGTTGGAGAGGGAAAAGATCCTTTAAATCCTATAGGGCCTAACACCGATATGGTACATGCTCTTGATCGTTTAGAACATGTTGAGGAATTATTGCCAGAAATATGCACTTTAGATTGTGGCTCTCTGAATTTTGGAGATACAAATATGTTATTTGTCCATACTCCAATCCAGTTAAGAGCTGCTGCAAAAAAAATGCAAGATTTAGGAGTTAAACCAGAAATGGAAGCTTTTGAAATGGGGCACTTATGGTTTGCAAATCAATTATATAAAGAAGGACTAGTTGATGGACCTCCAATGTATCAAATATGTTTAGGTATACCTTGGGGCTCTCCAGCTGATACAAGCTCAATGAAAGTAATGGCAGACATGATACCTTCTGAAGGTATCTGGGCTGGTTTTGGTATAGGAAGACACCAAATGCCTATGGCTGCTCAAGCTGTAATTTTAGGTGGAAATGTTCGAGTAGGTCTTGAAGATAATTTATATTTAAAAAAAGGAGTATTAGCATCAAACGGTCAATTAGTTGAAAAAGCTGCAAGAATAGTTGATGATTTGGGTGCAAAGATATTAAATCCTGAAGAAGTAAGAGAAAAATTAAAATTAAAAAAACATTTTTAAATTTTTATGAGTATTGAATCAAAATATGTTGCCTTAAAAGAATACATACCTATGGGGAATCCTAGTTTATCTCATTTTGATTTAAAATCTGAAACAATTTCTCTAAAAAATGATGATGAAGTTTTAGTAACTAATAAATGGATATCCGTAGATCCTTATATGAGAGCTAGAATGACTGAAAGGAAAAATTATAAACCTCCTTTTGAAATTGGTAAACCAATGGAGGGAACAGCAATTGGAGAAATAATTGAAAGTAAATCAAATAATTTTAAAAAAGGAGATTTCGTACTAAGTGAATTTGGTTGGAGAGATAATTTTATTGCAAATTCAGAATCACTTAAAAAAATTAACCCTATTAATGTACCTATACAAACATATTTAGGTCCTTTAGGTTTTACTGGTCATACAGCATATATTGGACTTTTTAGAATAGCAAAAATAAAACAAAACCAAACTATTCTTGTTTCTTCTGCAGCAGGAAGTGTAGGATCTACTGTTTGTCAAATTGCTAAAATATTAGGATGTAAAGTTATTGCAAGTACTGGTAGTGATGAAAAAGTAGAGTGGCTAAAAAAAGAAATTGGTGTTGATCATGCTTTTAATTACAAAAAAATTGATAATCTAGTTTTGCACTTTAAAGATATTTGTCCAGAAGGTTTTGATATTTACTTTGATAATGTTGGAGGAGATTTTCTTGAGGCGGCAATTTTTAGAATGAAAAATTTTGGTAGAATTGTTATTTGTGGAAGGATTTCTCAAATGAATGCAACTTCACCTGGTGAAGGATTAAAAAATATGGCTCATGTGTTAGTAAAAAGATTAACTATTAAAGGTTTTTTAATATTTGATCATTATGATGATTATAAAGATTTTGAAAATGATATGAGCAATTGGGTAATAAATAAAAAAATTAAATGGAGAGAAACTATTGTTGAGGGGATTGAAAATTCACCTCAAGCTTTCTTAGACTTATTAAATGGCAAAAATATAGGCAAAATGATTGTTAAAATCTAAACAGTCACATAAGGGGACGTGCCTCGATAATTAATATCTAATTTTAAATCTTTATCTATGGGAGGAAATGCTCTTTGTTGACAATTAATTCTAGGACATATCCTGCATGAAATTCCTATGGGTGTCTCTAAGTTTTTATTTTGAAGGTCCATTCCTTCAGAATATGTTAATTCTTTTGCATATTGAATATCACAACCTAAGCCAATAGAAACAAAACTTTTTGGCATACCATGTTTTTCTATTCCTTTTTCAAAAGCTCTAGCTATACAAAAATATACTTTTCCATCTGGCATTCTTGATATTTGAGGATGAATTTTTCCAGGATTTAAAAAAGCTATATATACATTCCATCTTGGACATGAGCCTCCATGTCTTGGAATATGAATACCAGATAAAGAAAATCTTTTAGATACATTGCCAGCTATATCTGTTTTTAAAAAATGAAATGGCACTCCTTCAGAGCCAGGTCTTTGTAAATTAGTTAAACGATGAGTAATTTGTTCAAAGCTAGCAGCATAATGATGCATTAATATCTCAATATCATACTTGTATTTTTTTGCACTTTTAAGAAAATCTTCATAAGGCATCAATAGTGCAGCTGAAAAATAATTTAATAATGATATTTTCAGTAAAGCAATTAATTCATCTGAATAAAATTTATTTTTATTAATTATTTGTTCTATAATTTTTTGACATTCGCAATAACCTATTTGGTAGGCTAGATGAAAATTTCTAGCAGTATAGGTAAGCATTTCTGATAAAATAAGAGTATTATTTTTATCATCAAATTTTTTAACTGATTTTTCATCTTCTTCTGGCGGTACTATTTTAACTTTTATATTATGCTCACTTTGTAAATAACTTGTAAATTTGATTTCAGTGGACCCTATTCCAGGTCCAAACTGTAAACCAATTTTATCTCTTAAGGACTCAGCTTTTTTTTCTAAAGAATCAAAATAATTTTTATTTTCTTGCAAAAAGTCTGAAACAATTTCTACTGGCAAACGAGTAGATTTTCTTTCTGAAATACCTGATTCTACATCCATAATTTCAAGACGATTTTGCATATCATCTCTTAAGCTTTTGTAAGAATCATTGAGCATCAGCAATGCTTTAGCAATATTAGGATTACTACCAATAAATTCAGCAGTCTCTAAATTAGTGATATCTAAGTCATCAAATATTTCATTGCTTAAAACTTCCATTGTGTCAGCTAATATTCTTTTATTACTCTCTACTGTTAAATCTTTTAGAGAAAGGTTAAGCTCATTACCTATTTTGATCAAAAGAGGAACAGTAAGTGTTCTTCGACCATTTTCTAAAAGATTTAAATAACTTGCTGAAATACCAAGATTTTTTGAAAAATCAGATTGAGATATGCCTTTTGATCTCCGCTCTTTTCTAATTCTAGGACCAAGGTTTATTAATTCAGAAGATTTCATATTTACAAAATTTACAAATTAAGATTTTTTACAATCATGTTCTTTACATAAATTATGGCTGAAATTCAAAAAAAAAATTGATTTTTTTTAGATTAGTAAATAATGTCAATTATCGAGGAAAACAATGCAAAAAAATGAAAAAACTAAGAAAAAAGCTAAAAGTAAAGAGTTTAATAATACTCTAATTACTAATGAATTTACCAAAAAAGATATTGAAAAGTCTTATGATTTAGACAATTTAAAAGGTACTGAAGCCTATTACTCAAATAGATATGGCTGGACCCTAAGAAAATCTATCGATTAAATTAACTTTTATATTTAACCTGTATTTTTCATTGAAGCTGAAATACCTGAAATAGTAACAATCATTGCATCCATTAGTATTTTTTTGCTTTTTGCATTTATATTTTTCTTGTTTAATCTTTTCATTATATCTGCTTGAAGTAAGTTTAAAATTTCTGCATAGGTATTTCTTAGTTTGATTGATTTTCTGAAAGCTTTTCTTTGATTTATTATATTATTAGGAATGATTTTTTTATTAATTTCAATTAATTCAGTAAGTTTCGCCCTTAATTCATTTCCAATTTTTTTTAATTCAGGAGTTGCTAAACATTCTTCATAATATCTAATTACTCGTTGATCTGTTTTTATCAAAACCATATCTAACATATCCATCATTTCATAAAAAAATGGCCAGTTTTTAATCATCTCATCTAAAATTTTTTTATTTTTTCCTTTTGAAGCAAAATTTAAAGCTTCATATGTACCCAGCCATGCTGGTAATAACATTCGAATTTGTGTCCAGGCAAAAACCCAAGGTATAGCTCTTAAACTTTTAATATCTTTTGAAGCATTTCTCTTAGAAGGTCTCGATCCTATATATAATTTGCCAATAATATTCTTTGGGGTGACTTTATCAAAATATTTTAAAAAATCTTCATCTTCTAATAAATAATGTCTATATGCCTTACTTGAAATAATGCTCATTGAATCTATTAATGCCCTCCATTCCTTACTAGGCTTGCTAGGAGGAGATAAAGTTGCTTCAAGTACTGCTCCTATATAGGTCCCTAAACTATATTCAGCCATAGATTCAGATCCATATTTTTGTTGTATTACTTCTCCTTGTTCAGTTACTCTAGTCATTCCCATTACAGTGCCTGGTGGTTGAGATAAAAGTGCTGCATAAACTGGGCCTCCACCTCTACCAACTGACCCCCCTCTTCCGTGAAAAAAATTCAATTTTATTTTATGCTTATTAGCTACTGAACATAATTTTTCTTGAGCACAATATTGAGCCCAGCTAGCTGCAAATTTTCCAGCATCTTTACTTGAGTCTGAATATCCAATCATTATTTCTTGCTCATTTGAAAAAATATTTGTGTACCATCTATTTTTAAATAAATTATCTACAATTTTAGATGAATTTTGTAAGTCTGATAATGTTTCAAA
>JBJKYT010000015.1:0-12758 GCA_045560915.1 Alphaproteobacteria bacterium
TCAGAGCAATGGGCTGCAGCTGCTATTTCAGGTCCTAAATCTCGAGAAGCAATAAAGAAATGTTTAGAAAATCCTTCTTTGATTGAAAATAAAAATTTACCTTTTATGGGTTTTGTCTCAGCAAATTTAAAAGATGGCACTCCTTGTAGAATAGTTAGAATAAGTTTTTCAGGTGAGCTTGGATATGAAATTTATATTGGTTCAGACTATGCTAATTCAATGATGGATTTAATTTGGAAAGAGGTGCAAAATTATAATGGATGCTTATATGGTTTAGAAGCCTTAGGAGCACTTCGTGTTGAAAAAGGACATGTTACAGGAGCGGAACTTGATGGTCGAGTTACTATAGAAGATGCAGGTTTAGGAAAAATGGCTTCAACAAAAAAATCATATATTGGAAGTGCAATGAGAGCCAGAGGTTCTTTAAGTACAAATAAAGATAGAGAACAACTTGTAGGATTTTTTCCAGTAGACAAAAAAGAAACATTTGATGCTGGAACAATTGTTTGTGAAAAAAATAAAATCAAAGGCTCTGGTATTGGACGTATAACTTCTGTTACACATTCCCCTGAACTTGGTCATTGGATTGGTATTGGTTTTGTTCAAGGTGGCAAAGAAAAATGGCATAACACAACTTTAATAGGAAGTGATCCTGTGAGAAACAAACAAATGGAATTAGAGGTAGTCTCTCCACATATGATTGATCCAGAAGGAAAAAGAATGCATGCATAATAGACATTCAGCATTGGAATCAAATTATTTTCCTGGGAATTATCCATTTAACAATGAGACAAATATTAGCTTTAAAGAATATAATAACATTAATATAAAACAAATTTCATGTTGGCCTGAAGCATTAGAGAAGGCAGAGAGTTTTTTAAAAAAAGAATTAGAATTACCTTATGTTCCTCAATTTAATAAGGGCATAGTTGAAAAGAAATTTTCTTTATGGAGAATAGAGCCCTTGAAGTGGTGGGCAATAGATAAAGAAATTAATTTTTCTGAAGAATTAGGAACAACTTTAGAAATTTCTCATTCTTTTACATGCATTTCTATTTCAGGAGAAGATGCAACTCTTTTGCTCAATAGACATTTACCTCTAGACTTAAGAAGTATTAATTTTTCTGAATGTTCTTCTGCGAGTTCAGCTATCCATCACGTTAGTATTAAATTATTAAAGTATTCTGATAACAATTATCATCTTTTTATTCCTAGAGGATTTGGATTATCGATTTGGGAGATTTTATTAGAAACTGCTAAACAATTTGGCTACAAAATTTTAGAAAGATAATTAAGTTCATAGACAATTTTTTTAAAATGAATAGATAGAGCATATGATTTTTACAAAAGAAGAGTATTCATCAAGATTAGAAAAAGTTAAAAAGAAAATGTCTGAAAAAGATTTAGATATTTTAGTAATTTCTGATCCTTCAAATATGAACTATTTAACTGGTTATGATGGATGGTCTTTTTATGTTCCACAAGGTGTAATAGTAGCATTAGATAAGGATGAACCTATTTGGTTTGGAAGAAAACAAGATTCTAATGGAGCAAGAATTACTACTTTTCTTAAAGAGGAAAATATTTTAGGTTATCCTGAAAGCTTAATTCAATCACCTCCATCTCATCCTTATGATTACGTGGCAAACTATATTCATAATAACAAATGGGAGAAAAAGAATATAGGAGTTGAAATGGATAGCTATTATTATACTGCAGAAAATCATAATCGTTTAATAACAAAATGTCCAAATGCAAATTTTAAAAATGGACATCTTTTAGTTAATTGGATTAGATATATCAAATCTGATGCTGAAATTGCATTTATGCAAGAAGGTGCAAAACTAGT
The DNA here is from genome assembly GCA_045560915.1 of Alphaproteobacteria bacterium. Classification (GTDB taxonomy): domain Bacteria; phylum Pseudomonadota; class Alphaproteobacteria; order HIMB59; genus MarineAlpha5-Bin3. The sequence continues at coordinate 1,850 of JBJKYT010000015.1, forward strand.
TCAAGCTGGTATGCAAACTGCTTACAATGAAATTAAGCCTGGCGTAAAACAAAGTTATGTGGCTGGCAAGATTCAACAAACTCTTTTAGCTGGGAATGATCAAATTCAAATAGGCGGAGAATATTCAGGGTTAAATATAATTTTAGCTAGTGGTAAATCTGCCTCTGCTTCTCATTTAACTCCAACAGATAAAAAATTTAAAGAAAATGAAGGAACTATAATCGAATTAGGTGGTGTAAAACATAGGTATCACTGTGCTTTATCAAGAACTGTATACATTGGTAAACCAGATAATAAAATTGATGAAACTTTAAAAATTACAAATGAAGGTGTTGAAAAAGCAATAGAAAGTACAAAACCTGGAAACACTTGCCATGATGTTGCTGTTGCTTTCTGGAGTGTGTTAGAAAAATATGGGTTAGAGAAAGAATCAAGGTGTGGCTATTCCATAGGACTTGGTTATCCTCCTGATTGGGGAGAGCATACTTTGAGTATTCGAAAAAATGAAAAAACTCTTTTATATCCAAATGTGACTTATCATTTAATGGCAGGTATGTGGATGGATACTTGGGGATTAGAGATTAGTGAATCAATTAGAGTTACAGAAAATGGATGTGAATTATTTTGTAACTTTCCAAGAAGTTTACATTTAGTTTAAAAAAATGAATAAATTTTCTATTGCAAAATCTAGAAGAATAAGAAGTACACCATATACTTCTAGAATTGAAAAACAGGGCGTATCTTCATATACTGTATATAATCATATGTTGCTTCCAGCAGGTTTTGGAGAATCTTTAGAAGAAGCTTATTATCATTTAAAAAAGTATGTGCAAGTTTGGGACGTCGCTGGAGAAAGACAAGTTGAAATTATTGGAAAAGATTCTGCAAAACTCGTTCAATTAATGACATGTAGAGACCTATCAAACTCAAAAGATGGAAGATGTTATTATTGCCCAGTCATTGATGACAAAGGTGGTCTTATTAATGATCCTATTGTTCTCAGACATACCAAAGAAAAATGGTGGCTTTCAATTGCTGATAGTGATGTAATTTTGTATGCCAAAGGTTTAGCAATTGGATATAATTTACAAGTTCAAATCATTGAACCCAACGTTGATATTATGGCTGTTCAAGGCCCTCAATCGTTTCCTTTAATGGAAAAGATTTTTGGCAATCAAATAAAAGAACTTAAGTTTTTTGATTTTGCTTATTTTGATTTTAGAGGCTCTAAACATTTAATTGCTCAGTCAGGTTGGTCAAAGCAGGGAGGATATGAGATTTACGTAGAAAATACGAGATCTGGATTAGAGTTATATGATCATTTATTTGAAGTTGGAAAAGATTATAATATCAAGCCTGGATACCCCAATCTTATAGAAAGAATAGAAAGCGCTTTATTATCTTGTGGTAATGATTTTGATAATAATGACAATCCTCTTGAATGTGGTTTCGATAAATTTGTTAATTTAGATACTGATGTAGAATTTGTAGGAAAAGGTGAATTAATTAAAATTCAATCTAATGGTATTAATAAAAGATTAATGGGCATAACCATTGACACCAATTTTATAAATGTTTCTAGTTCTATGAATGTTTATGATCAAAATGATAATACAATAGGAGAATTAAGATCTGGCATTTTTTCCCCACATTTTAAAAAAGTCATTGGCATAGTTATGGTTAAAAAACCTTTTTGGAATTTTACTGAGCTTTGTAAAATTGAAATAGAAGGAGAGTCTTTTAATGGTTCTTTATGTGAATTACCTTTTCTTTAAATTATTTTATAACTAATCATTTGCATCGCCTCCACCAGCTCCTTTATTTCTAGATTCTTCAGACTCTGGTACAAATGTCTTATTAGCTATTTTAGTAATTTTATTCCAAGATTTTAGATCAGGCTCTAAAGATCGAGATAAGTTTTTTTGAATTTCTTTTTCAGAAATTATTTTATTATTATTAATATTATTTATACTTTCTTTATTATTTTGCATTTCAATAATGACTTCATTATTTTGTAATAATTTATTATTTTTTTTATTTTTAATTATTATTTTTTTGTTTTGTAACTCATATATATTTAATTTATTATTTGAGTCACAAAATGATAATGTAATATAATTTATTTTTTTTGAAATTTTATATAAAAGAGGCAAAAATAAAATACTGTTTTCACAATTAATTATTTTTACTAAAATCTTTTTTTTATTTTCTGTTTTAGATAGCATAAAATCTATTAATCCAGATCCTTTCATCAAAATAGATACATCTTTAAAATTTATTGTTTTACTTAAATCTTCAATATCTAATATTCCTTGGTATTTTTGATCTAATTCTTTAATTGAACTAGCAAGCAAAGAAATACCTCCAAAATTATTTAATTCTAGCCAAGATATTATAAAAGCTGCGTCCTCATCAGATCCGTGTGGAAAACCCATAGCTGAGAAAGCTCTTTGAGAAGTAATATATATTTCGTAAAATGAATAACCCACAATTATTTGTATGAATTCTTAGTCGCAAAACCCCAGCTATCAACGTTTTGTTTAGATAATTCTTTGTAAAATGGAGCTCCTGTAAAAAAACTTACTCTTAACCATTTTTCTGATTTTGGATCGTAGCGAGACGCACCAAAAAAAGACAATTTGAATCTTAACATATCTATAGGCATAGTATTTTTTGCCAATATATTATCTTCAACTTCACCAAGTTTGTAATCTGATAAAGTTTGTATTCTTCTTATAATTCCTCTGTATTCTGGATAGCTGAGTAAAAATTTTGCTACTGTATAATTTTTAATTTCTTCATGATTAACTAAAAATTGATAAAGTCTATTTACCATTCTTCCTATACCTAAAGGTTGTTCCAATTCTGCCCCATTTTCGTTGTATCTTTCACCCAATCGTGGTTCTAATTTTTCTTCTGATATATACCAAAATAAATATAAATTTTCTTTCTTTTCAAAATCTATTTTTAAAGCCCATTTATAATTCTTTTCAATAAATTTTTTTAATGATGATATTTTTTCATTAACTTTTAAATACATTTCATCAGAGTTTGACATATCATTACTTAAATCATTAGCTATTCCTGGATATAATTCTATTATCTGAACTTTAACAATTTCTTGTGCATCAAAGGATAAATTTTTATGAGCAAAATTTAAAATTTTTATCCAATTATATTTCTTTATATTTGAATTAATTTTATTACAAAAGATAATTGTCTTTTTAATATCTTTCAAAGCTTCTTTATTTTTTTCAATTTGATAATTATCTGTAGTTTTTACTTCTTTTAAATAATCTGTAGCTTTTTTTAGTAATAAAACAAATTTTTTTAAATTATTTTTTGTTAGTGATCTTCTTGAAGTTATATTTTCAATTGCAAGATTATACTGATTCATCCATTTATGTACTAACTTTGGATGTTTTATTATAAATGGAGCCATACCTAATCCTGTAGAATTTCCAATTCCTAAATGCTGCTTTAATTTTTTATCTAGTTTTACTGCTTTTTTTGGATTTAAATGAGAAGCTATATGTTCTACTAGATCAACACTAAACTCTCTAATAATATAAACTGCAAGCATTTCAGCTCTAAAAGGCTGATCAAATGCTGTTACTTTTTTTGTTCTTATAAAATCAGATAATCCAAATTTTCCACTTCCATATACGGCAGTAGTTCTCATTAAATAACCAACATCATTAATTTCATTTATTGTAGGCTGAACACCCTTAGAAAGACATTCAACTACTTTTTTAAATAATCTTACACTTTTATTTGCACGACTCAGAACCAATTCTTTTGGTGAATTTCTTCCTGACTCTTGAAGAGGAACATTTTTATTTAATCTATCTAAATCTTTGTCACTAATTTTACCTATATGAAGAGTATAAGCAGTATCCCATTTATCCGCTATAACTCTATCACTTCTATCTTCATCATTTAAAAAGCGCGAAAAACATACCAATGAGTATATTTCTTTATTAATATTAATCTGATATATAACTGTTCCAAAGCCATCTTTATCCAAATCAAATTTTGATCTTTTAATTTTCCATTTTTCTTTTACCAAAGTTCTTAACATACTTCGTGAAAAGCTTAATCTTGAAGGATATCTCGATCCCATCTCCTTTAGGTTCATACGAGAAGGATTGGTGTATTTAAAAATTTTTTGAGTCATAATTAAAAATATATATAGTGAATTATAACAAATAATTAAGTATTGATACGAAATAAATTATGGCAAATTTACTAAAAAATCAAATTATAATAGATGGTTTAGAGTATTGTAATTGGAATAGAGAAATATTAGAGGATTTATGGAAGGGCGGAGTAACAGCTATTCATGCTACTCTAGTTTATTGGGAAAATACTGAAGAGTCTTTTAATAAAATTATAGAATTTGAAAAATTAATTTCAAATAATGAAGATATTATTTGTCATGCAAAAACTTCACAAGATATTATAGATGCCAAAAAAAATAATAAAGTTGCTTTTATTTTTGGATTTCAAAACTCAGCGCCTATTGCTAATGACATCTATTTAGTAGAAAAATTTTTTCAAAAAGGACTAAGATTTATGCAATTAACATATAATAATCAAACTCCTTTAGCTGGAGGTTGTTTTGAACCAAAAGATTCTGGTGTAAGTCGATTTGGAAAAGCTGTGATAGAGGAAATGAATCATCTTGGAATGATTGTAGATCTAAGCCATGCTGGAAAAATCACTTGTTTAGAAGCTATAGAATTTTCTAAAAAACCTGTTGCCATATCTCATGCAAATCCCTCTTTTTTCCATAAATCACTTCGAAATATTGATGATGAAGTTTTAAAAAAGTTAGTAAATAAAAATGGCTTTATTGGTTTAAGCTTATACCCTTATCACTTAAAAAATTTAGGTAATTGTAAAATCGAAGATTTCTGCACAATGATTAGAAAATTAATAGATTTAATTGGTTCAGAAAATATTGGTATAGGTTCAGACTTGTGCTTGAACTGGTCTGATGACGTTGTAATGTGGATGCGAAATGGAAAATGGACTAAAAAAACAGATTATGGAGAATCAAAAGATAAAAATATTAAATGGCCAAAACAACCTGATTGGTACAAAAAACCTAGCGATATAAATAATTTATTTGAAGCTATGTGTGTAAATAATATTAATGAGAATATAGCTGAAAAAATTATTGGAAGAAATTGGCTTAATTTTATGAAGAATCATTTTTAATTTTACCTGATAAATACGTTGCCAGAGCAAGGCTTGACAAAACTATGACTGCGCCAACTAATTGATATTTAGTTAATGTTTCTTTTAATAAAATCACTGCTCCAATTATAGCAACAACTGGCTCTAAATACAAAAATAGCGCAGTATTAGTTTGACCAATTTTTGGAATGGCTAATAATTGTAAAAATAAAGCTATTGCATAACTAAATGAGGGAATTAAAACAATTAAAAAACTAATTTTTGAAATCGATAAATCTATTTTAAAGAAAAAAAATAAAATAAAAAAGAAAAAAAATGAATTAAAAAAATTGATAAAAATATTTATTTGAACTGGGGTAATAGACTTATTAGACATTTTTTGATTAATAATAATCATTGTTGTGGCCCCGATAGAAGCAACTACAGCACATAAAAAACCAAAAATATTTAAACTACTAAATGAAGGTCCCAATACAAAAAAAAGACCTACAAAAGTAGATAAAAAAAGAATTTTAATATTATTAGATATTTTTTCTCTATCTATAATAATAGAAAAAAATAAGACTAATAAAGGGTATGTACAAAAAATTAATATAGCTAAACTAACTTCAATATACTTAACTGATAATAATAATCCTGAAGTTAAAAATATTGATCCAACTGTAATTAATAAAAAATCAAAAAGATTATTTTTATAGATAATTAATAAATTTTTTTGGAATGGTATTAGTGGAGCAACTAGCAAAGTTGCAATAAAATATCTTAATAATATAGCTAAACCGACTCCGACTCCTAAATTATATGAAATTTTTGTCGTAGGCGCTAATATTCCAAAGAATAATCCGGCACCAAGAGCAAAAAAAATACCTAATAGTTGCATTTTATGTTAATTTTTTTTTGACTATTTAGACTATGACAGGTATTCCCCTTAGCACAACAAAAAAGTTTGGATAATAAACGTGAATACAAATTCTGATGGTTTCGTAATTTTTGAAAAAATAGATAAAAGTTATGATGGTGAGATGTTGGTAGTGAAGAACTTAAATCTTAATATTACAAAAGGTGAATTTGTTACAATGTTAGGACCATCTGGATCAGGAAAAACTACTACATTGATGATGTTAGCAGGCTTTGAAACTCCTACAAATGGTGAAATATTTCTAGATGGAAAACCTATAAGCAAAATTCCTCCATACGAAAGAGAAATAGGAATGGTTTTTCAAAATTATGCTTTATTTCCTCATATGACTGTACAAGAAAATCTTTCTTTTCCCTTGGAAGTTAGAAAATTAAATAAATCTGAAGTAGAAGACAGAGTTAAAAAAGCTCTTGATATGGTAGAGTTAGGAGAGTTCGGTACGCGTTTTCCAGCACAATTATCTGGAGGCCAACAACAACGTGTTGCTCTTGCTCGTGCTTTAGTTTTTGAACCAAGATTAGTATTAATGGATGAACCTTTAGGTGCTTTGGATAAAAATTTAAGAGAACAAATGCAATATGAAATCAAACATATTCATGAAAGAATTGGTATTACAGTAGTATATGTTACTCACGATCAGAGTGAAGCTTTAACGATGTCTAATCGTATTGCTGTTTTTAATGATGGAGTGGTGCAACAATTATCTACACCAGATATTTTGTATGAAAAACCTGAAAATTCTTTTGTTGCTGAATTTATTGGTGAAAACAATACTATGACTGGAACAGTAAAAGAAATTAATGGAGAATTTTGTAATGTAGATCTGGATAGTGGAGGATCGGTAAAAGCTCTAAAAATTAATGTAAACTCTACTGGTGACAAAACAAAATTATCTGTCAGACCAGAGAGAATAACAATTGGTTCAAAAGATTCTAATCTCAATCAATTTGAAGGTCAGGTAGAAGAACTAATTTATTTAGGTGATCATATTAGGGCGAGGTTAAATACTTGTGGTAGCAAAGATTTTATTGTCAAAATTCCAAATGAAGGTGATATAAATATAAAAGAAGGATCCAAAATTAATATTTCTTGGGAACCATCTGATATCCGAGCTCTGGATTATTCTCAATAAATTTAAAATATTTAATCTAATTATTATATTATCCAAGTTTTCTGGGCTATTTTAGACTTTTTTTTAATCTTTAGCCGTGTTAAGAGGTTTGGCATATTAGACATATAGATCTACAAATAATAGTTAACTAAAAAGGAGGAAACTTATGTCAAATTTTTTTAAAGCTTTCCTTTTGGCTTTTTTAGCATTTCCATTTGCAGCAAACGCAGTTACAGTTGCTTCATGGGGCGGTGCTTATACAGAAAGTCAAATTAAAGCATATGTGGACACTTATAGTGATCCTAGCGCTATACAATTTGAAAACTACAATGGTGGTCTTGGTGAAGTAAGAGCACAAGTTGAAAGTGGAAACGTTACATGGGATATTGTTGATGTACTTCCTGACCAAGCAATTACTGGTTGTGACGAAGGTTTATTCGAAGACATTTCTAGCTTGTATGGTGATTTCACACCTGCTCCAGACGGAACAGGTATGATTGAAGATATGGCAAATAATGGTGTTACCAATCTTTCTGATTGTTGTGCTCCACAAATCTTCTGGACTTATGTAGTTTTCTACGATCCAGATGCATTTCCTGGTGACAAGCCATCAGTGATTGCTGATTTCTTTGATACAACTAAATTCCCTGGAAAAAGAGGTGTACACACTTGGGCAAATGGATTTATCCAAATGGCACTTGTTGCTGATGGAGTATCTCCAAATGCTGTTTATACAGTTCTTAAAAACCAAACAGGCGCTGTTGACAGAGCTTTTGGTGTAATGGATAAAATCAAAGCTGATATTGTTCATTGGTCTGCAGGATCTAAACCACTAGAATTAGTTAAAAGTGGTGAAGTTGTAATGTCAATTGCATATAACGGTCGTGTTGGTGCAGCTAACTTAGCAGAAGGTGAAAACTTTGAGTATATTTGGGAAGGTCAATTAATTGAGCAAGAATATATCTGTCTTATGACAGGTGCTCCAGATAGAGAACGTGCTATTGATTGGATGATTCATGCATCTTCTCCAACTTCTCAAGCTATGCAAGCTAAATATATTACTTATGGACCAATGAGAGCTTCTGGTATTCCAATTATTGAAGCTGGCGAGCCATGGGGACCAAATGGTCAGAATATTATGCCTCATATGCCTAATACTCCTGAAAGATTAAAAATTTCAGTAATGGGTGACCCTGAGTGGTGGTCTGATAATGGAGCAGAAATTGATGAACGTTATGCAGCTTGGATGGCTAACTAAGCTTGATAAGACGTTAATTTTAATTTAAAAAAAAGGCGAGTTTAACTCGCCTTTTTTATTGGAGGATATTATTTCTACTACTGACCAAATATTTACAACTGATGGGCTACCTCTTAAGGTTAGCCTAAGAAAAACTGAGAGAAAAAATAAGATCAGAGCTTTTCTTTTAGTGGCCCCACTTTTATTGTTTATTATTGTAACATTTGTCGTTCCAATTTTAGACATGTTACTTCGGAGTGTTGATGATTCTCAAATAAATAACGTGTATTCGAAAACTTTTGAGGAATATAATAAATGGGATAGTGAAAATGACGAACTACCTCCAGAAGCAGTTTACAAAGCAATCTTTAATGATATTCATTATGGAGATAAAGTTCAAGTAGGCAAAGCATTAACTCGAATGAACTATTCTAAATCTGGATGGAAAAGTCTTATTAAGAAAACAAGAAGGGCAATTAAAAAAATTGTTAAATCTGGTGAACTTCCTACATCTTACAAAGAAACAATGATTTCAATTCACGAAGGTTGGGGTGATAGATTATTTTGGGTTTCAATGAAACAAATGGTTAACGAAAAAACAGCAATTTATTATTGGAACGCTATTGATAGAACATATGACATTGATGGGAATGTTATAATGCAAGATGAAAAGAGAAGAATGTATATAAAAACATGGATTAGAACATTTAAAGTTAGCATTTATGTTACTTTCTTTTGCTTACTTCTTGGTTTCCCTGTTGCTCATCTATTAGCTAATCTTCCATTAAGATATAGTAATTTATTAATGATATTTGTTTTGTTGCCATTTTGGACTTCACTTTTAGTTAGGACTACGGCCTGGATTGTAATGTTACAGCAAAAAGGAGTCATTAATGGCGTTCTGGTATGGCTAGGTATTATCAACGATGATCAAAGAATTCAAATGGTTTATAATATGACAGGAACTATTATTGCAATGACACAAATTCTTTTACCTTTTATGATTCTTCCTCTTTACAGTGTAATGAAAGTTATTCCAAAAAGCCATATGCGTGCGGCACAAAATCTAGGTGCAAAACCAGTAAGAGCTTTTATTCGTGTATATTTACCTCAGACAGTTCCTGGTATGAGTGCGGGAGGACTTTTAGTTTTTGTTTTGGCAATAGGTTACTTTATTACTCCAGAATTAGTTGGTGGAAAAGATGGTCAATTAATAGGTCATTGGATTGCTTACCATTTAAAGACAACATTAAACTGGGGCTTATGTGCAGCAATTGGATCTATTCTGCTTGTTATAATGTTGGTTTTATATTGGCTTTACAATAAGATTGTTGGAATTGATAACATTAAGTTAGGATAATTATGGCATTACCATCGTACGCTACACCAGTACAACGAACTTATTATTATGCATATCTTTTAATTTGTGCTGTAGTCTTCTTTTTTTTAATTGCTCCTTTAGTTGCTATTATTCCAATATCTTTTAGCAAATCACCTTTTATGATTTTCACAGAAGGAATGATGTCTTGGCCTCCTGATCCTGAAGCTTGGTCGTTAAGATGGTATCGCTATATGGTTGGAATTTGTACTGATGAAAATTTAACAACTCCATGTAGTAACAAGTGGATGGTTGGAACAGTCAATAGTTTTTTTGTTGGTTTCGTCTCAACATTTTTTGCAACAGCATTGGGGACTTTAGCAGCACTTGGTTTAAGTAGACCGCATATGCCTTATAAAGCTCTTATAATGTCAATCTTAATTTCACCAATGATTGTTCCATTGATTATTACTGCTGCAGGCATGTTCTTTTTTTATGCTAAAATTAATCTTGTTTACACTTTTACAGGAATTATATTAGCGCATATTGCTTTATCCACACCTTTTGTTGTAATTACAGTTACAGCAACATTAGTTGGATTTGATATGAATATGGTCAGGGCTTCTCAAAGCTTAGGAGCTAAGCCAATTAGAACATTTTTTAAAGTAATAATGCCCTTAATTTTACCTGGAGTTATTTCTGGAGCTTTATTTGCTTTTATAACTTCATTTGATGAAGTTGTTATTGTAATGTTCATGGCCAGCCTTGATCAATTAACTATACCAAAACAAATGTGGGCAGGTATTCGCCAAGAAATAAGTCCAGTAATATTATGTATGGCAACATGTTTAGTTGCACTATCAATTTTTTTACTAACAACAGTGGAGTTACTTCGTCGCCGATCAGAAAAAATGCGCGGCATTTCTAGACAATAATTTGTGAAAAAAATAGTGGTTGTTGGAGCAGGCATAGTTGGAATATGCACTGCTTATTTCTTACAAAAATCTGGTTTCAAAGTTACAATTATTGATAAAGAAGATCCTGGAACAATGACTAGTTATGGTCATGCTTGCACATTTGCAGATTATGCAAGTATTCCAGTTAATTCTCCATCTTTATTTA
>JBJKYT010000016.1:0-51876 GCA_045560915.1 Alphaproteobacteria bacterium
AAGAAAAATCGAAGCTGTTAAAAAAATCAACGATAAGAATATAAGTAATAATCTTTGAAATCTTAAGGACATTATTATTTTATTTAAGTTTTTTAAGTTTTAAATATGACTGGACTAAAAGTAGAAATAGCAAAACAAAGCTTATTAAATAAGCAAAGAAAATATACCAAAAATACATAAACCCTTTTAACAAAAAAATTGTATAATGTAATAATACTTAGATGACCGATCGTCTCATCAAGATTATCTAAGTTTTCTCTTAAGTATCTCCGCTTTAATTCTAATAATACCAATTACTATAGCTAATAACATAAGCGCTATAGTCATAATAACTAGAGGTCTCAACATACTAGGATCTATAGAAGGAGAAGATAATTTGCTTATACTAGCAGGTTGATGAAGTGTATTCCACCAATCCACAGAAAATTTAATTATTGGGAGGTTAATAGATCCTACTATTATTAAAACAGCAGTAATTTTTTCTGAAACATTAATATTTGTAATTGAGTTTTTAAGAAAGATTATGATTAAATATAAAAGAAATAAAATTGCTACAGAAGTCAATCTTGCGTCCCAAACCCACCAAGTTCCCCACATAGGCTTACCCCACAAAGAGCCAGTAACTATGCATATCAATGTAAATATCGCTCCTATAGGAGCGATGGCTGAATTAATTATAAAACTAAAATTAATTTTAAAAGCTAATCCTACAATACTATAAAGTGTCATTACTAAAAAAGTCAAAACTGCTATCCACGCAGCAGGAACATGAATATACATTATCCTAACAGTAGAGCCCTGTTGATAATCGTTAGGAGATAAAAAAAAAGCAAATGCTATTCCAATAATCAAAAATATAGCACATAAATAAACTAATGGTTTGAAAACTAGGTCACTAAACTTAATAAAACGATTTGGATTAATTAAAAACCTCATATTATTTGTTTTGTAATGATATTTTAATGCACAACCCAGTAGCCCACGGTGAAATTGCTAGAAAAAAAAACATAATTCCTAGGAGAATATTTATTTGTGCTTTTATAATCTCAATATTATTTGAAACATTAGCAATATTAACTCCAAATATTATTACAGGAATACTTAATATCATAATTATAAGACCTCCTATTGAAAAGTTTCTATTGTTTAATAAATTCATAGAACCTGATATTGAAGATATACAAGTGATAATAACTGATCCTATTAAAAAACTTAAATAAACTATTTTTAAATTATCAAATTGCATTTCTAATAAAAGAAACGCTATAGGAAGAATTATAAAAAAGGGAGCTTGCAAAAATATCCATATTGTTAACATTTTTATAAGCGCTATAATCTCATAAGAAAGTCCACTCATATGAATTATTATCAAGCTATTATCATCGAAATCATTTTGAAAAAATTTTTTTATTGAAAGTGTATTGCTTAATAATATTATTGTCCAAATAATTCCTATACCTATCTGATTCAATAATTCTTTATTTGAGCCAATCGCAAAAACAAAAATTATAATGCTAAGAATAAAAAATAAAAATATGCTTAATATATGAAAGAAACTTCTATAATGTATTTTAAACTCTCTTAAAAAAACTCCCAAAATTGAATTGAAGCTACTCATTGATTTCCAAATTTACAGTGTTAATATTAGGAATAGTGGGTAAGGTATGTGAAGTAAAAATCACCATACCATTTAAATCTATGTGATTGGTTATTGTCTGTATAATTATTTCAACAGATTTTAAATCTAGACCTATAAAAGGCTCATCAAGAATCCAAAGTTTTTTTTGTTCAATAATTAGCCTAATTAGTTCTAGTTTTTTAGTTTCTCCAAAAGATAAATGAATTGTAGAAGTATTTTTATATTGTAATAATCCTAGAACTTTTAGCATTGAATCTATTTCATTAATTTTAATTTGTGATGAAAAAATTTTTTTCCAAAAAATTATATTTTCATAGACTGTTAAATTTTCATTAGAAGTATTTTTGTCCATAATAAAAGTTATATTTTTACAATAATCATAGTGATTTTTTTTTATGTTTTTGCCGTTCCAAAAAATTTCACCATCATCTGGATTTAGAATTTTACATATAATTTTTAATAATGTTGTTTTGCCAACGCCATTACTACCAGTCAAATGTACTATTCCATTTGGTGGCAAAGATAGATTTACATCTTGTAAAATGATTTTACTTTGACGTTTAAAATAAATATTATTAACGAGAAGCATTTTTTTGATCCATAATCTCTTTATTAGACTTAGACAACAATAAAAAACGGGGCCTTAAGACCCCGCTATTTGAGATAAAATCTCTATTTTTAAGAAAAAGAAAACTTAAATTAAGCTTTCTATAAAAAAAGAAATTATCTTCTTCTTTTCTTAGCTGCTTTTTTCTTTTTCTTAGCTGCTTTTTTCTTTTTCTTAGGTGCAGCTTTTTTCTTTTTCTTAGGTGCAGCTTTTTTCTTTTTCTTAGGTGCAGCTTTTTTTCTTTTAGGTGCAGCTTTTCTTTTTCTTGGTGCAGCTTTTCTTTTCTTAGCTGCCTTCTTTTTCTTCTTTGCCATTTTTATGCTCCTTGTGTTGGGTTAAGTGGAGGAACCTCCCTCCATCATCACTTAAAAAAAGTGATAAACATAAAGGCTGTCTTTTTTTCCCAAAACTTACGGATAATGTCAACGATATAGTAGATTTAAAAAATTAATCTAAAAAATATCAATTTTAAATTTAAGTATATAATTTTTAGTACTACTATTTTAAAAAAAAAGTTTTTTTAATCAAATAATGCAAATTTTTCCCAGAAATCTTATATTTTATTAACTTTTATATATACTTTATCTTTTTGACATAATATTTATATAAAAATAGAGAATGAATTTTAATTTTCTTTAATTAACATGAAATCTAAAAATACTTTTAAAACTCTTTCAATTTTGGAAATAAATGGACAAAAATATGTTTATTTTGACCTCAATATTCTTTCAAATTATTTTGGTTTTAATTTATCTAAAATTCCAAATAGTATAAAAATTTTATTAGAAAATTTAATTAGAAATGAAGATGGAGAGTCAATAAATCATGAAATGATATCATCTTTATGTACTAAAATAGAAAAGAAAGAATTATTTTCTGAAATTGCATTCTTTCCAACTAGAGTTTTAATGCAAGATTTTACTGGAGTACCTGCTATTGCAGACTTAGCAGCTATGAGAGATGCTCTGAAGTTAAAGAATATTGATCCAAAGAAAATTAACCCTCTTTCAAGAGTAGATCTAGTTATAGACCATTCAGTTATGGTTGATAAATTTGGTACTTCTTCAGCTTTAGAAGATAATGTAAAAATTGAATTTTATCGTAATCAAGAAAGATATGAGTTTTTAAAATGGGGACAAGAATCTTTTAATAATTTCTTCTTGGTTCCTCCTGGAGCTGGTATTTGTCATCAGGTTAATTTAGAAAATATTGCAAAAACTGTATGGATAAAAAAAGTTAATAACAAACAGTATATTTATCCAGATTCTGTTGTTGGTACAGATAGTCATACAACTATGGTTAATTCATTATCAGTTTTAGGATGGGGTGTAGGCGGTATTGAAGCTGAAGCAGCTATGCTAGGACAGCCTATATCAATGAACATTCCAAAAGTTTTAGGTTTTAATATAACTGGCAATTTGAGTGAAGGAATAACAGCAACTGATTTAGTTCTCACTATAACAGAAAAATTACGTAAACATGGAGTTGTAGGAAAGTTTGTTGAATTTTTTGGTACTGGTTTAGATAACTTGTCATTGGCTGATAGAGCAACAATTGCCAATATGGCACCTGAATATGGAGCTACATGCGGTTTTTTCCCAACAGATCAAGAAACTATTAATTATCTTCGAATGTCAGGGAAAGATAAAAATCATTTAGATATAGTTAAAGCCTACACAAAAAAACAAAAACTTTGGTATGACAAAAACATTGAACAGAATTTTGATGAGTTAATAAATTTTAATTTAGAAAAAGTAGAAGCTGCAGTAGCAGGGCCAAAAAGACCACAAGATAAGATTTTATTAAAAGATATTCCCAAGTCTTTTATTTCTTTTTCAAAAGAAAACAGAACATTAATCAGAAAAAAAAACGAAATACAATCTGGCGATATAGTTATTGCAGCAATTACTAGCTGCACCAATACTTCTAACCCAAGTGTTATGGTTGCTGCGGGACTTGTTGCTAAGAAAGCTGTTGAACTTGGATTAAAAGTAAAACCTTGGGTAAAAACAAGTTTAGCTCCTGGCAGCAAAGTGGTCAGTGATTATTTAGATAAATCTAAGTTATCAGAATTTTTAAATAGAATTGGTTTTAATTTGGTAGGATACGGTTGCACAACATGTATAGGAAATTCTGGTCCTTTAGATAAATGGATTTCTGAAGAAATTAAAAATAAGCAATTATCAGTTTGTTCAGTCTTATCAGGAAATAGAAATTTTGAGGGTAGAGTCCACCAAGAAATAAAAGCAAATTATCTTGCCTCACCCCCTTTGGTAGTTGCTTTTGCTTTAGCAGGAAATATAACTCTAGATATTTCTAATGATCCAATAGGAATCGGTAAAAATGGAAAAAAAATATATTTGAAGGATATTTGGCCAACTTCAAAAGAAATAGAAGGTATTGTAAAATCAAGCCTTTCCCCTGAAGTTTTTTTATCAAGGTATAAAGAAATATATAAAGGAGATAAAAATTGGAATTCTATTAAAATCATATCTCAAGATACTTTTAACTGGAGAGAAGCAAGTACCTATATCAAACACCCTCCTTTCTTTTTAAACAATCCTAATAGTTCAAAGGAAGATATAAATGACGCTAGAATACTGGCCCTTTTAGGAGACTCTGTAACTACAGATCATATTTCTCCTGCTGGTGCAATAAAAGAAGAAAGCCCTGCTGGAGATTATCTTTCTGTGAGACAGATATCTAAAGAAAATTTTAATTCATATGGATCAAGAAGAGGGAATCACGAAATAATGATGAGGGGTACTTTCGCTAATATAAGAATAAGAAATGAAATTAACAAGAATATAGAAGGGGGTATAACGTATTGTTATATTAATAATAAAAATATGCCTATTTATGAAGCTGCTATGGAATATGCTAAACATTCAGTCCCCTTAGTTGTAATGGCTGGAAAAGAGTATGGGACTGGCTCTTCTCGTGACTGGGCAGCTAAAGGAACAAAGCTTTTAGGAATTAGAGCTATTATAGCTGAATCATTTGAAAGAATTCATAGATCTAACTTAATTGGAATGGGAGTAATACCATTTGAATTTACTAAAGGCCAAAGTCGTATAAATTTGTTAATTAAGGGAGACGAACAAATTTCTATTTTGGGAGTTAATCAAATTACTCCAAATAAAATAGTTGAGTGCACTATATCAAAAAAAGATTTTTTTAAAAAAATAAAACTAAGATGTAGGATAGATACTATAAAAGAACTTGAATATTTCAAAGCCGGGGGCATTTTGCAGTATGTTCTTAACTCAATTATTGCAAAAGCTTCTTAAAAAATTTTTCTGTGCGAGATAGAGATAATAATTTAGTTGCAATTCTTGGTCCAACTAATACTGGCAAAACATATACTGCATTTGAACGTCTTATCTCATATAAATCTGGTATTTTTGGTTTTCCTTTAAGATTATTAGCAAGGGAAAATTACGATAAAGCTCTATCAAAATTGGGTTTTAAAAATGTGGCTTTAATAACGGGGGAAGAAAAGATTTTTCCAAAAACAGCCAAATATTTTTTTTGCACAGTTGAATCAATGCCTTTAAATATTGAGGTAGAATGCATAGCAATTGATGAAGTACAACTAGCCTCAGATTATGAAAGAGGGCATATTTTTACTGATCGTTTACTTAATATGCGTGGAATATATGAAACTATTTTTTTAGGTTCATCAACAATAGAAAAAATATTAATAGATTTATTTCCAAAAATTAATATTAAAAAAAGAGAGAGGTTTTCCAATTTAACTTTTGAAAATAAAAAAAACTTATCTAAGCTTAATCCCCGTTCAGCAATTATAGCATTTAATATTAATTCAATTTATGAAATTGCTGAATCTTTAAGAGCTCATAAAGGTGGAGCAGCTGTCGTTTTAGGTTCGTTAAGTCCAAGGACACGCAATTCACAAGTTGAAATTTATGAAGACAAAAAAGTAGATTTTTTAGTAGCCACTGATGCTATTGGTATGGGACTTAATCTAAATATAGAACATGTATCTTTTTCTGCATCCCAAAAATTTGATGGAAGATATAATCGTGATTTATATCCTTCAGAATTAGGTCAAATTGCTGGAAGAGCAGGAAGACATTTAAATGATGGAACATTTGGGTTTTTAAATACAGCTGGTAATTTAGACCCTGTTATTATTAAATCAATAGAAGATAGTAAGTTTGACTCCATAAAAAAAATATATTGGAGAAACTCAAAAATTGATTTTCAATCTGTTGATTCAGTTATTAGCTCTTTTAAAAAATTTCCTATAAAAAGTTTTTTTATACATAAAAAAAATGCAGAAGATGAAATTAATTTTAGAGAACTTTCTCAGAATAAAGAAATAAAACCATTTTTAAATAATTTTAATTCTATTAGCTTGCTTTGGAATGTCTGCCAAATTCCTGATTTTCAAAAAATTTTTAAGGATTCGTATTTAGATTTATTAAAAAATATTTTTTTAGAATTAATAAATAATGATGGAATAATCAATGACAATTGGTTGAGAGAAAAAATATTTAAATTAGAAAATTATTCGGGGGGAATAGAAGAATTATCAATCAAAATTTCAAATATAAGAACTTGGACTTATATATCGAATCAAACAAAATGGATAAAAGAATATGAATTTTGGCAAAACAAGACCAAAGAAATAGAAGATAATTTATCGGATAATTTGCATGAATCTCTAACTAAAAGATTTGTTGATTTTTCAGCTAGCTTTTTTGTTAATAACAAAAAACTTGGTGAAGATATCAAAGTTGAAGTTGATAATAATAAGAATATTATATTAAATGGACAAAGTTATGGATATATTAATGGTTTTAATTTAGAATTAAACGTACCTAAATCTGAATCTTTATTTTCCCTAATACATGTTAAAAAATCAATACGCACAATGATAGAAGAAAAAATTAATAACTTTTTAAAAGCTCCCTTTATAGCAATTAATTTGGGAAATATTAATAAATTAACTATTAGTGATGATGTTAAAATTTATTGGGGGGATGAACCCGTAGGCAGATTAATCAAGGGAAATAAAATATTCACCCCAAGGGCAGAATGCTTAAACTCTGAATTATTAGAAACTGACAAGAAGTTAGCTATTACAAAAAAATTACAAAATTGGATTGATGAAAAAATAGCTAACACTTTAAAATCTCTATTTGAAGAAATTGATGTTAATATTTCTTCTGAAGCTAGAGCAATTGTTTACAATGTTTTTAATTCCCTTGGAACTATGAAAGTATATGGTCATTCTGATAATTTAAAAAAGTTATCTGAGGGAGATAAATCAAGTTTATCAAAAATAGGCATTAGAGTTGGAGCTAAATTTTTTTTTATGCCCCATTTATTAAAAAAATTGCCTATGGAATTAAATGCGCTGCTTTGGAAAGTATATTATGAATATCAAGAAAATAATTTGTATCCATTACCTAATGATGGGAGGGTATCCTTTCTTTGTAATTTTACACTGCCAGAATCCTATTGGTTTTCTATAGGGTATATTAATCTAAATGGTTTTTTAATAAGAGCTGACGTTTTTGAAAGAATTTTTTTTATTGCTAGACAAAAAGTAAAATATGGGCCCTTTTTAGAATCTTCAGAATTGATGAATCCTGTAGGTTGTAATTCTGATCAGCTTAAAACTATCTTGGATTATTGTGGTTTTGAAAGCATTTCTATTTCTGAAAATAAGAAATTATTTTTTTATAAATCAAACAAAAAAGAAATGCAAAAAAAAACTAATAAAAAAATAATGATACATAGCAAGAAAATTAAAAAATCTAATATTAACTTACAAAAGAAAATTTCCAAAAAGGGAAGAAATGATAATAAAAAAGATCCAAATTCTCCTTTTGCAGTTTTAGAAAAATTACTTTAATGAACCTTTTAACAAAATAAATTGAAATTGATAAAATCGCTTAAAAATTTTTTTATAAAATCTGAAGAAAATACAGAAATAGAAATTTCTGATTTGAATGTATTATGTGGAATTATGATTGAGGCTGCTAATATTGATGGCAATATTGATCAAAAGGAAATTGATAAAATATCTGATTTTTTAGTATATTCATTTGAAGAAAAATCTGAAGATGTTCAAAGAGAAATAGATAGATGTTTAAACGATCTTAATAATAATAAATCTTTACATTTTTTTACTTCTAAAATTAATAAAATTTATTCAGACGAAAAGAAAATAGAATTAATCGAAATTTTATGGGAAATTATTCTTGCTGATGGAAAAGTTCATGATTATGAATCTAATTTAATTAGAAGATTGGCAGGGTTACTATATCTAAATGATTATGAATGTGGAAAAGCTAAGAAAAAAGTTTTACTAAAAATGGGAATTAATGAATAGGGCCCAAAGGTGACATACGTAGTTGATGAAAATTGTATTAAATGTAAGCATATGGATTGTGTAGAAGTTTGCCCCGTTGATTGCTTTTATGAAGGAGAAAATATGCTTGTGATTCATCCAGATGAGTGTATTGACTGCGGAGTGTGTGAACCAGAATGTCCAATAGATGCTATACATCCAGATACAGAAGAAAATATGGAAAAGTGGGCTGAAATTAATCGAATTTATTCTGAAAAATGGCCAGTAATTACTGAAAAAAAAGATCCACCTAAAGATGCTAAAGAATGGGAAGATGTTAAGAATAAATTTTCAGAACATTTTAGTGAAAAACCAGGAGAATAGATGAGTGTAAAGAAAAATAAGGAATTTAAAATTGGAGAAGTTGTAGTTTATCCAAAGCATGGGGTGGGAGAAATAATCAGAATAGAATCTATGGAAGTTTCCAGTATAAAAACAAAATTTTATGTCGTTAAAATGGAACAGGGAAAATTAACAATTCGTGTTCCCCTAGATAAACAAAATGAAGTTGGCTTAAGAAAAATTTCTTCTAAAAAAATTATTGAAGAAGTATTTAGCGTTTTAAAATTAAAACCTAAAATAAGACGAATTATGTGGAGTAGACGAGCACAAGAATATGATACCAAAATATTCTCAGGAGATCCTATAAAAATAGGAGAGGTAGTAAGAGATTTATTTAGAAAAAATAGCCAACCTGAACAGTCATATAGTGAAAGACAAATGTTTCAAGTTGCTTTAGAGCGATTAGCAAGAGAGGTTGCTGCAGTAGAGAAGACTGATTACTTTCAGGCTACTGAAAAAATAGAAACAACATTGTACAATAAGTAATTGGTGGATAAAAAAACAAATTTTACTGAAATTGCAAAATCTAAAAAAATTTGGGCTATAGGATCTATACATTCTAGACATATTGCTTTTGAGTCTATTAAAAAATACTTATTACAAAAATTTGAAAAAAATGATGCTTTAGTTTTTTTAGGAAATATTATAGGTCTAGGAACAGAGTCAAAAAAAACATTAAGTAGTGTTTTGGATCTTAGAAACAATCTTATGTCTAAGTTTTGTTTAGATCCTGAAAAAATTATTTTTTTGCGAGGAGCACAAGAAGAAATGTTTCTAAAATTACTTCAATTGCAAACTGCTCCTAATCCTCATGATATTATTAAATGGATGTTGGAACATGGTGTAGATGCTACAATTAAATCATATGGATTTAATATAGAAGAATTGTTACAAATTTCTACACAAGGAACCATACCTATAAGTAAGTGGACTTCAAGATTAAACAATTCTCTTCTTGCCCAGCCAGGACATAACCAATATTTTATTAATCTAAAACATGCAGCATATACGAATACAAAAAAAATTTTATTTTTAAATAGAGGTGTTGATATTTCTCGCCCTCTATCAGCTCAGAGTGATTGTTTTTGGTGGGGTTATCAAAATTTTTCAAATTTAAATAATCCTTATAATACTTTTATTAGAATTGTTAGAGGTTATAAATCTTCTACCAATGAAGCAATTAAAGATGTTAATAAAAGAATTGTTTGTTCATTATTTAATCAACCGTTAAATAATCCTAAAATTTTGGCAGGAATTTTTGATGATTCTGGTAAAATTCTTGATATATTTGAATCTCATTGATTTTTTATTAAGTATTATATTATTATTAAGATATCAAATAGCTAATTTCACCATTTTTCAATTGATAGAATTAAAAATTGTTTTAGTATAAATAAATAAATGTTTAAGAAATTATTAATTATATTAATATTATTTTTATTTCCTAAAGTTTTGTATGCAGGTGGATATGACATTTTTGGTTGGGGTTTATATGATATAAAGTTTGATGGAAGTCAAACTAATGAAGCATCTGACATAAGATATGAAAGACGTTTTGATAATTCTTTAGTTGAAATAGGCCCTGAAAGTGAAAATTTTTTTTATCTCAAACCATTCATTGGTTTAGAAACCACAACAGATTCTGCAGTATATTTATTGGGTGGAATATATTTAGAAGACAATCTCGGGACACTATTTGTAGGTGATGACTCTAATTTTATATTTACTCCTAGTTTTGGGGTAGGATTTTATGATGATGGTGATGGAAAAAAGCTTGGTAATGATATTCAGTTTAGAACTACTTTTGAATTTAGTTATGAACTAGAAAATAAAAATAGAATAGGCCTATCTTATGGACATATTTCTAATGCAAATTTAGGTGATAAAAATCCTGGAGTTGAAATTTTGTCACTTTCTTATCAAATTCCATTTAATTAAACTAATAACTCTTTTTTTTGCTTAATAAATTGTAAAAACAAAGATTGCAGTTCATCTATTTTGTGGTTTTTCATATTTTCATGAACATCGGTTTTAAATTTTTTACTATTAGGTATGCCAAAAAAAATCTGCAATATTGGACTCAATAATCTAAATATAGATTCAGTATTAATTTTTGGTTTTATATAATCAAAATATTCAATAATTATTTTTTCATTAATGATTTTCTTTTCAGAATGGTTAAAAAACATTTTATCAATCTTAGATAAACAAAAAGGATTATTTTGAATTAATCTGCCAACCATAACCCCATCGTATTCCTTAGAAAGTTTAAAGGCATTTTCTAAATTTTCTATTCCTCCGTTAAGAATAAATTGTACTTTTGGATACTCTGACTTAATTTTTTTTATAAAATCATAATTTAAAGGTGGAATAGTCCTATTACCTTTTGGACTTATGCCATTTAAAATTGCATTACGTGCATGTACGTATATTATAGAAACTTCACTCTTAATAATTTCATTTATGAAGTCAGAAAAAAAATCATAGTTAAATTCTTTTCCAATTCCAATACGACATTTTATAGAAACTTCAATATCTGCTGCATTTTTCATTTGTTCTAAACAATTTCTAACTAAGGATTTTTTTTTCATTAAGCAGGCCCCAAAACTTCCTTTTTGTACTGCTTTACTTGGGCAGCCTACATTTAAGTTTATTTCATCATAATTATATGATTTAGCAATTTTGGAGCATTTTTTTAAATCATCAATTTCAGAACCTCCAACTTGTAATGCAATAGGGTTACTAGAGTCATTTTCTATAATTAAATCTCTATTTTGAGAATGTATCATTGTTTTTGTTGCTATCATTTCGGTAAATAAAAATACTTCAGAAGAAAGCATACGATAAAGTCTACGAGCGTGAGGTGTAGTGTATCCCATCATTGGAGCAACACAAAAAATTCTTTTTTTTGATTTATTGTTCATCCAGTACTATCAAACTACCTATAAACATTTTTTTTATTAGGAAATTTTTTTTGAATAACGTCTGAGCAATATTTTTGTACAGATTTATTAATTATTGATTCAAAATTAGCATATGATTTAACAAACTTAGGTTTTTTTTCTGAACTTGATATTCCTAGTATGTCATCTATTACTAATACTTGACCGTCACAATCTTTAGAGGCACCTATACCAATAGTTGGAATGTTTAATTTTTTTGATATCTCTTTGGCTAAAGTTTCTTGCATACATTCAAGAACAATCAAACATGAGCCAGCTTTTTCAAGACTTAAAGCTAATTTGATAATTTTATCCTTTTCAATTGGTAGCTTACCTACAGTACGTATTTTATTAAAATTTTTATATTTTTGAGGAGTTACACCAATATGAGATATAACTTTGATTTTGTTTTTAGTTAAATATTTTACTATTCCTATATTATTTTCGTCAGTTTCAATTTTGATTGATTGGCATTTAGTATGATGAATTATATTCTTAGCATTTGCTAATGCTTCTTTATTATTATTATAAGTATTGAATGGCATATCAACAATTGTAAATGATTTTTTGCAGTACTGAGAAACAGCTCGTCCATGCGCCTTCATCATTTCCAACGTAACTTTTTGAGTATTTTTCATCCCATAAATTGTTGATCCTAAAGAGTCACCCACTAAAACAATATCTACATAATTATCAATAATTTTAGCAACAGAAGAGGTATAAGCAGTCAAACATGTAATTTTTTTCCTCCCCTTTTGTTGTTGTATATCTTTAATTGTTTTTTTAGTCATAAGAAATTTTCATAATATTCTATTTATAAACGAATTTTAAAAAATATTAATTACTATTAATAAATGAATTAATCTCTTTTTCTATTTTTTTAAAAGGGCCGCTCCAATTATTTAGTTCTGATTGTCTAAATAATTTCATTGATGGATACCAGGGGGTTATTTTTTTATCTAACATCCATCGCCAATCAGGAATAAATTGCAGAAGTACCCAAACCTTACAACCCATTGATCCAGCTAAATGTGCTATAGATGTATCTACAGTAATTATTAAATCTAACTTAGTCATTAATACTGCCGTATCTAAAAAGGCTGCTTCTTTATCTAAATCATCACCTAAATTAATTACTTCTATTTCTTCAAAATTTGAGTGTAACTGTTCTGCCCCATCATTTTTTTGCAAGCTAAATAATTTAACATTTTTTATTTTAGAGATATTTTTAAAATATTTTATTGGAAACGATCTTCCTTCATCTTTTGAGTATGAACTACCTTGCCAACATATTCCAATATTAAAATTATCTTGATTTAATTTATTTTCCCAAATTTTTTTTTGGAGACTGGGCTTTTTAATATAGGGAATATTTTGAGGAATACTATTAATGTTCGTTTTAAAGGCATTAGGCAAACTAAGTAGAGGGCAATGGCAATCAAAAAAAGGTAATTTTTCCCCTTTTCGAACTGTAGCAAAATTTCCTTTTAAATATCTCATGAGTTTTATAAGCGAGTCTTCAACTTCAAATATTACTTTAGCACCTAATTTTTCTACTAGCTCAATATATCTTGAAAATTGTATACTATCTCCTAATCCTTGCTCAGTATGAATTAAAATTATTTTTTTGTTTATGTTAAAATCTCCCAACCACAAAGGTTGAGAAAAGTTTCTTTTTTCAGATGAAAAATTATTTTTTTTCCACCTCCATTCATAATATTTCCAACCTTCTTCTAACTCTCCTTTAAGCAAAAGGGTAATTGCTTTATTCCAATTCGGCTCTACTTCATTTGAATTAATTTCAATTGCTTTATTATAATTTGTAATTGCCTCATCTAATTTTTTTAAGTTTTTAAGTGAATTACCTTTGTTTATATAAGCACCATATAAATTAGAATTTAATTCTAGAGCTTTATCGTAGTTTATTATTGATTCTTCAAAACTTTGTAATTTTTGTAAAGCATTTCCTTTATTGTAGTAAGCATCAGCTAATTTAGGATGTAAGGATATTGCTATATCATAATTTTTAATAGCTTCTGCAAATTCATTTAATTCAAAATGTGCACTTCCTTTATTACAATATAATCCCGCATGATTATCTTGAATATTAATTGCTTTATTAAAATATTTTAAACCTTCATTGAATTTTTCATATTGGCAGTAAAGTATCCCAAGTAAGTTGTGAGCTTCAAAATTATTTATATCTATATCAATGATTCTTTTATAAAATTTTTCAGCCTTTAAATTTTCATTTTTATTTTGGCAATCTTTAGCCTTTTCTAATAATTCTTTTATTATATTGTTCATTCTTTAAAAAAAATAGCCAAGCTTAATATTTTTGTTAAAATTATTTTAGCATTTTATTGTAGTTTAAAAAATAATAATTCAACAATAATTTGCATCCTCAACATAATTAAAGTAAAAATTACTATACTTTTTATAATGTAGTTAATTTTATATAGAAAATGGTTAAAGAAACTGACAATCGTGATCTGAGTTTTTTACCTATACAAAACTCTTCTCCAAAATTATTATCATCTCAAGACATAGAAAAATATAATTCTAGTGGTTTCATTGCCCCTTTTAATGCATTTTCCAAAAGTGAAATAAATGAAGTAAGGAAATCTGTAGATAATTTATTTCTTAAACTACAATCATATAAAGATGGTAGAGATAGTTATTCAATAAATTGCTATCAACATAAATCAAAATCAATTTGGAAAATTATCAATAATACCAAAATATTAAATCACGTCGAGGATTTGATTGGAACCAATATTATTTGTTGGGCGTCACATTTTTTTAATAAACTTCCAAATGATAACAGACCAGTTCCTTATCATCAAGATGCGAGTTATTGGTTAATGTCTCCGGCAAGAACAGTGACTGTTTGGTTGGCTATAGATGATACTGATTTAGAAAATGCTCCGATGGAGTTTCTCCCTGGTTCACATAAGGTAGGCCCATTACCTTGGAAAGTTACAGATAAAAAAAATCCTGTATTGAGTCAAGAAATTACTGGTATTGAAAAATTTGGTAACCCTTATTTAAATGCTCTTAAAGCTGGAGATTTTTCTTTACATGCGGATATGATTGCACATGGATCACTCCCAAACCTGTCTCATAGGAGAAGATGTGGCTTAACAATTAGATATTGTAACCCTGAATCTACAAAACCTCTTCACCCTATGTATGCTGAAAAGGCTATACTCTGTAGAGGAGTTAAACCAACGGGGAAATGGAGCTCATGTAACTCAAATATGCCTTTAGAAGATGATCTTGCAATTATAGAATCTAATCCAATAGTAGAATTACCTAACCCACAATCTTTCCACTAAATTTTTTTTATGTCTCTCCAGATCAAAAAACTTCATAAAAAATTTGGTGCTGAAATAATAAATTTTGATTTGGCAAAAAGTTTAAATAACAAATTTTTTAAAGAAATTTTAAAAAATTTTAATGATTATGGTATTTTGCTTTTCAGGAATCAAAATTTATCTATTAAAAATCAAGTAATATTTGGAAGAAAATTTGGAAAAGTTTTAATTCATGCCGTTAATCAAAATCATGCCAAAGAACACCCAGAAGTTTATGTATTAAGTAACTTAAACAATAAAGGACAACCATCAGGAAAGCATCCTGATCAAGGTTCTTTATATTGGCATACTGATGGATCTTGGCGTAAAATTACAGGACAAGCAACCATAATGGTTGCTGATATAATTTCACTTAAAGGGGGCGAAACCCATTTTTGTTGTATGGAAAATGCATATGATTCTTTAAGTGATAGCATGAAACTGAAAATTGATAATCTATTTGCCATTCATAATTTAGATTTTTCTAGAAATAGAAGACATGGTCATGATCCTTTATCCAAAAAACAAAAAAATAATGCACCTCCAGTCATTCATCCTGTTGTAAGAACTCATCCTAACACAAGTAGAAAAAGTTTATTCCTAGGTGATCATGCAGAATATATAGAGGATATGGATTATTCAAAAGGAAGAAATTTTATAGAGCGATTAAACAAATTAGCAACCAAAACAAAATTTATTTACAAACATAAATATAAAGAAGGGGATGTATTGGTTTGGGATAATCGTCGATTGCTCCATAAAGGTACAAAATATGATACTGCTAATTTCAAAAGAGTTATGAGAAGAACTACAATAATAGGTGAAGCACCTCAATAAAAGTAAAACAATAAATTCAAATAATTTAATAAAAATGATATTTTTATGAATTTTACACTCAATTTTTATTAAAAAAAGTTTTGTATTCTTTACTTTTCAGTTATCTTCATTTTTAATTAGTTTAAATTTAATAACATTATATGAAAAATATCTTTATAGCCTTTTTTTTAGTCCTTTTTTTGTCATCAGCAAGTTTTGCTATTTCTAAAAAAGAAGCAATTTACCAGAATGGTAATGAATTACATGAATGGTCACTTAAAGCAGGCTTTCATATATCTTGGATGGAATGTGCAACAGGAGGTAATGGGTCAAAAGTTGCAAAAACTATTAAACAAGAAGTTGCCAAACTTTCTTGGCCAGACTTTAAGCTTTTAAATGTAGGAATAAATACTAGCAGTAGTAATCCTCCTAAATTTGTTGGTTTTTTTTGTAACTCAGGTGTTAATAAATTTGACATGGTTGAGGCTAAACTAAAAAATTATGTTACAGAATTAAAACTACTTGTTTTGACAAATGGTAGCCAAATAACAGCAACCTCTAAAACTAACTCAGATGACAGTGAAATAATAGAAACAAAAGACTCAGTAAAAGCGGAAGAAGTTAAAGCTAAAAAAATAACAGAGCAAGAAATAATTGATGGCCAAGATGATTCAAAAGATTCTTCAACGTCATCTACAACAGATACAAAGCAAGTATTCGAAGATCAATCTGAAAATAACAAAGAACTTCAAGAGGCACAACACTATATTAATGATCTTTTGAATTACATCAAAATAAACCCTAGCACTTTTGATATTATTGAAATCACTAAATTTATGATTGGTAATAAAAATATTCTAGATGGTAGTTGGACTGATTTAGAAAAAGAAGGCTTCGAGTTATTTAAAAATTATACTGAAGCTTCAAAGGATTTTTTAGATTTTCATAATAAAAATAATGATCTTCGTGAAGAAGAAGCAGCAAATAATTTGGTGACAGCTGAGAATCAACTAAAAGAACTAATTAATTATTTTACATACTTTTTACAAAATAATTTAACTTCTGTTTTAGCGTCTGATATTTTATCAAATATTGATCTCGCTAAAGACTCCTTGTCCTCAAAAGAAATAAATAAATTAAATGGTATAACTGACTCATTAAATACTTTTATAAAGGATAAAAATCTTACTTCTGATTACCAAGAATTTCAAAATCAACAAATAAATGCAGAATCTACTAAAAAAGAAATCAAAAAAGAAACTAAAAAAGAAGAAAAGAAAATTAATAATAATCTTATTACTTTAAAAGGAGACTTTAAAAGAGCACAAACCGCCCTTAATAAACTTGGATTTTATGGGGGCGTAATTGACGGTCTTTTTGGAAGAGTTTCTATTAAAGCTCTTAATGAATGGCAAGAACAAGCAGGCTTAACTATCACTACAACTATTTCTTTTGATTTACTAACTACATTAGAAAATGCAGCAAATAATTCTAATCAAGTAGTTGTTAAGCAAGAAATTATTGAAGATACAGAAACTTTAAATGCTACAACATACAACGCGGAACAACTAGCAGCCCAATATTTTTTGAATGATTTTTTAATTTTTATCAAGGATAATCCTTCATCTTTTGATATTATTGAAATTACAGAATTAATTTCTGTTAATAAAGCTATTTTGGCAGGTCAATGGAATGAAGTTCAACAGAAAGATTTTATTCAGTTTAAAAATTATGTTTCTATTTCAGATGAATTTATAAAATTTCATTCAAAGCAAAATGATCAACGTCAAAAGGATATTTTAAATAAGATTGCTACCCAGAATACAAAGTTAAAAAACATTATTTCTTATTTAAAATTTTATTTGCAGAATAATATTACCTCGGATATTGCAACAATCGTTATTAAAAATATAAAATATGCTGAAAAATCTCTTGAGGATCAAAATCTTGGAGTTTTAATTAGCGCTAATAATGAACTAGAAAAATTTATAAATAATCAAAATTTAACTAATGAATACAAAGATCATGTTAGTGCATTATCTTCTCCAGATGATTTAGTTACAACTAGCACAATTAATGAAGTAGATTTAGTCAGTTTTGACATTATTAAAAATGCTAGTGATTCTGATTTTATTACTTTAGTTAATTTATCAGGTAAAGCTCCTAATGCTATACTCAATTTAGAAGGAAAAGTTGTGTTTGAAAAAGACATTGCTCTTTCATGTTTTTATCAATCTAAAACAATTAAAAATGACTTAAAATATTATTTGTATGATAAGGTTGCGAATAAAAAGTTCTTAGCTTTTGATCAGGGTTTTGAATGTAATCAAAACAACTTATTAAATTATGATCTTATCTTTTTTAAAAAAGATGCATTATTACGTGAAGACAAAAGTTATGTAAGTTCTTTAGTGGCTGCTATAGCATCTGATCATTTGCAATTATTTTCTATGATATCAAAAAAAGAATACGAAAAAGATTTTTTACAACGTGAAATGTTTGCAGAGCAAATATCTGAGGATGTACTAAACGAAACAAGATTAGGTTTTGGCTCACTAATTATTGATAATGATAATACTTCTTTGTGTACGGATGTGAATTCATCTCTTGGTCATATAAGTATTATGAATTTACTTGCTAATGAATTTACAAGAATGGGATATGGAAAATCTGTAAATGATGTTGTTTTCAATAATACTGAAGATACCTTCATAAATGTTCAACGAGGTAATTGTGGCTTTATTTATGCTGGAGAAGAATCACTTAAAAATCTTATGATAGCATTTGAAAACTCTAATACAAAGTTTAGTGTTTTACCTATTTGGTTATCTAATAAACAGGTTGCAGATGAACAAGAAAGACAAGAAAATAAAGAAAAAAGTGTATTAGTTGATTTGCAGAAGAAAAAAGAACAATTAGAAAAAGAAAAAAAACTTAAAGAAGAACGTTTAAAGGCCGAAGGTATTTTAAAGGCACAAGAAGAAAAAGCTTTAAGGGATCGCAATAGAGTTGTTGTTGAGGCACATGTCGAATTAATTGAAAATGAAATTAAAATTTTATTTAATAAAGATAAATTTAAAGAAACATGGCTCTATGAATCTTATCCCAATTTGGGAAAACTAATGGATACAAAGTTTAAGGAAAAATGGGAGTTAGACCAATCAAGTGTTTCAATTAACGATTATGGTCTTAGTGATTATAAAGGACGTAAAATTGCAACTTTCATTACAGATATTAACTTTAGATTGATGAATAGAGATTTGGGTGAGTATGAAATTATGTGTATTCGGTTGGCAATTATTGCAGATAGTGAATTCTCTCGTTGGAGAGAGCCAGAGGCTGCTTTTTGTAAAGTGGATGATGATAAAAATTTAACTGAAGAAGAATTATACGAAAAGTATAAAAATGCATTTGATAATTACAAAAAAAGATTAAATTTTCAAAGTGCATGGGTTGTTGAATAAGTAATTTTTTTATGACAAAAGATTTTTTATGAAGGTTGAGCTATTATCTGGGGCATTAGGAGCAGAAATTACAGGTATAGATTTACGTGATACATCAGACAATAACTTTAAAATAATCAAAGATCTCTTGTTGGAACACAAAGTAATTTTTTTTCACAAACAAAATATTTCTCATCAAGAACAAATTGATATTGCCAAGTGTTTTGGTCCTATAGAGCATCACGCGTATGTTAAAGGATTACCTAATCATCCTGAAATATTAAGAATTGTTAAAGAGCCATATGAAAAAAACAATTGGGGAGAAAATTGGCATAGTGATGTAAGTTATAATCCTGAGCCTACTCAAGCTGTTATTTTAAAATCTGTTGAAATACCTCCAATTGGTGGCGATACAATGTTTGCTAATATGGAGCTTGCATGGGAAACAATAGATGAGAAATTAAAAGATCAAATAATAGATAAAAAAGCCTTACATAGTTCTCTTGGAATGTCATTTTTTGTAGATAATTATGCTGGAATGGAGGCAAAAAAAGTAGATATAGATGAATATTCTAATGAGCATCCAATAGTAAGAACACATCCTGAAACAGGAAAAAAAATTTTATATGTAAATTGGACTTATACAAAAAAAATTATAGGATTAAGTAAAAAAGAAAGTGATGAGCTATTGATGAAAATTTTTAAGCATCAAGAAAGATTAGAATTAACATGTAGATTTAGGTGGACTAAAAATGCAGTGGCAATATGGGATAATAGAAGCGTGATACATTATGCAATAGCTGACTATTTTCCTAATAGAGGTTTAGGGCACAGAAGGATTATGGACCGAGTAGCCATTAAAGGAGATAAACCTTTTTAATTTCAAAACTAAATTATTTAAACAAGATTGGTTTTTAAGTTATTTTGATCCAAGTTGATTTTACTTGAAGATAATTTTCTAGAGCTTGTGCACCGTTATCTCTTCCAATTCCAGATTGTTTATATCCACCAAGAGGTATTGTTGAGTCAACACCTTCCTCATAGTTATTTATATAAACTGTTCCTGCACGAATTTCTCTTGAGGCCTTTATTGCTTTGTTAATATCATTCGTCCACACACCAGCTGCTAGTCCATATTCAGAGTCATTGGCAATTGAAACAGCCTCATCAAAATTAGAAAAAGCTAAAGTTGTTAACACGGGTCCAAAAATTTCTTCTTGAGCAATCTTCATATTGTTCTTAACATTTTTAAAAATAGTAGGCTCAAAATAACAACCACCTGTTTCTTTCATTGTTATATTTCCACCGACTTCAATATCAGCCCCCTCTTTTTTACCTATATTTACATATTTATTTATTTTTTCTAACTGTTCAGTATTTACTATTGCTCCAGCAAATGAATCTGGATTTAGCGGATCTGAAGGTTGCATTTTTTTACTTAATTGAACAACTTTATTGATGAAGTCTTTTTCAATATCTTTTTGGATTATAAGTCTAGATCCTGCTGAACAAACCTCACCTTGATTTCCAAAGATAGCATAAGCAGATGCTTCTGCAGCTCTGTCAAGATCATCACAATCTGCAAAAATAATATTTGGAGATTTTCCGCCACACTCCAGTTGAACTCTTTTCATATTGGATTGACCGGAATACTGAAGTACTAGTTTGCCAACTTCGCCGGATCCAGTAAAAGCTACACAATCAATATCATTATGAAGACATAATGATTTGCCTGTAATAGGCCCATCTCCTGGAAGTACTGAAAATACTCCATCAGGTACTCCAGCTTCAGAGAGCAAAGCACCAATTTTAATAGCGCTCATCGGAGATTGTTCTGCAGGTTTTAATATAACAGAATTACCAGTAATAAGCGCTGGAGCAATTTTCCATATTGCCATCCATAATGGATAATTCCAAGGTACTATCGCTGCTACAACTCCAATTGGCTCTTTGGTAATTAAGCCCAAATATTCTTTTGAACTTGGTGAAATGTCATCAAAAAGTTTATCAATTATTTCAGCATACCATTCAATATTATCTATGCTAGTTGGTAAGTCAGCATTGTAAGTATCATTAATTGTTTTACCCATGTCTATGGTATCAAGGAGTGATAACTCCAAACGATCTCTTTCCAATAGTATAGCAAATTTTAAAAGTATTTTTTTTCTTTCACCTGGTGAAAGATTTGACCAATATCCTTTATTAAAAGTTTCTTTAGCTTTAGAAACAGCTAAATCAATATCTTCTTGCTCAGCAAAAAAAACTTGATTTACAATACTTCCGTCAATTGGAGAAATATTTTCAAATGATTTTTCTGAAATTGATTTTTGATATTTTCCATTAATAAATAATTGAGAGGGATAACTTAGATTAGATTTTGTTTTTTTAATATTTTCAAAGGTTAAACTCATTGTTGACCATATATACTATTATTTTTTTTTAAGCATCCTTTTTAAAGCTGATAAATGTGAAATCTCGCTATGAGTAAATTTTAAAAATTTATTTTTTTTATACAAAAAGAATATAGCATTAAAAAAAATCCCCAAAAAATAACCATTGTTGTCATAGCTAAAGTTATATTGTTACTAGAAGCTATATCCAGCGGTATACCTAAATAATATGTAGGAGGAGCAAGTACGGCACCTATTAAAAAGGATAGCAATAAATAATTTTTTAAAAAAACAAGAACATTTACAAATAAAGTTGTAAAACTAGGCCAGAGAACTAAAAACCAAATTGGCATATAGCCTATCATAATATTAGATTTAATATTAAATAGTTGAGTATATCCAAGAATACTATCAAACAAATATCCAATAAATGAAAAGAGCAGACATATTTTTAATGCTCGAATTTTAAATTTAACAAAATAGAAAAAAGTAGACAAATATAAAATTCCTACAACAATACCAAGTAAAGGATAATTGTAATATTCACCAAAAACACAAAATATCCATGTTAATTGATATCCTGTTAGTGTTAAAAATATGTTTTTCATAAATTTGTGTAAATATATAGTGTATTATATTTAATATTGTATTTATTTATTATCTAAAATTTTGTACTATTTTTTTTAATTGCAAGATTGATTTAAGATGACTGAAAAAAACTCAAATTATAAAGATGTGGATGTAACAAGTCCAGGAAACTCAGATTTAAATAATATAAATGAAAAAATAGATTTTATGAATATTGATGAGACAGATTTTGAATCGATGTCTCTAGGAGAAAAAAAACGCCATCTTGAAGTCGAAGGATATACTATTCTTCCTAAAGCTGTAGATGCTTCAAAGATTGAACAGATAAAAAAAGAAATGAAAGATGCACCTATGCAGACAAAGGATTATAGTGACTGCCAGACTTTTCATTTAGAGCCACAATGGTATAGTCCTGCAGTTGCGTCCTTGATAGCTAACCCACCAGTAGTTGAATTTCTTGAAGAGTTATGTGGTCCAGAAATAATTTTTACAAGAGGTTTTTTTCATCGAACACTTCCGGGCTCACCTCCCGTATCAATGCATACTGATGGACAGCCCTTCGGCTCTTCAATTTTTGGATATGAGGGAAGTTCTCCTAAACTTTTACGTGTAATTTATTATTTTGATGATTTAAATAAAGAACGTGCACCGTTTAGAATTTTACCGCGATCCCATCTTTCTTTTCATGCTGAAGCTAATCCATATAAAAGATATAAATCTCATCCAGAAGAAATCACTATATGTGCCGAAGCAGGAACTGCTATAGTTTTCCCAGTTAATATATTTCATGGTGTTCATCCCAATTTAGCTGATACTCGTCGTACGATGGTACAATTTGGTTATCGTCCAATTTGGGCAGGCCCCATCAAACCTATGGAAGAGTGGGACCCTGAACTTGTAGAAAAGGCGCCCAAAGAAACTAAACGTTTTCTTAAAAGTGTTAACAGTTCAGGAGTTGAATGGGAGCAGCCTCACAAACCCAAAGGAATGAAATCAGAAGCCTCAGCTATTAATCCTAGTAGGTGGAATAAATAATATTTGTAATTTATTTAGATAGAGACCCAGTTTCCTAATCTATATAGGTACTGAAACTTATGTTAAAAAAAATAATTTATGCATTAACGCTTAAAACAATTCCTAAACTTTATTGGAGTTCTTCACATGAATATAATTTAAAACCAAAAATAGTAACTGTTTTATATTTAATTTTTGGGTTAATATTATTTGGTTTAGGTGAGACATTAATAGTAACAGCAAATATTGGAGTTAGCCCTTGGTTCGTGCTTCATCAGGGATTGTCTTTTATCACTGGTTATACAATTGGAATAACTACATTTATAGTTAGTGTAATTTCCCTACTATTTTGGTTTCCATTAAAGCAAAAACCAGGAATTGCCACAATTCTAAATGCTATACTGATATCGATAGTTATTGATTTATCTTTACCATTTTTACCAAAACCAGATATTTTTTTATTACAATTATTCCAAGTAATTTTTTCAATACTAATCATTGGAATAGGAAGTGGATTTTATTTAGCAGCTAACTTAGGTCCAGGTCCAAGGGACGGACTTATGACGGGCATCAATAAGCAAACTGGTTTATCTTTTTCTCTAATCAGATTACTGCTTGAATTAAGTGTGGTTGTTTTAGGTTTTTATTTAGGTGGCATAATTGGTATAGGAACTGTTTTATATGCGGTAGGAATAGGTTATTCTGTTTCTCTAGGATTATTTTTAGTGGGAAGAATTTATAAATAAAAGTTATTAGTAGCGAATTAATTGTAATTAATCTATTGGCCGTCGTGAAATAACATAAATTAAATGACTAGTAATATTAGAAATATAGCAATAATTGCGCACGTTGATCATGGTAAAACGACATTGATAGATAGTATCATGAAACAGAGTGGCAGTTTTAGAGAAAATCAAGCTGTTGATGAAAGACTAATGGACTCAGGAGACTTAGAAAAAGAAAGAGGAATTACTATATTGGCTAAACCAACATCGATTACATGGAAAGATAGCAGAATAAATATCATTGATACTCCTGGTCATGCAGATTTTGGTGGTGAAGTTGAGAGAGTGTTGGGTATGGCAGATGGTGTAATATTACTTACCGATGCTGCAGAAGGACCTATGCCTCAAACCAAATTTGTTTTAGGTAAGGCATTGAAACAAGGATTAAAACCAATAGTTGTCATTAATAAAATTGATAGAAGTGATGGTCGTCCAGAGGAAGTAGTAGATGAAGTTTTTGATCTTTTGTTGCTCTTGAAGCAAACGATGATCAACTTGATTTTCCTATATTGTATGCTTCAGGAAGAGATGGTTGGTGTATGAAAGAGTTAGAAGATCCAAAGGAAAATTTACATTTATTACTTGATCTAGTTATTGATTATGTACCTCCTCCTCAAGTAGAATTAAATAAGCCATTCGCTATGCTTGTAACATTATTAGACTCTGATCCTTTCCTAGGAAGATGTTTAGTAGGTCGAGTAGAGCAAGGAAGTGCCGATGTTAATGCAAATGTTCATGCAATAAATTTAGATAAAAAAATAATTGAAAAAGGAAGAATGACAAAATTATTTCGTTTTGAAAGTAATAACAAGGTTCCAGTTGAAAAAGTTCAAGCTGGAGAAATAATTTGCATTGCTGGATTAAAAGACGCATCTGTTTCTGATACAATTAGTGATCCATTGGTTATTGTTCCCCTTCAGTCTACACCTATAGACCCCCCAACAATGTCAATTACAATAACTGTTAATACATCTCCTCTAGCGGGTCTAGATGGAGCAAAAGTAACTTCAACAATGATACGTCAAAGATTAATGGATGAAGCAGAGTCAAATGTTGCAATAACATTTATGGAGAACAATAATAAAGATTCTTTTGAAATTGGTGGGAGAGGTGAATTACAATTAGGTGTTTTGATTGAAACAATGCGAAGAGAAGGATTTGAAATGTCAGTTTCAAGACCTAGGGTAATCTATAAAGAAGATGACCAAGGCAATAAACTTGAGCCTATGGAAGATGTAACTATTGATGTTGATGAAAAATTTTCAAGCTCTGTTATTGATAGCATGAATAAAAGAAAAGCAGAGATGCTGGATATGAAAAGTGCTGGATTTGATAAAAGTAGAATTTTATTTCGTGTACCCTCAAGAGGTTTAATTGGTTATCAAAGTATGTTTTTGACTCAAACAAAAGGAACAGGTGTTTTGAATAGAATTTTTTACTCTTATGATTTGCATAAAGGTCAATTTGCAGGAAGAAAGACTGGGGTATTAATTGCAACAGAAACAGGAACATCAGTTGCTTTTGCTTTATGGAAATTACAAGATCGTGGACCTATGTTTATAAATCCCCAAACTAAAGTTTATCAAGGAATGATAATTGGGGAGCATACGAGGGAAAATGATTTGGATGTTAATGTTCTTAAAGGTAAGCAATTAACTAATGTAAGAGCTTCTGGAACTGACGAAGCAGTAACTCTTATGCCTCCTAGAAAAATGTCATTGGAACAAATGATAGCTTATATAAAAGAAGATGAACTGCTGGAAGTTACACCTAAAAATTTAAGACTCAGAAAAAGATTTTTAATACCTCATGAAAGAAAAAAAGCATCTTAAATTTAATTAGTAAGTCTTCAGTATTTAATCTTTTCTAAAAACTTCTTCTAATTCTACCCATCCCTCAAATTTTTCTTGGTGTTCAAGAGGTCTAAACATATTTTCATGAAATTTTTCCCATTCTATAAATCTCGGATCATTTTTCATTTTTGTCATATCTTTTTCAAAATCATCACCATGATATTCAAAAAAAGCAAAAAGTCTGTCTTCTTGAGCAAAAATTGAATAATTTTTAATTTTACTCTCTGAAATTTTCTCTAATATATCAGGCCAAACATCAGAGTGAGTTTTTTTATATTCTGCTATAAGCTCTGGCTTAATACCAATTACTAACCCTTTTCTAATCATAATATTTATTTTAAATTTTTTTTACCAGATTGTAAATTTTAAAGCTTAATACCTATTCAAATTTATCTGAGTAAAACCAAGGAATTAATACTGTCAAAAAAATATATAAACAAAAAAACAATACTATAGGTAATAAAATATTATAGATTCCAATTGTAGCTATTGGACCAAAAATAGAAGCGTAAATTGTGAATAGTATATTTGAACTTAAAAACCAATAACCCCCTGATTTTTTAAGTTTATATAAAAGAAATATTCCATAAATTATACCAATCTCAAAAATTATGAAAATAATCAAATCTATTGTTGTGGGTTTGATAAAAGAATCTACTCCTGGGAAACTTGCACCTTCTCCAAAATAACCAATAATTACAAATCTATAAATTGTATCAATTGCATCTCCAGCTAAGAGAATTATCATTACCCAATATACCAACTTAAATGAATTTTCTTTAAAACTTCCACTCACAGTAATAAAATTATTTATATTTTATTGATCTATTTACTGGCAAAGGTTTTGATTCTTCTTTTTCTGGAATCACATAAGCTATAGCACAATGATCTAAACAATATGGCTTATCATCGAATCTTTCTTTACCACAAAAATGAAAATCAGATTCATCAGGATGACCAACTGGCCATTCACAACCTCTCTTTGAGCTTGAAATAAAAATGTTTTTAACAGAGGTTTGAAAATTGACAGTATTAATTTGATTTGCTTCTGAGTCTTGTTTTTCAAAATTTAATTTTGGCATTACTGGTGAGCGTGCTTTTTTCCTATCTGGCTTAACGGCTGTTCTTCTTATCGGTGAAGGTCTTCTTTCTAATCCAATCCTATGAGCCTTACCAACTACAGCATTTTTTGTAAAACCTAGCAATTTACCTATTTGAGCGGTAGGAAGTCCTTGATCCCATAACTCTTTTAAGCGAAGGACATTATCATCATTCCAAGACATAAATTATATACTCTCCTTAAAATAGTCTCTATATATAGTATCTTGGATATAGACTAATATACTAAATATGTATTTTTTTAAAGAAAAAACTGCCATTTTTTTAAAAAAAAGTAGAAAAACTGTGGTTAAATAGGGTAAAAAATTGAATAATGAGAAGTATAGAAGATAAAAATTTAAGTAAAAAAAATATTTTAGTTAGAGTAGATCTTAATGTACCTGTTGTTAATAATCAGATAACTGACAGATCAAGGATTAAATCAATAATACCAACTTTGAATAAGTTGAAAGATTCTAATAATAAAATTTTTTTAATTTCTCATTTTGGAAGACCTAAGGGCATTAAAAATAAAAAATATTCTTTAAAATTTATATGCAGTATTCTTGAAGAAGAAATAAATATCAAAAAGATCTATTTTCTGAAAGACTTCGATGAAAAAAATATTCAGAATATGATTAACGATATTAAGCCAGGAGATATTTGTCTTTTTGAGAATATTCGATTTTATTCAGCTGAAGAAAAGAATGATCTAGATTTTGCTAAAAATATTAGTAAAAATTTTGATGTATTTGTTAATGACGCTTTTTCTTGCTCTCATAGAAAACATGCATCAATAGTTGGTCTTCCAACTTTTTTACCATCATATCTAGGATATAGTTTTTTAAAAGAAATCAATAATCTTAATTCTTTATTATCTAATAAAGAAAAACCAAATTTAGCAATTATTGGTGGCTCAAAAATTTCTACTAAAATAGAATTACTTTTTAATTTGTCTTATTATTTTGATGCAATAGTTATTGGAGGAGCTATGGCTAATACTTTTTTATATGCAAAAAAAATCAACATAGGAAAATCCTTAATTGAAAAAAACTATAATGAAGTTGTTTTTTCAATTATTAATAAAGCGAAAGAAAATAATTGTGAAATCATCCTGCCAATTGATGTTGTCTGTGCAAATAATTTAAACGAAAAAGAAACTGTTAGAAGATGTGGGATAGATAATGTATCTGACTCACAAATGATTTTAGATATTGGACCTAAAACAACTCAAATAATCTCACAATATATTAATAAATCAAAATTGATTTTATGGAATGGACCTTTAGGAGCTTTTGAATATCCATCTTTTGCGGAGTCTTCTATTAGAATTGCCAATATTATAAAGTCATGCTCAGTCAACTCTGAAATCATTAGTATTGCTGGAGGTGGAGATACAAACTCTGTTATAAAAATTGCTAAAGCAAAAGATGGTTTTTCTTATATTTCAAATGCCGGAGGAGCATTTCTTGAGTGGTTAGAGGGAGGTGGATCCCCAGGTTTTAATGCAATTGAAAACAATAATGTAAATTAATCTTCTATTTGATGTTTTTTTAATAGAGAAAATTGGCTTAGAGTAAATATAAATGTAATCGGCAAAATACCAAAAACCTTAAAGTTTACCCATAAATCTGTAGATTGCGTTCTCCAGATAATTTCATTTAAAATACCAAGAGCTATAAAAAACGCTATCCATCTTTTTGTAAGTATAGCCCATCCTTCCTCGGAGAGTTTTAAAGCAGAACCCAAAAGTAGTTTTAATAATGGTTTTTTTATAACTTCTCCAGCATATAAAATTATTGCAAAAATAATATTAATTATCGTTGGCTTCATTTTAAAAAAAACTTCATTGTCAAAATAGATAGTTAGTCCTCCAAAAACTAGAATAATAAATGCTCCAAAAGTTGGCATGATAGGTATTTTTTTTTCTAATATGTAAGAAAACAATATGGCAACAATTGTTGCAATCATTAATGGTAGAATTGCTGATTGTAATTTTTCTCCTTCTTCACCTGTTGTATAATAAATAAAAAATATTGCTAAGGGCCCAATATCAATAATTATTTTTGTTAAGCCTTTCATTTTTTATTGGTAATTTCAATAATTGATTCAGCAAAATTTTTTGCATTAAATATTAGTAAATCTTCCTTTTTTTCTCCCATACCAACAAAGTGAATAGGTAAATCATATTTTTTTGCTATAGCGATTAGTGCTCCACCTTTTGCAGTACCATCGATTTTTGTTATTATTAATCCTGTTACATTCATTGATTTGCTAAATATTTCAACTTGTTTAATCATATTTGATCCATTAGTTCCATCTAAAACTAAAATTATTTTTAGATCGTCTTTATTTATATTTTTTTCTACAACAGTTTTAATCTTTATTAATTGATTTAATAAATTTGCATTATTGGATAGACGGCCTGCAGTATCCAAAATCACATAATCATGTCCTTCACTTTTAGCTTTTAAAGTGGCATTATATGCAACACTTGCGGGATCTTGATTAATTTTACCTTCATAGAAATCGACACTTTGTTTTATCGACCATTCTTTTAATTGTTCAACTGCAGCCGCCCTAAAAGTATCGCAAGCCCCTATTAAAATTTTTTTATCTGAAATAAAATTTATTACTTTTCCAATAGTAGTAGTTTTTCCACTTCCATTAACACCTATAAACATTAATGCACTGGGCTTATTATCACTTTCTGAAACTAATATTTTTTCTTTAGATTTAAGAATTTGTTCTATTTCATTACACAATATTTTTAAAACTAAATTAGAATCTTCTTTACCTGATAATTTAGAGGATTTTATTTTTTCAATTAAGTGATTAGTTACTTCAATTCCTATATCACTTGAAAGTAAAATATTTTCAATTTCATCAATTACTTCTTGGTCAATTTTATTCTTTGCTAAAACACTTAATAAACTTGAAGAGAAAATAGTTGAAGTTTTGTTTAATCCAATTTGAAATTTTTTAAAAATATTCATTAAATTAGATAATATTTCCCTTTAAGATATTGTCATTAAAATCTGTAATTTTACAATTTATTATTTGACCTATATGCATTTTTTTATCAATTTTAGTTTTAATAAAATGTTGAGATTTTCCAAATGATGAATTATCTTTTACTTCTTCAACTAATACAGAAGCATAATTACCAATTTGTTTTTTTAATAATTTCTTCATTTCCTTATTTCCTGCTTCTCTTAATAATTTTGCTCTTTTTTTAATTATTTCTCGTGGAACTTGAGGCATCCTTGCTGCTGGAGTACCTTCTCTTGGAGAATATGGAAAAATATGTAAATGTGTTAAATTACATTCTTCAATCATAGATAGGGAATCTTTAAACATAATTTCTGTTTCTGTAGGAAAACCAGCAATAATATCTGCTCCCAGAACTACGTCAGGTCTAAATGATCTAATTTTTTTACAGAAATCAATAACTTGTTTATTGTTATGTCTTCTTTTCATCCTTTTTAAAATTAAATCGTTTCCAGCTTGTAAACTTAAATGAAAATGTGGCATAATCCTCTTGTCATTAAGTAGTGGCCAGAAATCATCGTTAATTTCAGCACAATCAATTGAAGACAGCCTCAATTGTTTCAGCTGTGGCACTAAATTGAGGATTCGTTTAATAAGTTGAAAAAGATTTGGTTTTCCAGGCAAATCTTTTCCATAATCTGTTATATCTACTCCTGTTAAAACAATTTCATTATAACCATTATCTACAAGTTTTGTAATTCGATTTACAATTACCCCTACCGGTACACTTCTATTGTTACCTCTGCCAAATGGGATAATACAGAATGTGCAACGATGATCACACCCCTGTTGTATTTCAATATATGCTCTCGATTTACCTTCAAATTTTTCAATTAAATTATTATGTAATTTATTATCTGAAAAAATATTATTAACTTTAATAGGATCATTATTTGATAAATTATTCCAAGTTGAACTTTCTAATTTTTCCTTGTTTCCTATTACAAAGTCAACATCACTTATTTCAGCATATTTTTTGGGATTAATTTGTGCAGCACACCCAGTTACAATAATTTTTTTATTTGGGGAGTATTTTTTTGATTTTCTAATTTCATACAATACTTTTTTTTCAGCTTGTTCAGTTACAGCACAAGAGTTGATTATTGTATAATTTTTAATATCACTTTTTTTTACTAAAGTGTTCATCACCTCACCTTCAAAAATATTTAATCTACAACCAAGATTTACAATATCTACTCGATTTTTTTTCATAATTTAGTCATCTAAACTTCCGTAAAAACTTATCTCTGCAGGCCCTGTCATTATTGCTTCATTATTAACTATGTTTATATATAATGAACCTCTTTCTAAAATCACCTCAACTTCATTTTCAAGAAGGTTTTTTAATATTCCTGCATATACTGAAGCACAAGCTCCACTTCCACAGGCTAAAGTAAGCCCAGCTCCTCGCTCCCATACCCTTATTTTAATTTTATTTCTATTTATGATTTCTACTAGCTCAACATTTATTCTATTAGGAAAAAACTTATGATTTTCTATAGTAGGTCCTATATTAATTAAATCAACATCATTTATATTTTGTCCAAAAAAAACTAAATGAGGATTACCAATATTTACTGCTACTCCATTACTAAAATCATTTATTTTTATTGGAACATTCATGGTATCCAAATCTTTGATTATGGGGATTTTTTTCCAATTAGTTGTAAGCTTACCTAAATTAACACTAATATTTTTATCTTTTTGTTTAGCTATTAAAATTCCAGCATCAGAAAGTATTTTGACATCATTTTTATTTAACTCTTCAAATAATAATTTTGCTACACATCTGGTTCCATTCCCACAAGCTTCTGCTTGATCACCACTGGGATTATATATTTTTATTTCAGCATCTATATCAATATCTTTTTTACTACTGTTATTA
The DNA here is from genome assembly GCA_045560915.1 of Alphaproteobacteria bacterium. GTDB lineage: Bacteria > Pseudomonadota > Alphaproteobacteria > HIMB59 > MarineAlpha5-Bin3. The sequence goes on from JBJKYT010000016.1 coordinate 32,195, forward strand.
ATAGTGATTAATTGATCACAACCAGCACCACTTTTTCTGTCACTTAATTTACTTATTAACTCTTTTGTAATGTTAATTTCATTGACTCTTCTATCAATGATGACAAAATCATTACCTAAGCCGTGCATTTTGATAAAATTTATTTTTTGCATAAAAATGCTTTTATGACTGTTTTTTCGAAGAATTCCAGTAAAAATTCCATCACTTATCAAATCTTGACTTTAATGCTCTATTTCAATATGCGTTCCTTAAAATTCATTAAATGAAATTTTACTAACTTATCAGTTTTGATAGGTACATCAGCCCACGAGTTTCGTGCCCTGGTGTGAAAGGTTATTTGATATTATGTTTGAAACATTAAATGAAAGATTAGAAAAAATTGTCAACTCCATTAGAGGCAAGGCAGTAATTTCAGAGTCAGATCTTGATAATACTATGAGAGAAATAAGAATTTCTCTTCTAGAAGCTGATGTAGCTCTTTCAGTAGTTAAGAGTTTTGTAGATAACATAAAGGCAAATATTTTAGGTAAAGAAGTTTTAAAATCAATAAAACCTGATCAAATGATTATTAAATTAGTTCAAGACGAACTAATTAAAATTCTTGGTGATAATAATGAACCTTTAAATATTCAAAAAAATAGTTTAACAAAAATTCTTTTCTGTGGACTTCAAGGATCAGGTAAAACGACAACTGTTGCAAAAATTGCAAATGACATTAAAAAAAATACAAAGAAAAAAATTTTATTAGTTTCAGTTGATATTTATCGTCCAGCAGCCCAAGAACAATTAAAGGTATTAGCTAATCAAATTGATGTAGACTTTTATGACAGCAAAAACTCTGATTCTGTTAATAATATATTAAGCGAATCATTAAATTTTGCAGAGAAAAATTTAGTAGATATTATTTTATTAGACACAGCTGGAAGGCAAGTCATTGATGAAGCAATGATGAAAGAGTTAAAAGACATAAATGATTTTTTTAGTCCTAATGAAACACTTCTAGTGGCCGATTCTTTGACTGGCCAAGATGCAGCAAACATAGCTAAAAGTTTTAGTAATACTGTAAATATTACTGGATCTATTCTAACTAGAATTGATGGAGATGGAAGAGGTGGGGCAGCTTTATCAATAAAATCAATAACTGGAGCTCCAATCAAATTTATTGGTACAGGAGAAAAAATTGATCAACTTGAAGCTTTTTATCCTGAGAGAATAGCTAATAGAATTCTTGGGATGGGAGACATTGTTTCATTAGTAGAAAAAGCTTCTGAAAATATAGATCAACAAGAAGCAGAAATTTTAGCAAAAAAAATGGCTAAAGGTAATTTTGACTTAGAAGATTTTGCTAAACAACTTAAGCAAATGGGAAAGATGGGGGGAGTATCAGGTATTATGTCTATGCTACCAGGAATTTCAAAAGCACAAAAACTAATGGCTGAAAATAAAATATCAGATGACATGATTAAACATCAGATTGCAATAATTAATTCAATGACAAAAAAAGAGAAATCTAATCCAGATTTAATAAAAGCATCAAGAAAAATTCGTATCTCCAAAGGCTCTGGCACTAGAGTACAAGATGTAAACAAATTATTAAAACAGTTTCTTCAATCTCAAAAGATGATGAAAAAAATGAAATCCATGGGAAAAGGCGGTCTTCCGAGTGATTTTATGAATAAATTGCAAGGAAAATTACCACCAAATTTAAATTGATATAGAAAGGAAAAAATATGCCAGTTAGAATCAGACTATCAAGAGGGGGAGCAAAAAAGAGACCTTATTATCGAATAGTTGTAGCAGATTCAAGACGTGCCAGAGATGGTAAATTTATTGAACAGATAGGTACATACAACCCAATGCTAACAAAAGATAACCCAGAAAGAGTTAAAGTAGATTTAGACAAAGCAAAAGATTGGATTGGGAAAGGTGCACAACCAAGTAACAGAGTTCAATTGTTTTTGAGTTCTATGGGTGTTGGAGAAAAACCTATCATTACTGAAAAAACAAAAAAACATCTTCCAAAGAAAAAAGCAGAAGAAAAACCTGTTGAAGCTAAAGCAGAAGAAAAACCGGCTGAAGAAAAACCTGTTGAAGCTAAAGCAGAAGAAAAACCTGCTGAAGAAAAACCTGTTGAAGCTAAAGCAGAAGAAAAACCTGTTGAAGCTAAAGCAGAAGAAAAACCTGCTGAAGAAAAACCTGTTGAAGCTAAAGCAGAAGAAAAACCTGCTGAAGAAAAACCTGTTGAAGCTAAAGCAGAAGAAAAACCTGCTAAGGAGAAATAAAAATTATAATTTTTAAGTACTTAATAATTAGGTAAAATGAAAAAAAATCAAATGGTTCTTGTAGGCTCTTTTGGTAACCCCAGAGGTTTAGAGGGTGATATAATTATCAATATTTTTATGTCTAATTTAAAATCTTTTAAAATGTTAAAAGAATTTTTTTTAGAAGAAAATAAAACAATTTTACATTTTACTTACTTTAAAAAAATAGGATCTAAATATATAGCTAGTTTAGATAAATGTTGTGATAGAAACACAGCATTATTATTTAAAGGAAAAAATATTTATTCTTATAGAAAAAACTTTCCAAGATTAAAAAAAAGCGAGTTTTATTCAACAGATTTAATTGGTTGTAAAGTTACTAATATAAAAAATAAATTTCTTGGAAATGTTACAGATTTAAAAAATTTTGGAGCAGGTGATTTACTTGAAATTTACGATGAAAAGAAAAAGAATTTTTTTATTCCAATGGATAAAAATAACATTGTAAGCGTTGATATTGTAAATAAAATTATAATTACTGATCCTTTATTAGGACTTATAGACTGATGTTAGATGTTAAAATATTAACCGCTTATCCAAATATGTTTCCTGGGACACTAAATCATTCTTTAATTGGAAATGCATTAAAAGAGAAAAAATGGACGCTTGAGGTGATTAATTTACATAATTTTGGTTATGATAATACTAAAAGTATTGATGATGAGCCTTTTGGAGGTGGTCCTGGCATGATTATTCGAGCTGATGTAGTAGAAAAAGCCTTACTTTCTATAGAATATCCTAATAATATTAAGAGAAAATTAATATATTTAACTCCTTCGGGTACCCCTTTAAAGCAAGCAAATTTATTAGAATTTTCAAGATTTAACCAATTAATTATACTTTGTGGGAGATTTGAAGGGGTAGACCAGAGAGCAATAAATGTTTTGGATTTCTCAGAAATTAGCATTGGAGATTATATTTTAATGGGAGGAGAAACAGCAGCTCAAGTATTAGTTGAAGGTTGTATTCGTTTGCTTCCTGGAGTATTAGGGCAGCCTAAAAGCTTATTAGAAGAAAGTTTTTCTAATGATCTTTTAGAGTATCCGCATTATACCAGACCTAAAGTTTGGAGAGATACTAATAACAATAATCATGAAATTCCTGAAGTATTAATTTCAGGACATCATGAAAAGATTAAAGAGTGGAGATTAAAAAAGTCTATTGAGAGAACTAAAATGATTAGGCCAGATTTATTAATTAAAGATAAGAAAGCATAAGGAAAAGAATGAATAATTTATTAGAAAAATTTGAAAAAAAACAAATTGAAAATCTTACTTCAAAAAAAAGAATTCCTGCTTTTCGTCCTGGAGATACAATTAAAGTGACTTTAAAGATTACTGAGGGTGATAAGTCGCGACTACAATCTTTTGAAGGAATGTGTATTGCGAGAAAAAACAATTCAGTTAATTCAAAATTTACTCTAAGAAAAATTTCTCATGGTGAAGGTGTAGAAAGAGTTTTTCCTCTTTTTAGTGCCAACATAGATAAAATAGAAGTTATACGTAAAGGTAATGTTAAAAGAGCAAAATTATATTATCTTCGTGATCGAACAGGGAAAAGTGCTCGAATTGCAGATCGTGATAGAGGCGATGAAGCTGATCAATATGCGATGACTGAAGAAGAAGTAATATCAGAAAATAGTTCTAAAGAAACTTCAATTGAAACAAACCAAACTGAATCAATTGAACAAAACACTGAACCTAAGGCAGAAGAGGAGCAAATAAAAAAAGAAGCGTCTGAACAACCTTTACATGAAGAAAAAAAAGAAGATGCGAAAAAAGAATCAGTAAAATCAGAAGCTCCTGCTGAAGAAACTGAAAAAAAAACGGATGAACAATCCAAATAATAAAACATTATTTGATAAAATTTGGTCTCATCATCTTGTCCACCAACAAGAAGATGGTACTTGTCTAATTTATATTGATCGTCATTTAGTTCACGAGGTAACAAGTCCTCAAGCATTTGAGGGTTTGAGAGAAAATAACAGAAAAGTACATCGTCCAGAGAGCACTTTTGCTGTTGCCGACCATAATGTTCCTACCTCCGATAGATCTAAAGGTATTGATAATGAAGAAAGTAGAATACAAGTAGAAACACTAGAAAATAACTGTAAAGAATTTGGAGTTACTTTATTTCCTCTTCTAGATAAACGACAAGGTATTGTTCATATAGTCGGTCCTGAACAAGGTATTACACAGCCAGGAATGACTATTGTATGTGGAGATAGTCACACTGCCACACATGGTGCTTTTGGTGCACTTGCTTTTGGAATAGGTACTAGTGAAGTAGAACATGTTTTAGCTAGTCAGACTCTTATTCAACAACCTGCAAAAAATATGAAGATTTCTGTTGATGGAAAATTAAAATCTGGGGTTACAGCAAAAGATATTATTCTTCATATTATAGGTATGATTGGTACAGCTGGTGGAACAGGGTATGTTATTGAATATACTGGCGACGTTATTCATGCACTTAGTATGGAAGGACGTATGACAATATGTAATATGAGCATAGAAGCTGGAGCAAGAGCAGGTCTAATAGCACCTGATCAAAAAACCTTTGATTATATTAAAGGTAGACCATATGCACCTAAAGGTGAAGAATGGGAAAAAGCTGTTGAATTTTGGAAGACATTACCTTCTGATGATGACGCAGAATATGATAAAGAAATAATCATTAATGCTGAAGATATTGCTCCTCAAATTACATGGGGAACTAGCCCTCAAGATGTTGTGCCAATTAATGGAAAGGTCCCAAACCCCTCATCTGTTGAAGATGTTAATAGAAAAAAATCAATTGAGCGATCACTTGAATATATGGGTCTAGAACCAGATCAAGAAATAAATAAAATTAAAATTGATAAAGTTTTTATTGGATCATGTACAAACGGTAGAATTGAGGATCTAAGAGAAGTTGCAAGAGTAGTTAAAGGAAAAAAAGTTAGTGTTGATTCAATGATTGTTCCTGGATCTGGTCTAGTGAAAGAACAAGCAGAGAGTGAAGGATTGGATAAAATTTTTATTGAAGCAGGCTTTGATTGGAGAGAACCAGGATGTTCAATGTGTTTAGCAATGAATCCAGATCAATTACAACCAAGAGAAAGATGTGCTTCAACATCAAATAGAAATTTTGAAGGCAGACAAGGTAGAGAAGGTAGAACACATTTGGTTAGTCCAGTTGTTGCTGCCGCTTCTGCAATTAAAGGCTCGTTTGCTCAGGAGACTGATTTATAATGGAAAAATTCATAACTTTAAAAGGTATTGCAGCTCCACTTCCCATGATTAATGTTGATACAGATATGATCATACCAAAACAATTTTTAAAAACAATTAAACGTTCTGGTTTGGGTAAAAATCTTTTTCACGAACTAAGATTTGATATACAAGGTAACATAAAAAATGATTTTGTCTTAAATTGGGATCCTTATAAAAAAGCAACTATTCTTATTGCAGGTGATAATTTTGGTTGTGGTTCAAGTAGAGAACATGCGCCTTGGTCTTTACTAGATTTTGGATTTAAGTGTATTATTGCGCCAAGCTTTGCTGATATTTTTTATAATAATTGTTTTAAAAATGGCATTCTTCCTATTCGCTTAGAACAAGAAAAAGTGAATATATTAATGACAGAAGCAAAAAATAAAAATCAATTAACTATAAATCTTGATGAACAAAAAATAATTTTTGCAGATGAAAATATTGTTGAGTTTGATATTGATCCCTTTAGAAAAAAATGTTTGATAGAAGGCCTTGATGATATTGGCTTAACACTTCAAAAAAAAGATAAAATTTCTAAGTATGAAGAAAGTATCAAATCATCTCATCCTTGGATAATATAAAATGAGTAATAAAAAAATTCTTATTTTACCTGGTGACGGTATTGGTAATGAGGTTATGGCTGAAGTTCTCAAAATTATTGATTGGATGGAAAAAACAAAATCAATGTCTTTTGAAATTTCAGAGAGATTAGTTGGTGGAGCTGCATATGATAAAGAAGGAAACTCTATTAGTGATGAAACAATGCAGATTGCTCTGGGCTCAGATGCTGTTTTATTTGGTGCAGTAGGTGGGTCTAAATGGGATAATGTCGAAAGAGAAAAAAGACCTGAGGCTGCGTTATTAAGATTAAGAAAAGATTTAGATCTTTTTGCAAATTTAAGACCGGCTGTTGTACTAGATGCTTTAGCAGAATCTTCTACTTTAAAATTAGATTTAGTGAAAGGATTAGATATATTAATTGTACGAGAATTAACAAGTGGAGTATATTTTGGTCAGCCAAGAGGTATTTCTAAAATTAGTGATACGGAAAGTAAAGCTATTGATACTCAAGTTTATACTACATCTGAGATAGAGAGAGTTTCCAGAGTTGCTTTTGATTTAGCAAAATTGAGAAGAAATAAAGTTTCATCAGCTGAAAAATCTAATGTAATGGAAACCGGATTATTTTGGAGAAATATTGTTACTGATTTACATAAAAAAGAATATGCTTCAGTAAATCTTGAACATATCTTAGCTGATAACTGCGCAATGCAACTTGTTCGATATCCGAAACAATTTGATGTTATTTTAACAGACAACCTTTTTGGTGATTTACTTAGTGATACTGCAGCAATGCTTACTGGCTCACTTGGTATGCTCCCATCAGCATCACTTGGACCATTAAAGGAAAATGGCTCTAGAGCTGCTATGTACGAACCAGTTCACGGAAGTGCACCAGATATCGCTGGTCAATCAAAAGCAAATCCCCTTGCAATGGTTATGAGTTTTGCCATGATGCTTAAATATAGTTTTGATATGCAAGAGGACAGTGAACTAATTGAAAAAGCTGTTCAAAATGTTTTATTAAAAGGCCTTAGAACTGCGGATATTAAAGATGGAGCAAAAAAAATAGTTTCTACTAAAGAAATGGGAGATGCTGTAATACAGGAATTAAAAATATTATCAGGAAATTAAATGACACAAAAATATAATGTAGCAGTTGCTGGTGCAACAGGAGCAGTTGGAAGCGAAATAATTCAAATTTTAGAACAAAGAAATTTTCCAATTGATAATCTATATTTACTTGCATCATCAAAATCTAAAGGGAAAAAGTTAGAATTTAAAGAAAAGGAAATTATTGTTGAGGATCTTGCTGAATTTGATTTTTCAAAAGCTCATATAGGCTTGTTTTCACCAGGTGGTAAAATTTCAGCTGAATATGCACCTAAAGCTGCTAGCGCTGGTTGTATAGTTATTGATAACACTTCTCATTTTAGAATGCAAAAAAATATTCCATTAATAGTTCCTGAAGTTAATGCAAATACCCTTGAAGAATTTTTTCAAGATGAAGAGAGAACAAACATCATTTCAAATCCTAATTGCTCAACAATTCAAATGGTGGTTGCTTTAAAACCACTTCATGAAAAATCAATCATAAATAGAATTGTAGTTTCAACATATCAAGCTGTGTCAGGTGCAGGTAAAACTGGAATGGACGAATTATTTAATCAAACTCAAAGTGTTTATGCAAACCAAGAACTGAAAAAAGAAAAGTTTACTAAGCAAATAGCTTTCAACGCAATTCCTCATATAGGTGCTTTTTTAGAAAATGGTAATACAGAAGAAGAACAAAAAATGATTGATGAAACAAAAAAAATTTTAGATGAAGGAATTAAAGTTTCAGCAACATGTGTTAGAACAGCAGTGTTTATTGGTCATTCGGAGGCTATAAATATTGAATTTGATTCTCCATTGGATGCTAAAGAAGCCCATGATATTTTATCTATGTCTGATGGTATTTCAGTTATTGATCATAGAAAAGATGAAGGATACGTAACTCCTGTCGAAATAGCTGGCGAAGATAAAGTTTATATAAGCAGAATTAGAAATGATGACTCAATTGATAATGGTTTAAGTTTGTGGGTTGTATCAGATAATCTTCGTAAAGGAGCTGCCTTAAATGCTGTTCAGATAGCTGAAACTATAATAAAAGATTATGATCAGTATATTCAATAAATTAGTTTTTTTAATATTGTGAACGACAAAATTCATTTAAATATATCTAAACCTTTTGGTCCAAGTTTGGGCAAGGTAAATATTCCTGAAAACTTAATTATAAAAATCAATAATTATATAGATGAAGTAATAGAAAAAAATAAAGAAGCTGCTCAACTTAATGATTATGGATCAAGCCTAGCAGGTCAAGTAAAACAAGAAATCAGATTACCAAAAGAAATAGTAGAAGGTGAACTCTTAGATTATCTTATTAGCATTTCAAAAACATATGTTAAATTGTCTTGTGGACAGGAAATAACTAAATTTGAACTTATGTCTGCTTGGGTTGTAAGACAATTTGAAAATGAATATAATCCTGCCCATGTACATGGAGGCCATCTTTCAGGTGCTGGATATCTTAAATTACCAGATACTTTTGGAGAAACAATTCAAGAAAATAAAAAAAATGTTCATGGAAATATAAATTTTATTCATGGAACTGAACAATTTCTTTCCAAGGGCGCTTTATCAGAAAAACCACGTGTGGGAGATTTTTATATTTTTCCTCATTATTTATTTCATTCAGTAAATCCTTTTATAGGATCAGGAGAAAGAAGATCTTTGTCATTTAATGCAAAAATTGATGAAGAAATTTTTAGTGTTCATAGTCATAGAACAAAAAAATAATAAAATTTTTTAGGAGCTTAAACCTTTACTTTGACTAACGTAAATTTCAAATAGAAAATTTATGGCAATTAATTAAATATAATTTAATTCAGTCAATTGATTTTTGAATTTCTTCTCAATTGCCTCTAGTTGTTTTTGATTTAATATTTTTTTCCATTGTTTTTGTTGCCCTACTCTAAAAAAATTAGAATGCAAATGTTCTGAAAAGCCATATTGCAATTCTTTTTTCTTTAAGTTATCAAATTTTGTTGATTCAATAATATTTTTTATTTTATTACTTTCATTAGTGATTTTTATATTATAATTTTTGTAAAAAAATTTTGTTATTTTTTGTATTTCTAATTCTATATTATTTAACATATCTTCGTATTTAAGAAATAAGCACGGCACTTCTGAAAATTTTTTCCACGACAAATAGTTATCTCTCCAATTTAGTATAATTTCAGGCATTTTATTATCTATTTTTTCTTTTTTCATAATTTGTCCGTCTAATAAAAAACTAATTGTTTCATCAATGTCTTTATTTATATGTTTACTATATGAAATAACAATGTCTCTAGGATCTCTAGAAAGATAAATAAAACCTAGCGTAGTTGATGAGTCAGTATAAAAGTTATTATTAATTTTCAATCTGGCATTGTGTGTTTTAAATAAACCAAATTTACCTTTCTCAATATTAATTTTTTTTTGTGCCTCAATCCAATATTTAGAATAAGTTAAAACTGACTCTTCATTATATTCTCTTCCATTGAAAATTATATTATAATCATCTAATGATTTCTTTTTTACAAACCTAAAATTTTTTAGATTATCAAAACCTGTAATCTTATTTAGTAAATTAAAATTATTTAAATTCCCATCTTCAGTAAAAAAAAGACCACATAAAATTAATCTTAACCAAGTATTGCCACTTTTAGGATATGAAGCAATCCAAAACATTTTTTTATCGTTAATCATTAATTATTTCATTTTTTATATTTATTAAATTGGCAGTCTCGTAGGGACTCGAACCCCAAACTTTGGTTCCGAAGACCAACGTGATATCCATTTCACCACGAGACCTTATAAAAATAATCTTTATCATTTTTTAATAACTTTAACTACCAAGCACTATTTGGTAGTTTTAAAAAAATTTCTTCTTTTGGAGTAGATTTTCTTCCAAGAATCTCATTTCTATGAGGATAACGACCAAATTTTTTTATTGGAATTGTGTGATCATCCCAAGCCTTTTTTATTAAATGATATTTTTCATGTTTTTTTAAATATGCTTCTATGAGCTTATGACCAAAAATGTGATCACTAATATCTTCACTATGAATTAAAGGAAGTAATAAAAAATGTATTTTATCAAGATCTAATTCTTCTAAATAACCTCTGTCTACGGCTTCATTTACTATTAGTCTTGTTTTGTAGTCTTGATGAAATGCTTTTTTGCTGTTTCTAAAAAGATTTCTTGAAAATTGATCAAGTAAAATTACCAAAGCTACACATTCATTAGGATTATCCTGCCAATCGTCATATTCATTATTAATAGCTTGATTATAATCTTCTAAGAAAAGATTTCTAATTTTTTTATCAAAATTATCATTTTTTTCAAACCAATCTTTTATTGATGATTTGATAAACCAAAATTCAAGTATTTTTTTTGCTCTTTCATTCATATCTTTACTATAATATAGAAGACTTATTTCTTCATGACACTAATAAAATTAAATCAAACCATTACTAAATGTAGACAATGTAAGAGGCTTGTAAATTTTAGAGAAAAAATTGCAAAAGAAAAACGTAAACAATACATAAATGAAAATTATTGGGGAAAACCAATAACTGGGTATGGTGATCCAGATGCCAAATTGTTAATGATCGGATTAGCACCAGCGGCTCATGGAGGTAACAGAACTGGAAGAGTTTTTACTGGAGATAAATCATCTGAATTTTTATTTCAATGTTTGTTTAAAGCGGGCTTATCAAATAAGTCCAACTCATTAGAAAAAAATGATGGATTAAAGTTATATAATGCTTATTTAACCACTGCTCTCAAATGTGTTCCCCCTGAAGATAAACCAACATCTAAAGAATTAAAGACTTGTTTTGCCTTTTTTAAAAAAGAGAAAAATCATTTAAGAAATATCAAAGTAATTTTGGCCTTAGGCAAAATTGCTTTTGACGCATGTTTAAATTTTTATAGAGAAGATTATGAAATAAAAACTAAAAACTATAAATTTTCTCACGGATGCAAATTTCAACTACCTGATAAAAAAATTCTTGTCGGATGTTATCATCCTAGTCCACGAAATGTGAATACTGGAAGAATCAATATAAAGAAAATGGTTAATTTATTAAATGAAGTTAAAAAAATAACATTAAAATATTAATATGATTAAAACAAAAAACTCAATTAATATAATTCATATAGAAAGCAATGGACAACAATCATTTTTTGGACGTGATAATATTTTTTTTAAAACAATTAATATGCCAAAAAAACAACACTTTAAAAATATATGTTGTAAATTTAAATTAAAAAAATCATATAAAAAAAGAAAATTATTTTTACCTTTTTTTTCAATTTGTAATTAATAAAATATGAGAGATTTTTTATCATTTGACCCTAAATTACTTGTTTACGGATTTGCTATTCTTTTTTTTGCTAGTTTTGGTCAAACATTTTTTATTTCAATTTATAATTTAGAGATAAGAGAATTTTATATTTTAACAGATGGAGAATTTGGTTTAGTTTACGCTCTTGGCACTTTGTCTAGCTCACTTATTCTAGTGGGGTTTGCTAAACTTATAGATTACATAGATCTGAGAATTTACTCTTTAATAATTTCAGTAGGCTTATCTTTAGCGTGTTTAGGCATGTATTCATCTTTTAAGAGTCCTTTTTTTCTTTTTTTTGTTATATTTGCTTTACGTTTTTTTGGCCAAGGAGCCATGTCTCATGCAGGAGAAACCACAATGGCCAGATACTTTGGTGATAACAGAGGGAAAGCTTTATCAGTTGCTACACTAGGAGGAATGATTGGTGTTATGATATTGCCAATGATTGTTGTTAAATTAGCTGGTAATTTAGAGTGGAAACATATTTGGTTAGCAGGGAGTTTTAGTATTTTAATTATTTTTTTACCAATACTTTTTCTATCTTTACAAAATCAATCAATCAGACACTCTAATTTTAAAGAAAATTCATTAAATTTTGTACATAACAAAACTTGGCGAACCAGAGATGTTGTATTTGATAAAAAATTTTATTATTATTTACCAATTTCTATTGCTGCACCATATATTAGTACCGGACTGACATTTCATCAAATTTTTATTATTAATCAAAAAGGTTGGACTATTCAAATGTTAGCAAATGGATTTATTTTTTTAGGAATATTTTCTATCATAGGAATAATTATAGGCGGTCCTATAGTTGATAAATATAATACAAAAAAAGTAATTTATTTTACACTAGCTCCTTTGTTTTTTGGAATACTAGCGTTAATTTTTTTTGAAAGTTATTTTTTTATGATGTTTTACATGTCTTTGCTTGGTTTAAGCTTAGGAATTGGAGCTCCGTTTATAGGATCTTTATGGGCAGAACTTTATGGTCTTGAAAGCTTAGGATCTGTAAAAGCACTACTTCATGCACTAGGAGTTTTTTTTAGTGCTTTATCACCAGTAGTTTTTGGCTATATGATAGATTTTGGAATGGGTGTGCTATCTATTAGTTTTATGAGCTTATTCATAATAATATTTTCAACTCTTTTGCCCTTTTTTTACAAACAAAATTGATGAATAAACATATTGATGAAAGTTTAAAATATGTTTTTGAAGAATATAAAAGATTAAAATTAAAAGAAAAAAAACAAAAAATTAACAATTGAAGAGAATGAAACACTTAAAAAACTTTCTTCTTTTTTAGGAAAGTCAAATGAAAAATAACTTAATGAAAATATATAATGATTTTATATCAAATAATTTTATTAGTTATGATGAAGATCAAATTAAAATTTTAAATATTTTTGAAGAAATTTGGAATCAAAATCAAAAAATTAATTTTTTTATAAACAAACAAAAAACCTAAAGGCATATATCTTTATGGTAAAGTTGGTATTGGTAAAACTTTTCTAATTAATTTATTTATAAATAATATTAAAAAATCAAAAAAATTTCATTTTAATCATTTTATGATTAACTTACATGCATTTATTAACAATCACAGTAAAAAAGATTTTGCTTTAGAAATATATGTAAAAAAGCTTTCTCAAAAATATAAAATTATATTTATTGATGAGCTACATGTTTTTAATATAGTAGATGCATTATTATTAAAAAAAAATATTCCATTTTTTTCAAAAATATAAAGTTTTTATTGTTACTTCTTCAAATTATACTCCTAATGACCTCTATAAAAATGGTTTACAAAGAGAAGATTTTATTCCGTTTATTGAACATATTAAAAATAATTTTAAAGTTTTACATTTAGAGAGTTTTGAAGATTATAGACGACAAATGCTTAACCAGGCAAAGACTTACTATAGTCCAGTTAATAGTAAAACTATTAATGAATTTAATAAACTTTTTGATCGTTTTGTAGATAAGGAGAAATACATATAAGAAAAATTAAAACTAAAAGCAGAACTATACGTCTTGAAAAATGTACAGCTAATATTGCTTATTGTGAATTTTCTGAACTTTGTATGGCTAATTTAGCTCACGAAGATTATAAAAATATTGCGAATGAATTTAGTATTTTATTTATTAATAAAGTTCCAGAATTTTCAGATTCTGAATCTGATCAATGCAGAAGATTTATTAGCCTAATTGATATGCTGTATGAAAAAAATTGTTCAGTAGTGATATTGGCAGAAAAACCAATTAATAGCTTATGTAATATACAAAGACTAAAAATTGATTTCGAGAGAACAGCTAGCAGATTATATGAAATGACAATTATAACTTCCGAAAAAAAATGATAAAAAAATTAATTTATATTTTTAGCTCTTTGATATTTTTTATATTTATCATTTATGTAGCTGCTGGTTTTTACTTAGCTAATACTATACTAAAAATTGACCCTTCGTGCGGATTACATGAAGGAGCCCTACCTAATACATGGTCAACATTAGTAGATCATCATGAATACTCAAATGTTAACAGGAGCATTCTCAGAAAAAATTTTCCTTTTAAAAATTATCATATTAATGATTGGCAGGAAGTTTATTTTTCTTCTAGAGAAAAAGATATTAAAATAAGTGGATGGTTATTTGACCACCATAAAGACCAACCAATTGTAATAATAGTTCACGGATTATTTCCTAACGGAAAATGTAAACCAGAGTCTAATCTTTTAGCGAGCTTATTAATAAAAAATAATATTAATGCTCTTACAATTGATTTAAGAAATTATGGTGATAGTACTACTGTTAGTAACTATGAAAATTTAGGATTAAGTGAATATAAAGATGTTTTAGGTGCTTATGATTTTTTGGTAGAAAATGGATTTAGAGAATCTGCTATTGCTTACTAGGCATTTCTTTAGGAGGAACCTCAGTTATATTTGCTGGCAAAGAAGAGCCAAATATTAAAGCTATTTGGCTTGATAGTACTTTAGCAGAATTCAAAATGATTTTAAAAGATGAAATTGCTCGTTATGGATTTCCTCATGATTTTGGGACCATCAGTAAGTTTTGCTGGCAAGTTTTTAACAGGAATTGATCCAACAAAACTATCACCAGCATTTTCTTTAACCAAAACTCAAAATTATTTTTTTTACTCACGGAGATAAAGATGAAAGAGTATTAATTCATCATTTTGATTTTTTTAAAGAATATATAAGTAAGAATAATATCAAAGCAAAATTATGGCTTGCAAAAGACTCATATCATGTTGATGCAATGTTTAAATACCCAGAAGAATATGGAATAAAACTACAAATTTTTTTTGAAGAACATTTAAATAATTAAAAGTGCCGGACTCGTCTTCACCAGTTTGTACCTTGGCAGACACTTCTCTAGTTTCGACAAAACTCTAATACATCATCCGGCGGGAATGATTGTAAACTGTCTCTCGGCGTTCCTCCGAAGCTAAGAAAACGAGTTTTTATCCGGCATTACCAAATTACTTTCAAACTAGAAATTATTCAAGAAATAAGGAAAAAAAAGATTAATTTATTTATCTAAGTTCTTAGAATTTCAGCTAAAATTTATAATATCCACAGATTTATCCACATTATTTTCATAAATTGATTATAGTCTAAAAAGGGATTTTTTTTTGAATTTCTCTAAAAAAAGAATACTTAAAAGTTTGAATATATATTTTTAATTTTCAATAAATGATTGATAACAGACCTTTATCCCCACATCTTAGTATTCACAAAAAGGTATTAACTGCTGTCTTTTCTATTTTTCATAGATTAACTGGTATTTTTTTAACATTAGGTTCATTTTTTCTAGTCTTTTGGTTTTTATCAGTTTTAATTGGAGAAAATTTTTATAATTATTTTCAAATTGTTTCTTCAAATTTAATTTTTAAAGTAATTTTATTTTTTTGGACATTGGCATTCTTTTATCATTTATTTAATGGTATTCGCTATTTGTTCTGGTCTTTTAGTTTGGGAATGGAACTAAAAACAGTTTACTTATCAGGTTACATAGTTTCATTATTAACGATTATTGCCACAATCATAGTCTGGTATTTATAAAGATTATGAAAAAAAACTATAAAAATAGCTGGATAGCCCAAAGAGTTACTGCAACAATGTTATTACCTTTGTCATTTTGGTTTATTTATCATTGTATTTTATTGCAAAATCAATCTTATGAAGAAATTAGGATTTTTTTTGAATCGTTTTTTAATAGTTTTCTTTTTCTATTAATGATGTTGGCAGTACTATTGCATTCAAAAATAGGATGTGAAACTATTATACAAGATTATATTTCAGCAAAAAATTTAAAAATATTTTTAATAAGATTTATAAATTTAATAATATTAGCTTCAGCTATAGTAGTTGTAGTAGGAATTTTAAAATTGAATTTTTTTTAATGAATAAAGCTTATAATATTATTGATCATAATTATGATGTAGTTGTCATTGGGGCAGGAGGATCAGGTTTACGTTCTACTTTAGGATTGGCTGAATCTGGTTTAAATGTAGCCTGTATATCTAAAGTTTTTCCAACCAGAAGTCACACCGTAGCAGCTCAAGGCGGTATAGGTGCAGCACTAGGCAATATGGGTGAGGATAATTGGAAATGGCATATGTTTGATACGGTTAAAGGCTCTGATTGGCTTGGAGATCAAGATGCAATAGAATATCTTTGTTCAAAAGCTCCAGAGGCAATTGAAGATTTAGAAGAATATGGAATGCCATTTAGCAGAACTGAAGAGGGCAAAATTTATCAACGACCTTTTGGAGGTCATTTAACTAGTAATGGTGAGGGCCCACCAGCTATGCGAGCTTGTGCTGCAGCAGATAGAACAGGACATGCTTTATTACACACTTTGTATCAACAATCTTTAAAGAATTCTGTTGAATTTTTTATTGAATATTTTGTTTTAGATTTACTTATAGATGATGATGGTGCTTGCAAAGGAGTGATTGCATGGAGTCTTGAAGATGGAAAATTGCACAGATTCTTATCTCATCAAACTATTATCGCCACAGGAGGATATGGACGTGCATATTTTTCTTCAACAAGTGCTCACATCTGTACTGGTGATGGAAGTGCAATGGCTTTAAGGCAAGGATTACCATTATCAGATATGGAATTTATTCAATTTCATCCTACTGGAGTCTACGGAGCTGGGGTTTTAATAACTGAAGGAGCCAGAGGAGAAGGAGGCTACTTAACAAATAGTGATGGAGAGCGTTTTATGGAACGTTATGCCCCCAATGCAAAAGATCTAGCCTCTCGTGATGTTGTAAGTAGAGCTATGACGATTGAAATAAATGAAAACAGAGGATGTGGAGAAAATTCTGATCATGTATTGCTTCATCTAGAACATATTAATTCGAACACCATTCACAAAAGATTACCAGGAATATCAGAAACAGCAAAAATTTTTGCAGGCGTAGATTTAACCAAAGACCCTATACCAGTTTTGCCCACTGTACATTATAACATGGGAGGTATTCCGACAAATTATAGAACTGAAGTACTTAATCCAACAACTGATAATCCTGACAAAATTTGTGAAGGCCTTATGGCAGTTGGAGAAGCAGCTTGTGTTTCTGTGCATGGAGCTAATAGATTGGGCACAAACTCTTTAATTGATTTATTAGTTTTTGGTAAAGCCTCTAGTATTACTGCAAGTAAAAAAACAAAACCTAATTCAGCTAAAGTTAATATTCATCAGAGATATACTGAAGAAATATTAAATAGATTTGATCTTATCAGACACAACAAAGGAGAAATTTTTTCAGGAGAAGCACGTAATGAAATGCAAAAAATAATGCAAAAAAAATGTGCTGTTTTTAGAACTGAGGATTTAATTAAAAGTGGTATAAAAGAATTTGAAACTGTTGAAAGAAAAATGGAAAAAATTCAAGTTAAGGATCAATCACTTATTTTTAATACAGATTTAGTAGAAACATTAGAATTGCACAATCTAATGGAGCAATCTAAAGCAACATTATATTCAGCTCTTAATCGAACAGAAAGTAGAGGGGCTCACGCGAGAGAAGACTATCCAGAAAGAGACGATAAAAATTGGCTTGTTCATAGTTTGGTTTGGTTGGATAAAGAAGGAAATATAAAATTAGATAAGAAGCCTGTAAACTTAAATACATTAACTAATCACGTTCAACCAATCCCACCCAAGAAAAGAGTTTATTAATATTATGGCTGATTTTATTTTACCAAAAAATTCAAAAATCAAAGAAGGCAAAACCTATTCTTTTGAAGGAAATAATGATTCAACAAAAAAATTGATTATATACCGGTGGGATCCTGAGGAGAATGAAAATCCTAGATTAGACAAATATGAAGTTGATTTAAAAAACTGTGGTCCAATGGTTTTAGACGCTCTTATAAAAATTAAAAATGAAATTGATACTACCTTAACTTTTAGAAGATCTTGCAGAGAAGGTGTATGCGGGTCATGTGCAATGAATATTGATGGAGTAAATACATTGGCTTGTTTGAAACCAATTGAAGAAATTAAAAAAGATATTAAAATTTATCCTCTTCCCCATATGCGTGTTGTTAAAGATTTGGTTCCTGATTTAACAGATGCATATAAACAACTAGAGTCAATAAAACCATGGTTGCAAAATGATGAAGAAAAAAAAGGGAAAAATCCTTCTAAAAATATTCAAAAGCCAGAAGATAGGGCTAAATTAGATGGAAGTTGGGAATGTGTTTTATGTTTTTGTTGCACAACCTCTTGTCCAAGTTATTGGTGGAATGGAGATAATTATCTAGGACCAGCAGTTCTACTTCAAGCATCAAGATGGATAAATGACACACGAGATACTAAAAGAAAAGAGAGATTAGAAGAAATTAATGACTCTCTTAAATTATACCGATGCCATTCAATAATGAATTGTACCAGATCTTGTCCCAAAGGATTAAATCCAGCAAAAGCAATAGCAGATATAAAGAAGGCTATTGTTACTGAAAAATAATTCTTATATAGAACCAGAATGAGAAAAAAAATTTCTCTTATTGGTGCTGGTAATATTGGCGGAACCCTTGCTCACCTAATAGGTATAAAAGAATTAGCTGATGTAGTTCTTGTTGATATAGCAAAGGGAATACCCCAAGGAAAGGCCCTTGATATTGCTCAATCATCTGCAGTTGAATCTTTTAATATTAAAATAAAGGGATCAAATAGTTACAAAGATATAAAAAACTCAGATGTAATAATTGTTACTGCTGGTTTTGCAAGAAAACCAGGTATGACCAGAGACGATCTTGTAGAAAAAAACTCCACTATTGTTCAACAAGTTGGTCAAGCAATAAGGAAGTATAGTAAAAAATCTTTTGTAATTTGTATAACTAATCCTCTAGATGCCATGGTTAGCGTATTACAAAAAAGTGCAGGAATAAAAAGTAATATGTGTGTTGGAATGGCTGGTGTATTAGATAGTGCTAGACTTAAATATTTTTTATCAAATGAGTTTGAAGTTTCAGTAGAAGATGTCAACGCCTTTGTTTTGGGTGGACATGGAGACACAATGGTTCCTTTAATTAGATATTCAACTATATCAGGAATACCAATACCTGAATTAATAAGATTAAAATGGACTACAAGTAAAAAAATTGATCAAATTATTAAAAGAACCCGAGATGGTGGTGCTGAAATTGGTAAACTTTTGAAAACAGCTTCTGCTTTTTATGCTCCTGCTTCCTCTGCTATTTCCATGGCAGAGTCCTTTATAAGAAATGAAAAAAGAATTCTACCTTGCGCTGCTTACTTAAATGGAGAATATGGCATAAAAGGATTTTATGTAGGTGTTCCTGTGATAATCGGAAGCAGGGGTGTGGAAAAGATCATAGAATTAAAACTAAACTCTTCTGAAAAAAAACAATTTAACAAATCAGTAAATGCAGTAAAAAATTTAACAAAACTTGCAGATAAATTATTAAAAAAAAATAGATGAACCTCCACGAGTACCAAGCTAAGGAACTCCTAAAGAAATTTGACCTTCCCGTGCCTAAGGGAATAGTTTTTATTGAAAATCTATCGCAAATTGAAGAAAATTTAGAAAC
>JBJKYT010000017.1:0-12000 GCA_045560915.1 Alphaproteobacteria bacterium
CAATTCTTGCTCTATGTTCTTCTCCAGTAATAGGATTTTTAATCGGTTCAGTTTTTGTTGTAATAATATCCTCAGCTTTTAAATTACATATTCTAGTTTCAATATTAATATCAAGATCAATATTTTTAATAAGCGGGTCATGAATTTTAGTCATCATCGAAACATACATGGCAAAAGCTGTAGCCATAGGTTCTGTTTCTTTGCCATAAATAATAGATTGTATCGCATTCTGTTGATCCTTAGAAGATCGGGCATCTAATATAATTTGCATTTCACCACTACCTTCATGAATAGGTCCAGGAAATTTCATCATAGAAACTGCTTTAACTCCAGATAAATCTATCTCACCAAAAGAACCTTCATCAATTAGAAAAGCACCAATTCCATGACAATAATTATCAGTAGGAGGTGCATTAAATTGACAAGGACATCCATAATTACAATTGCAATTTCCAAATTGCCTACCTTTAATGTGCCAATCAATACTCATATAATACTACTATATAAATTTTTGTGAAAAAAGAAATTATTAAATATATATATTTTTTTGATAACTATATATTTGGGAGCTTTACTTCAAGTCTATAATTTGGATCATAAGCTTGCTTAAAAATAGCAGGTAAAATTTCCTTATAAGCATCTAAAAAACCATTTTTTGGTTTTGGCATTTGATCTTTTACCACATTATGTAATTTTTTTAGATTATATGCTGGTACCATGGGGTACATATGATGTTCTAAATGATATTCCATATTCCAACATAAAAAATTTAGTATCGGATTTAACTTCAAACTTCGTGTAGTTAAACGATGATCCATTACATTGTTAGCTAAACCTGCATGTTGAACAAAGTGGACACTATGAATTAGTGTTGATCCATAAATAAATGGTAAAAGTAAATATAAAACTGGTAACCATGTTGTAAAATAAATTGAGGAACTTATAATTAAAATCCAAAGCAATACAAAAATTCTAGCAGACATCCCAAGCTTAAAATACTCTTCGGGAGGAACACAATCTTTTAAAACTTGGGTTTTGATACCTAAAGCATGCTTAATTGTCTCTAAATGAAATGCAGCATTACTTTTATAAAAAAATAAATTTCCTAATGGTAAATGATAAATAAAAAGCCATAATAAATCTGTTGGTTTTGTAACTTGTATCTCATGATCATAATGTTCTTTCGTGTGCAGAGTATATGTATGATGATGAAAATGACTCCAACGCCAACGAATAGGCTCATAATTAAACATAAAAGAAGTTAAATAATAAAAAAATTCATTCAACCACCGAGATTTAAATGCATTTCTATGACCACATTCATGTCTAATAGGGTCACTAAATAAGTAAATATTGCCGTAAACTAAAAACCAAAAAACACACCACCATGTCCCCCAAGTTAAAAATGCCATATAACCTGCAAATACTAAAATAGTTGTCCATACAAAAATATGTTTAATACCTTGCCAGTCAGAACGACTTGATAAGTCTTTTAAAACTTTTTTATCTATGGAACATTTGTACCATCGATCAACATTTCCTTCTGGAAATTTAATATTCATAAAATCTAATCAACTTTTGATTTCTTCAGGTAATTCTACCTTTAAAACATAAGTAGGATCCTTCGCTTGTTTTAGTACTGCTGGAATAATTTCTTTGTATGCATCCCATAAGCTAGTTTTTGGTTTTGGCATTTGATCTTTAACTGCTTCATGTAATTTTTTTAAATTATAAGAAGGAACCATTGGAAACATATGATGCTCACAATGATATTCCATATGCCAATATAAAAAACTAAAAATAGGATTGAATTTAACTGTTCTGGTGCACAATCTGTGATCCATAACATTATTTTTTAGTCCTGCATGTTGAACAAAATCAAAAATATTTCGAGTAGTAGTTCCATAAATAAAGGGTAATAAGATTAAAACAATTGGTAACCATGTTTTAAAGTATACTGATGATAAAATAATAATTATCCATAATAGAATATGTATTCTAGCAAACATTCTAACTTTAGAATATTCATCCTTTGGTACACAATCTTTTAAAACTGGAGTGACAATTCCTAGAGCGTGTTTAATTGTCTCAAAATGAAGAGCAGCATAACTTTTATAAAAAGTAAGATTTCCTAAAGGCAAATGATGAATAAAAAGCCACAATAAATCTGTTGGTTTAGTTACTTGAATTTCGTGATCAACATGCTTTTCTGTATGAAGTGTATAGCTGTGATGATGAAAATGGCTCCACCTCCAGCGAATAGGTTCAAAATTAAATAAAAAAGAACCTATGTGATAAAAAATCTCATTCAACCAGCGCGTTTTAAAGGCAGTACGATGTCCGCATTCGTGCCAGACAGGATTGCATCCCATAAAAATATTTCCATACACAAACAAAGCTGGAATGGTCCACCAAGAAATCCATGTTGCTACAACCCAATAACCAGATAAAACTAGAAATATAATCCAAAGAAAAATATGTTTAATTCCTTGCCAGTCCGATCTTTTGGTCAGCTCTTTGTATAATTTTTTATCTATCTTACACTTATACCATTGATCAATTGTAACATTCTCTTCCATAATTATCTTGAATGAAAGATTTCATCCATATAAATCCATCCATCATCCCTTTTTCCTTTTTCTAAAGGTTCTAGCATTGGAATATGAATATCCCACCACTCTTGCATCTTTTTATTTTCACCCCATTTTTTCATATCTGCTTCTAAATTGTCTCCATGATATTCAAAATAACCAAACAAAATTGTACCATGAATAAATATTGAAAAATTTTTTACATTTCCTTCTGATATACACTCTAAAACTTCAGGCCAAGGATCAGAGTGATATTTTTTATACTCTTCAATACATTCAGGTTTAATACCTATAACCATTGCCTTTCTTTGCATAATTTAATTTGCTGATTTAGTAGTATCAAGTACTTGAGGATATGGATATCCAACACCAAGAAGATTTTGAAGTTTTTTATTACATTTTTTTATAATCTTCATATCTATACTCGCAAGTTGGTCTTCCATAGGTTTAACAAATTTAGGAAGATATTGGCCAAGTATTCCTACTCTAGGTTTGTTAGTTCTGTTATCTCCTGCTCCATGCCAAAGCAAACCTGTCATTAACATTACTGAACCTGCTTCTCCCGTAGTTTGTTTCATTATAGGCCAAAATTCTTCTTCTTTGGGAAAGTAACCTCGTAATTGTGAACCTGGTCCAACCATGGTAGCACCATTTTTTAAAGTAAAATCATCAATCATAATAGTAGATTGACAATTCATCGCAAAGCTTGAGTTTATATGTTTTGGAAAAGATTTTAATTTATACATATCCCAATAAGGATAATCTAAATGAGGAAGTTGACGCTTATCACCAGGCTGTTGTATTCTAGCAGCAAAAGATCCTAACTTTAATTCATTGCCAAGTATAATTGAAAAAACCTCCATAATTAAATCATGTTGAACTAATTTTCTAAAAACCTCATGTTTATCTATTAAATTCCACACATGATTTGTTACAGATAAAACTGCTAATTCACTCATATTTTTTTTAATATTTTCTGTCGCTTTATAACTCTTAGCAATAGAAATGATTTGTTCCCGAGCAGTTTTTACATCTTTTTTTGAAAAAAGTTTTGGAACAACGAAATAACCATTGCCTTTTAAAAGTTCATCAGCGATTTTCTTTGCGTTGTACTTCATCTTGCAACCTCTTTAAACTTTAATAACTTGCTCCGTTACTTCATCAAGATTTGTATCAGATTTATTTTTTTCAAATATTACTTTGCCGTGACTCATTACAACAAAACGGTCACAAACCTGAAAAGCATGGTATAAATTATGTGTTACAATTACGCTGGACACATTTTCACTTTTTAATTCAGTTACATACTTTAATACTCTTTCTGTTTCACGAACGGATAATGCTGAAGTTGGCTCATCAAGTAATAATATTTTTCTCTTAAAATAAACTGCCCTTGCAATAGCCACTGCCTGTTTTTGACCACCAGATAAGGCTCCAATTTCCTTAAGAGGTGAGTCAATACCTGAAATATGAACGCCAGACTCTAAAACTTCTAAAGACAAATCTTCCATTTGTTTGTGATCCATAAAACCAAATAAATTAGTAATTTCTCTACCCATAAAAATGTTTCGAATAATTGTCATATCATCGCACAAAGCAGAATTTTGATATATCGTTTCAATTCCTGCAACTTCTTCAGATTGTTTTCTTGTAGAAATTTTTGTTTCTTTTCCGTCAACAAACACATTTCCAGTATCTGGAGCAACAACACCAGACATCATTTTAATTAATGTTGATTTTCCTGCACCATTATCTCCCAATAATCCAACAACTTCATTTTTTCCAATGTGGAAATCGACATTGTCTAAAGCTGTCAAATTACCATACCTTTTTGAAACATTTTTACATTCGTAATAATTAAGTTGATTCATAATCTAAATCCTTTTTCTAATAGTAACATTAATTATTACAGCTAATACAATTAAGCCACCTACAAACATTTCAAAATAAAAACCTGGCGCTCTTAATAAAAGTAAAAGATCCTGGATGGTATAAATTAAAGCTGTTCCAAGCATAATACCAAGAATTGATCCTCTTCCACCCATCAAAGCACATCCACCAATAACACATGCGGCTATTGCTTCTAATTCTAATCCTAGACCACCACCTGGCTGAACACTACCTACTCTACTCATAGCCACTACACCAGATAATGCTGCACAGCCTCCAGCAATAGAAAAGGCAATTAACTTTACTCTTTTAGGATTAATACCAATCGCTATAGCTGCTTCCGGATTTCCTCCAACTGCAAAAAAATGATTACCTATCTTATGATGATGAACTATAAAATAAAATACTATTCCAACACCAATAAACCATAGAAAACTTGCATCGATAACTCCTATATCACCAGTTAAAACAGTTTTGTATGTTTCACTTTCATACTTGTATCTAAGAGATTTAGCTCCATGATATAAAAGAGTTCCCCCTTTCCAAAGTAACATAGCACCAAGAGTTACTATAAAAGACGGGATGGTAAACCTGTTAACAATATTCCCATGTATAAGACCAGCAACGATACCTACAATAATTCCTATTATCATAGCTAAATAAGGACTTAATGCATATTCTTTAACCATTGTTGCAGTGACAATTGCACAAAATGTATAAAGAGTTCCAACGGACAAATCGAATTCACCGCTGATCATCAATATACCAACTCCAATTGCCATAATGCCAAGTGCAGACATTGACTTAAGAAGAACAGCAATATTTGCAGGATTTAAATAACGAAAATTTTCCGGGTATAGTAGACCTGCAATAATTGCAACAATTTGAATTGTGCAAAATAATAATAATATTCCTCCTGCTGGTTTACTTCGAATGTTATCAATAAATTTTTTCATATAGAATCTTTTTAAGTATTTTTTTTATGAATGTAGCGGCAATGTTTTGCCGCTACAATAATTTTTTTTGTCTTATACAGATTATCTAGTGATACCAGCCCATTTAAATGCTGATTCAACATTCGATTTATCAACTAAACCAGAACCACCTGTATTCATATCAGCTGGAAGTAGACCATATTTTAAATATTGAGCTACCATTGTAACAGACATATAACCTTGATGATAAGGTTGTTGATCCACTGTTGCTGTAAGAGATCCATTAGCGATATTGTCCAATATTTCTGGAGTAATATCGTATCCACCAACTGGAATATCTAAGCCAGCTTCTTCAACTGCACGTACTGCGACTGAAGTTGGAGTAGAACCTAAACCTATAACAGCTTTAGTTTCAGGATGTCCTAGAAGATATTGAACCATAATGTTCAAAGCTTCAGAGTGGTCAGTACCTGTTCCAAGAATTTCAGTTGTTCCACCATTTGCAGTAATTGCATTATTTACACCTTCGTGTCTTTGAACTGCATAAACTGCCTCTGGAAATTCAACTGGTGTAAATACATGATCACCAGCTTTTAAACCGTGTTCAGCAATCATACGTTCACCAAGAGTTTCACCTGTTTCAATAAAGAACTGTCCAACATACGCCATACGACAGTTTCCTTTACCTCTTTGTGAATCATCAATGTTATGAAGTACTACAGGAATTCCAGCTTCCATTGCTTTACAAACTATTTCATCAAATGCATCATCATCCCAAACAGTCATAGCAATACCATCAACTTCATTTGCGATTGCAGTTTCTAAAATATCATTTGTTTTGGCAGTATCTGAATCACCAAATTCCATATACATACTTATGCCCTGATCTTCTGCTGCATCATGTGCACCATTGATTGAAGGAACAAAAAATTCTACATCTTCAGCAGTCCATATTAAAAATAAAATATCAATATCAGACCAGTCATTGTCAGAATCTTTATCAATTGCTTTGGCACTAGTGAACGAAAACACAAGAGCGCACAAAGTCATTAGTATAATTTTTTTCATATTACCTCCTAAATAACTTTAAAAATTATTATAATATTTGTAACTAATCACATAAAAATATCTTTAAGCAACATAATTTTTTATTATAATTTTTATTATAATTTTTATTTATTTAATTAATGCATAATTATTATAATTAAATTCATTAAATCTATGCATCCAGTTTATTGGTTTTTTATTTTTTTTGGGTTATATTAGAATAAATCTATTAAAAAATTATGGTTAGTTACACATATAAATCTATTGAAAATCAACATGATAATATGCCTAATTGGTATAGACCTGAAATTGATTCAAAGATCTTAAAAAGTTTAATGAAAAGAAGAAATTTACCGGGTCTTATCAATAATTTTTGTTATCTGTTATTATTATTCATTACAGGATATATTGCATATTTAACTTGGGGCACCTGGTGGGCAATTCCTGCGTTTTTGGTGTATGGAAATATATATTCTTTTTCTAATGCACGGTGGCATGAATTTGTTCATAGATCAGTTTTTCGAACTAGATGGCTAAATGATTTTTTCTATCAAGTATTTAGTCTAATGGATTATTTTGAAGCATTTAAATGGAGATGGAGTCATACTCATCATCATAGCCGAACAATTCATTTAGATGTTGATTATGAAATTCAAGTTGCTAGGCCGGCAAATTTATGGAACTTGTTTGTTACTGATGCTTTTGCCATTGATCGCGTGTGGGCAGAATTTAAATCAGTATTCTGGCATTCTCTTGGAATTATGACTCCAATTGCAAAAGACTGTGTGCCTGAATCTGAGCGATGGAAAATGATATGGAATTGCAGATTTTATATGCTTGTAAAAATTGTAGTAATTTATTGGGCTTATTCAATAGGAAGTTTTTTACCTTTAATGTTTTGGTTCACTCCATTAATTTATGGAGGAACTTTATTTCAATTTGTTGCAATGCTGCAACATGGAGGTTTGAAAGCAGATAGTTGGGATCACCGTGAAAGTACTAGAACGGTATATTTAAATCCATTATTAGGATGGTGCATGTATATGAATATGCAATACCATATTGAGCATCATATTTTTCCTCAAGTTCCATTTTATAACTTACCGAAACTTCACAAAATTTTAAAAGATCAAATGCCTCCACCTAATACGAGTTTTTTTAATGGCATGAAAGAAATGATTCCCGCAATTATTAAACAATCAAAAGATCCAAAATATCATTTACCTAGAGAACTACCTGCATAATATTTATGCAAATTGATGATAGTAAATATGGCTCACGTAATAAGAGAGGTGATTGGAAACCATATAAACTTTCATCAAACATTCCTTTTTTTGACTGGCCATTTAGCATAACTAAAAATCTAAAATGGTTATTGGGCATTCCTGGATACATTATACCATGGACATTTTTTTATGGGTTAATTGCAGTTATTCTATGGGTTTATTTTACCCCTCCAATTGAAACATTAAAAAATTTTCATTTTAACTGGTTTTTTTATCTTTTAATTAGAAATTTAATAATAACCATCATATGTGCCGGAGGATTACACTTTTTTTTATATATTAAAAAAACTCAAGGCAATGCATTCAAATTTAATGCCAAAGGAATGGAAAAAAATAATAAAAATTTTTATTTTAAAGATCAAACATTAGATAATATTTTTTGGACTTTATGTAGTGGTGTTCCAATTTGGACAGCATATGAAGCTTTTTCTTTATGGGCTTTTGCAAATGGTTATTTTTTAGGCCTTGAGTGGAATATGCATCCGATTTATTTAGGTCTAACTTTCTTATTTCTCCCTTTGTTTAGAGAAGTACATTTTTACTTTGTTCATAGATTATTGCACATCCCTTTGCTTTATAATTTTTCTCATTACATTCATCATAAAAATGTTAACCCAGGTCCTTGGTCTGGAATAGCTATGCACTGGTTTGAGCATATATTATATTTTTCAGGTACATTAATTCATTTTATTATTCCTGCACATCCCGTACATGCTATTTTTCAATTACTTCATGCAGGAATAGGTCCATTGTTTCATGGACACATAGGTTTTGAAAAAATTCAAGTAGGAAAAATTAGTATTGATACTCACAGTCATGCTCATTATCTACATCACAAATATTTTGAGTGTAATTATGCTGATGGAGCAATACCACTAGATAAATTTTTTGGAACCTTTCATAACGGATCAGATGAATCTCAAGAAAAGATGGTAGAAAGATATAAAATTAGAATGAAAAAAATGAGGTCTACTTAATATTACTGTTTATTTGCATTTGGCGTATTTAATATAGTAAGAGTTCCTGAAAACACAATAACAAGCAAGCCTGTAATTGATAGTAAATCTAAAACCTCTCCAAAAAAAATATATCCAAAAATTGCTGCCCAAATTAATTGTGTAAAAAAGAATGGACTAATAATTCTGGTATACTTTCCTGCAATTTGAAAGGCATATGTATACAAAATTACACAAGTTAATAATAAAGATCCACCTATACATACTAATATTATTTCTCTTAAAGATACTAAAATTGGATCAAACATAAAAATAATAGCTGAAAATAATGTAATTGGTAATAAGTGATAAAAACTAAATCCTAAAGTAGTTGCTTTACTGGAATATTTACTAACTATCACAAATGTTATGGCATTATAAATGCATACAAAAAAAATTAAAAAAATAAATGGATTAGCTTGAAAAAATGATGGCTTAGCTACAAGAATAGTGCCGGAAAATCCAATTAGAAGAATTATCCAATACTTAAAAGATATTATTTCTTTTTGAAGAAAATTAGAACAAATATAAGTAAAAAAAGGAGTGGTCATTAAAATTGTTGTAAAAATATTTAATGGTATTTTTGAAAGAGAATAATAAATTATAATCGGCACAGGTATAAATGTGATTCCACGAATAAGAGGTAGAAAATAATCTTTTTTATCTTCATATAAAATATGCTTTGTTATTCCTCCTGTAAAAGTAAGATATAATAAAAAAAATATTAGCGAAAAGCCTATACCTAAAGTGTAATAATGATACCAAATAAAATTACTAGAACCTAAAACTTTTGTTGTTGAGTCAAATAGTGATCCTGATAAAGTTTGTATTGTAACTATGGTGATACCTAGATACATAATTTTTCTAGATGTTAATATTTTTTTCATTTGTTAATTTATTTTTTTTAAAAAAAGTATATCTATTGAATCTAACAATATTCAAAACATTGTATACACAATAGGAACATAATATGAAATATTTACACACAATGGTAAGAGTAGAAGATATAGACAAGTCTTTGGACTTTTATTGTAATAAGCTTGGTTTAAAAGAAAAAAGAAGAAGAGAAAGTGAACAAGGAAGATTTACATTAATTTTTCTTGGCGCAGAAAATAGTAGTGAAAATTCAGGCCTGCTTGAATTAACTTATAATTGGGATTCAGAAAAATATACAGGTGGAAGAAATTTTGGTCATTTGGCTTATAGCGTAGAAAATATCTATGAAACATGTGAAAAACTAATGGCTAAGGACGTTGAAATTAATAGACCACCTAGAGATGGACATATGGCATTTATTAGGTCTCCTGATGGAATATCTATAGAAATTATACAAGAGGGTGATGCTTTAGAAATAAAAGAGCCGTGGAAATCAATGGCAAATATTGGAACTTGGTAAAAATTTAATTTTTAAAAAGTTTTTTATGCGAATCTTTTGTTCCATTATGAAAAGATCCAAACCATTTATCTAAAGGTATTGTTAGCTCTCCGTAATTACACTCAAAGTATTTGTGGTGTAAATAGTGAAAATAAGAAGCGTTAGGTAGCGCATACCCACTTTTTTTATTAACAACAAGCTGATCATATCCTGAATGACCTTGAATTGCTCTTAATGCAGTTTGTTGAATATGAAAAATAAAGTGTATAGGGTGCGTAGGCACAACAAAGTGAATTAAGAGTGTACTAAAATAAAATACATGTTCTATAGGATGCATTGATAATCCTGACCACGGCCCAGTATTAACATTTCTGTGATGTAAAAAGTGAAAAGTTTTATAAAAAATTTTCCAATGACTTATACGGTGAGTTACGTAAAAATGAAAAACCTGCCAAACAGGAATAAGTAAAAAAATTAAACAAAATAAAATAGGAGTATCAATCCAATTAAGCATTGGAAATAATAAGTAATCATTAGCAAATGCCCACATGATAAAAACTTCGTAGGCTGTCATGATAGGAGCTGCACTGCAAATACTCCAAAAAATATTTTCTTTAGTCTGACTACCTAAAAACCAAGCCTTTTTCTCTTTTCCCAAAGGAGATAGATTATATTTAAATTTGTCATCTTGGCTTCTTAAAATAAAAAATCTTGTATGCCAAAAACTAGCTAACAAGATAATTAAAAAAACATTTCTAAAAAATACAAGTAAAATCCAATCTAAATTAAAAGTAGACCAACTGGACATTTCAGGTTGAAAAAAATAATAACTTATAAAGGCTATACCAATATAAAATAAATTCCATGGCCAAATATATCCAGGAAATTTTAATAACCAGGCTAAGAAAGCTTTTGGTTTAGGAGGCCAAACAAAAATTGGATCAAAATCCAGTATTTTTCTTGGATGGTAACCACCTCTAGAATCTAAAAAAATATCTTCTTTCATAAATAGCCTTTAATCAATATTTATTACTTATATTATAATTATAAAGTATAGAAAATATAAATATTTTTTATAGGTTTGTTAAAAAAATTAAGCTTTTTCAATAGCTCCAGTTATTAAAGCTGTAACTTCTTCAGGGGAGCTTTCATTTGCGTTCTTATTTGCTACTAACTTTCCTCTTCTCAAAACAGCAATTCTATCACTGACAGCAAAAACATCTGGCATTCTATGACTTATTATAAGCACAGCTATTCCTTGAGCTTTTAATTGCTTAATTAAATCCAAAACCTCAGCAACCTGCCTTACACTAATTGCTGCAGTTGGCTCATCTAATAAAACTACTTTAGCTTTTGACAACTTGGTTCTTCCTATTGCTACAGCTTGTCTTTGACCACCAGACATCATTTTAACTTCTTCTTCAGGTAATGTTTCAGATTTAAGTTCTTTAAAAATATCTTTAGCCCTGTCAATCATAGCTTTAAAGTTAAGAATAGATAAAGGACCTACTTTTCTTTTTATTTCTCTTGTTAAAAAAATATTAGAAGATGCTGTTAAATTATCACATAAAGCTAAATCTTGATATACTATTTCAATTCCTCTAACTCTAGCATCCATTGGTTTAGAAAATTCAACTTTCTTATCTTCAAAATTTATTTGTCCTGAAGTTTGTTTAAAATTTCCTGCAATAATTTTTACTAGGGTTGACTTGCCTGCTCCATTATCTCCCATTAAACCTAAAACTTCTCCAGGTTTAAGGCTTAAACTTACATCATCTAATGCTTGAATAGCTCCAAAACTTTTTGAAATATTGTTTAGTTTTAAAATTGACATTAGTCTTCCTTAGGTCCTGAATTTCTTTTAAATGATAAGTTAGAATT
>JBJKYT010000018.1:0-11839 GCA_045560915.1 Alphaproteobacteria bacterium
CATGATTTAGAACCAAACTTAGCACCAGTTTATTATTCTGGCCAACTTTTTGTAGGCTCTAGACATACAACAAACCCTTTAGCTATTAGCAAAAAAATATTTAATAATTTTTTATCAATGGGAGGTAAGTATATTAAAGAAAATGTTAAAAATGTTTTACAAAAAGAAAACTGTGTAGAGGTTTTTTTAGAAAATAAACAAATTGAATTTGATGAAATGATTTTATGTGCTGGAGCTTGGTCCAATAATATAGCAAATATGGTTGGTGAAAATTTTCCTTTGGATACCGAAAGAGGTTATCATGTATTATTTGATACAGACCAACAATTAATAAATAGGCCAATAGCTTGGTCAGAATCTGGTTTTTATCTAATACAGATAGAAGATGGAATAAGAGCTGCTGGTACAGTAGAAATTGCAGGTTTAAATAAAGCTCCTAATAAAAAAAGAACCCAAATGATAGAAAATCAATCTAGAAAAATTTTACCTCAACTAGGTCCCGTAAAATCAACTTGGATGGGCAGAAGACCTACTCTTCCTGATGCAAAACCTATTATAGGAAGATCTATCAATAATAAAAATATCTTTTATGCATTTGGTCATCAGCATATAGGCTGGACATTAGCAGCAGTAACTGGAAAAGTTATAGATAGTTTAGTAAAAGAATCTAATACCAATATAGATATTAGTTCTTTTCATCCTTCGCGATTTAGCTAATAGTTTTATTATAAATTATTTTATTAAATAGGAGAGAGATATGCCAATTATACGAGTTGAAATGTTTGAAGGAAGAACAATTGATCAAAAAAAAGAATTAGTTAAAGAACTTACTAATTCATTTGTTAAAACATGTGGTGGAACAACTGAAGGTCTACATATTGTAATTGATGAAATTAACAAAGAAAATTGGGGCGTTAGCGGTGTCTTAACTTCTGAAAATAATTAAAATATATAATTATATAATTTAATGAATGATTAAATAAACACTATGGAAGCAGAAAAATTTTATTCCTCCCAAGAACTTGAAAAACAATATAATGTTAGAGATAGCAGAACTGACTATGAAACTAAAATTATTCCTGATTGGATTGATCGCAGTACTTTAACAAGGAAAAATCTTAAATCTAATATTGGTATACCATATGGAAAATCTGAAAAACAAAAATTAGATTTTTTTTCATCACATAATAAAGATGCTCCTACAGTAATTTTCTTCCATGGAGGGTATTGGCAAAGAGGTGACAAATCAGTTTATAGTTTTCTTGCAAATTCATTTGTAAATAATAATATAAATTTTTTAACGGTAGGATATGATTTGTGTCCAATTATTTCAATAACTGAGATAGTCTCACAAGCCCAAGAAGCAATAGTATGGATTTGGAAAAATGCAAGCAAACTAGAAATAAATAAAAATAAATTTATTGTTTCAGGACATTCTGCAGGAGGACATATTACTGGAATGATGATGGGAACTGAATGGAATAAAATATCCTCTGATTTACCAAATGATTTAATTTTAGCAGGCATTCCTATATCAGCTTTAAACTTATTAGAACCAATAAGACATACCTCGCTTAATGATGCATTAAAAATGAATAAAGAAGAAGCCAAAAGCCAAAGTCCAATTTATTTAACGCCAAAAACAAATGCTCCACAATTAGTTGTATACGGCGCTAATGAAACAGATGAGTTTCATAGACAATCAAATATCTATTATGAAAAATTTAAATCTAAAGAAAGAAAAATAGAAAGGTTTATTGTTCCAGAAGCTGATCACTTTGATGAAATGAATGATTTATCAAATGAAAATAGTGAATTTTTTAAAAAAATGAAAGAATTTATAGAAAAATTATAATTATAAATTTATTTAACTTAAACTTATTCCCACATTTTTAACTTGAAGATAAGATTTAAGTCCATCAACACCTTTTTCACGACTATATCCTGATTGTTTATATCCTCCAAAAGGAGTGGCATGACTTCCAGTAAACCATTTATTTACATAAACTTGCCCTGCTTGAAGTTTACTAGCAGTCCAAGAAGCTTTGTTTAAATCTTTAGTAAATACACCACCACCCAATCCATATTCAGTGTCGTTTGCTATTGCAATGGCTTCTTCAGTATCTTGATATTCAAGAACAGACAAAACAGGACCAAAAATTTCTTCTCTTGCTACAGACATCTCTTGAGTTACATTATTTAAAACAGTTGGTTCCATAAAATAACCTTCTCTATCTACTCTCTTACCTCCATGTGCAGCCTCAGCTCCTTGTTGAATTCCAGATCTCGCATATCCTTCTACCTTATCTAGTTGATTACTAGAAATTACAGGTGTAAGTTCTGAACCTTCTTCATAACCTGGCCCTACTTTGAGAGATTTACTCAAATCTACTAATTTTTCAACTAACTCATCTTTGATGGATTTATGAACAACTAGTCTAGACATAGCTGTACATATTTGACCTGCAACACCAAAAATAGCATGTTTTGCACTATCAACTACATCATTTAAGTCTGCATCTGGATAAACAATACCTGCAGATTTTCCACCAAGTTCAACAATAGCAGGAATTGCTTTATCAGCACAAGAATGTAGAATTTTTTTCCCAGTAGCAACAGAACCAGTAAACACAACATGATTGACATCTGGATGAGATACTAAATAAGAACCAGCTTCATTTCCATATCCACAAATTATATTAATCAAACCTGCTGGAACTTCAGCATTTTGTAACGCTTTAGCAAAAACTGTTGCAGAAAGAGGAGTTAATTCGGCTGTTTTAATTACAGTGGAGTTACCTGTAGCAAAGGAACATGCAAGAGATCTACCAATCATAGATAGAGGATAATTCCATGGTACAATATGAGCTGAAACTCCAAAAGGTTCTAATACTGTATAATCAAACACATTATGAGAAACTGGAATTGTTTTTCCTTCAAGTTTATCTGTTAATCCTGCATAATAATCAAACATATCAGCAACATCATTGAATTCTTTTATAGCTGCTGAAAGATTTTTACCATTTTCATAACATAATAATTTGCCCCCTTCTTCAGCTACTTTTCGAGTTTCATCAGCAATTCGATGCATTAATTTTGCTCTTTGAAGTAAAGGCATATCGACTAAAATACGTTTATTAAAAGATTCTTTTGCAGCTGAAACAGCTAGGTCGACTTCTGATTGTTTAGCACATGCTATTTCACCAATCACTTTAGCAGTGGCAGGATCTTCTACCTTAATAATTTCCTTTGCTTCACTATCTATCCATTGACCATTAATAAAATTATTATATTTTTCCATGATTAAAATTTAAATTATTTGTTTAATACATAAAAATTGATAAGAACAGAAAAAACATATCAAAATATGAAAAAATATGATTTGTAAAAAAATTTTATACAAAGATAACAAAAAATTGGTAAGTATTGAATATGCTTAAAACTATTACCCCGATAGATAATACTATTTATGTTGAAAGAGAATTTGCTTCTACAAAAACTATAAATGAAACTTTAGATAAATCTAAGAGAGCTTTTGTTGAATGGAAGGGCACGTCCCTTGAAACTAGAAAAAAAATTCTCACCAATTTTGTAGACAATTTTTTAAAAAATAATTTAGAAATTGAAGAAGAGTTATGCAAACAGATGGGCAGGCCTATAAGTCAGTGTGGTGGTGAAATGAATGGCTTTGAAGAAAGAGCACGATATATGATAGACAATTCTAATATTGCTCTTGAAAATGTAATTTCAAAAAAAAATAATGAATTTGATAATTTTATTACAAAAGAACCTTTAGGATCTATTTTTATTATTGCACCTTGGAATTATCCTTATAATACTTCAGTCAACTCTATCATTCCATCTCTTTTATCTGGAAATACAGTTATATTAAAACATTCCTCTCAAACACCTTTGTGTGCAGAGCAACTTTTTAAAGCAGCAAAAAAATCTAATCTTCCAGAAGGAGTATTTCAATTCATGCACCTAGATCATGAGTCAACAAGCAAGATTATAGCTGATAATAGAATTGATCACGTTCTCTTTACGGGCTCTGTGAGTGGAGGCAGGCAGGTAAAAAAAGCTATTGGTGAAAGATTTATAAATGCTGGACTTGAATTAGGAGGCAAAGATCCTGCCTATGTTAGAAAAGATTGTAATCTTCAACATGCAATAGAAAATTTAGCAGATGGTTCTTTTTATAACTCAGGTCAATCGTGCTGTGGCATTGAAAGAATTTATGTTGATAGTGAAATATATGATGATTTTGTAGATGGGATAAAAAATTTTACTGAAAAATATATTTTAGATGATCCTTCACAAAAAAGTACAAATCTTGGACCTGTAGTAAAACTTTCGGCTGCTAATTTTATACGCAACCAAATCAAACAAGCTATATCTGAAGGTGCTACTGATATTGTTAGTAAAGAAAATTTTAAGATATCAGATAATAATAACTGTTATGTTAGTCCATCTGTACTCACTAATGTTAATCATTCAATGAAATTTATGATGGAAGAAACTTTTGGTCCTTGCGTAGGAATAATGAAAGTTTCAAATGAAAATGATGCAGTGAAATTAATGAATGATAGTCCTTATGGTTTAACAGCTTGTATTTGGACAGACGATAAAGAATTTGCTTATAATTTTGGAAAAAAAATAAATACCGGAACTTTTTTTATGAATAGATGTGACTATTTAGATCCAGGATTAGCTTGGACAGGAGTTAAAGATACAGGGACTGGTGTAACTTTATCAGTATTAGGTTTTAATCACCTAACAAGAGCTAAAAGTTATCATCTTAGAACTATTAAAGAAGGTTAATATGGAAAATATGAATTGGAACTATCCTACACCTATATGGTTTGGTTTTGATAGAGTAAAAGAAATACAAATTGCATGTGATAATTTAAAAATAAAAAATCCTTTAATCGTTACTGATCCAGGAATACTTCAAACAGATATAATTGATAAAGTTATGAGAGGATTAAATAAAAAAACAAATATTTACAGTGATGTTAAAGGAAATCCTACTGGCAAAAATGTAATAGATGGAGTCAACTATTTTAAACAAGGTAAACATGATGGCATTATAGCAGTGGGAGGTGGATCAGGAATGGATACTGGTAAAGGTATAGCTTTTATGGCGGGTCAAGAAAGACCTTTGTGGGATTTTGAAGATATATCTGATTATTGGACAAGAGCAAATTCAAAAAATATTTTTCCAATAATTGCAGTACCTACAACAGCTGGAACAGGTTCTGAAACTGGAAGAGCTGGAGTTTTTACAAATGAAGAAACAAAAGAAAAAAAAATTATCTTTCATCCAAAAATGATGCCTTCAGTTGTTATATTAGATCCAAATTTAACTATAGCTTTACCGCCTAATTTAACAGCTTTTACAGGTATGGATGTTTTGGCGCATTGTCTAGAGGCTTATTGTTCGCCTTTTTTTCATCCTTTGTCTCAAGGAATAGCTTTGGAGGGCATTTCAATAGTAAAAAAATATTTAGTAAAAGCCTTTAATAATCCAAATGATTTAGAATCTAGAGCAAATATGCTTGTTGGTTCAGCCATGGGATCAACAGCATTTCAAAAAGGTTTAGGTGCAATTCATTCATTAAGTCATCCTGTAGGTGCAATTTATAATACTCACCACGGTTTAACAAATGCTGTTTTTATGCCGTATGTTTTGATTAAGAATAAAAATGATATTGAAGAAAAAGTTATTGCTATAAGTAGATATATTAATTTAAGACATAATACTTTTGATAGTTTTCTAGAGTGGATATTACAATTGCGCAAAGATTTATTTATTCCTCATACTCTTAAAGAATTAATAGAAGATGGAAGTAAATTCAACGAAATGAGTAAAATGGCTTTAGACGATCCTTCTACTAGTGGTAATCCAACTAAACTATCTCAAAAAGATTTTGAAATTCTTTATCAAAATGCATATGATGGAAATTTATGATTTAATTTCATTTTTTAAAATGGTATGATAATATAAATATATGCAAAATTACAATCACAAAAAACTTGAAGAATTTGTTTCTAAAATTTTTGTTCATTCCGGCTCAAATGAACAAGAATCTAAAATAGTGGGAGATCATTTAGTTGACTCTAATCTTGTAGGTCATGACTCGCATGGCGTTATAAGAGTTTCAAAATATATTGAGTGGTTAAATCAAGGTAATATTAAATTAAATCAGTCTATAAATATTTTAAAAGAAGAAGATCATTTTTTACACATAGATGGGAACTTTGGTTATGGTCAAAGTATAGCTAAATATTCTTTTGATATAGCAATAAAAAAAGCCAAAGAAAAAGGACATTGTATTTTAGCTATGAAAAATCTTGGCCATATTGGTAGATTGGGAGCATGGTCAGAATTAGCTGCAGTAAATGATTGTGTTTCTATAATGTTTGTTAACACATCAGGATTTGGAATTTTAATGGCTCCTCATGGAGGAACAGATAGAAGACTATCAGCCAATCCAATAGCAATTGGAATTCCTATGGAAAATAAAGATTATTTAGTTTTGGATATGGCTACATCTGTTGTTGCTGAAGGTAAAATAATGGTAGCAAGAAACAAGAAAGTTAAATTAGCTGATGGTTTAATTTTAGATGGTCATGGTAACCCTACAAACGATCCAGAAGTTTTTTATTCTAAACCTGTTGGTTCAATTTTACCTTTTGGAGGTCATAAAGGTTTTGGGTTAGCATTTATGATAGATATTTTGTCAGGAACTTTAACAGGTGGTAATAGTAGTCATCCAGATAACCCTAATTCACATACAGTTATAAATAATACTTTTGCTATTATTGTTGATACTAAAAAAACTGTTTCTGACTCTTATTTTCAAAATGATATTAATAGATTAATAAATTGGGTTAAAGCTTCACCTAAAGCTAAAGATGTAGAAGAGATTTTGTTACCTGGAGAAGTAGAAAAAAATATTAAAAAAGAAAGAATATCTAAAGGTATTCCTCTTGATGATCTAACAATTAAAGGACTTATAGAAACAGCTAATTTAGTTGGAATGAAAGATATAAATGAAGACTATATTAAACAATTATTAGCTTAAATAATTTTTTAATGAATTTTTTTTGTTTTATATAAAATATTAATTAGTTTATTAGTAGAGAACTTTTTAG
Organism: Alphaproteobacteria bacterium; assembly: GCA_045560915.1. Taxonomy (GTDB): domain Bacteria; phylum Pseudomonadota; class Alphaproteobacteria; order HIMB59; genus MarineAlpha5-Bin3. Next base: position 7,159 of record JBJKYT010000018.1, read on the forward strand.
ATTTACATAATTCTAAAATAGGTTTTTCAAAACTCAATACGTCATTAATTTTAAATAAAATTTCAGATAGATATTTCTTATTAATTATAACTGCGCCATGACAATCAGCATGAACAATATCATCATGAGAAAAGGTCTGACCTAATACATTTATTTTTTTTCCCAAAGATATATGTTTTATAAATGCATGACTAGGAAGCACACATCCAGCTAGCATTTGAAAATTGGAAGCCATAGCATCTAAATCTCTTATTGCTCCATTGGTTACAACTCCTTCAAACCCCATACTTTTGTGAATATTTGACATTACTTCTCCCCAATAACATCCTACAGGTTTCTCATTAATATCTTCAATGATACATATTTTTGGCAAATTTCCTTTATCCATATATTCAAAATATTTTGTGAACTGGTCTTTAGTAATTTTAGATTTTTTAACTGAAGAAACGATAGTTGCTGTTCTTGCATAACCCATAATAGGAGATAGTGATTTATTTAGAGTTACGTGAGGTAATTTCGTAAAGCCTTTGCCTTGTAGTTTTGGGTCTATTAGTTCAAGGGCATTACATATAGTTGGAGTATCAAACTTTTTTAGTTTTTTGAATATACTAATAATTTGTTTTTTATTTTCTTTCATATTTTTTTATTTAGTTATAACATACAAGATTACTATATTGTTTTTTTTATATACAATATTTTTATATATATAAATTTATATGAACTATTTAGATAAAAGAAAATTAATAAAATCTGGTTATAATCTTCCTATCTTAGGCATTGGAGCTGCACCTTTTATGCTCTCTAATAATAATGTAAATAATAATTCTTCGGCAAAGACAATAAATTCAGCTTTAAATATGGGAATAAATTATTTTGATACAGCACCATGGTATGGGTTGGGAAGAAGTGAACTTAGAATTGGAAATATTTTAAGAGAAATGGATAGAGATAAATTTATTCTTTCAACTAAGGTTGGGAGGATATTAAAAAAAACAAAACCACTTGAAAAATCTAATGTTGATTATGCTTTATGGGAAAATGAAATAAGTAGTTACGATAAAAGTTTAAAATTTTATGTCCATTTTGATTATAGCTATGATGGTATTTTAAGATCATATGAAGACAGTATGCAAAGATTAGGTTTTTCAAAAATTGATATGTTAGTAATTCATGATTTGGATTTTTATTATCATAAAACTGAGGAAAAATTAAACTTCTATTTAAATCAACTTGATAAAGGTGGGGGGTGGAAAGCATTAGAAGAACTTAGAAGTTCTGGAGAAATATCTGCAATAGGAGTTGGTATAAATGGTGATGGTTTAATACCCTATTTTATACCTCGTTTCGATATAGATTTTTTTCTAGTAGCTATGCGTTATACTTTACTAAAACAAAATGTTTTATCTAACGATTTTCCTTTATGTAAAAAACACAATGTTAATGTAGTTATTGGCTCACCTTATCAATCAGGAATACTTGCTACAGGCTTAAAGGGTAATGATCAATTTGAGTTTGGAGAAGGACCCACATATAATTATAAAAAACCAAGACAAGAAATTATAGAAAAAATAAAAGTTATTCAGAACATTTGTGATGATTTTAAAGTTAATATAGGAGCAGTTTCTTTACAATTTCCTCTTTTACATCCCTCTGTTGTATCTGTAATTCCAGGAGTTATAAATGATGAGCAAATTAATTCAAATATTGAAAATTTATCAATTCCAATACCAAAAGATTTATGGAAACAACTAATTCATCACTCAATAATTAAAGAGGACTCTCCTATTGAATATTTATAATTAATTTTTTTGTATTTTTAAAAAACTAATATATGATCTATGTATGAAATTTATAGATGCACATCATCATACATGGGATCTTTCTATTTTTCCATATTCATGGATGGATGATCCACATCCAATTGGAGATATTTCTGCTTTAAAAAATAACTATGTAATTAAAAATTTATTAGATGATTCTAAAAATTTAGAATTAATCAAATCTGTTCATGTACAATGTGGTGGTGGTAAAAATAGCCCAGTTGAAGAAACTGAATGGCTTCAATCTTTAGTAGATAAAAATGGTTTTCCACACGCTTTTGTTGTGTATTCAGATTTATTGAAAGACAACATTGAATCTGAAATAGAGCAACATTGTTCTTTTCAAAACACTAGGGGACTACGATACTTATTAAATTATGATTCTAAAGATCCTGCCCATTGCTTTGCACCTAGTGAAGTTTTATTAAATAATACATGGAAAAATAATTATGCTCTTTTAGAAAAATTTAATTTGTCTTTTGATCTACATTTATATTGGAACCAATATCAATATGCTTTTGACTTAATTAAATTACATCCAAATATTTTGAATATAATTGATCATGCAGGTACACCAAGACAAAGGGATGAAGAATACTTAGATCATTGGCGAAATGGTTTAAGATTACTTGCTTCATTAGATAATATAGTAATGAAAATATCGGGATTAGGTATGTTTGATCAACAATGGACAACTGAAAGTATTAGGCCATTAGTATTAGATTGTATTGATATTTTTGGAGTGGATAGATGTATTTTTGCTTCTAACTTTCCTGTTGATAGATTGTTCAGTAGTTATGAAAAAGTTTGGACATCCTATTTTGAAATAACTAATGATTTTTCAACAGATGAAAAGGAAAAACTTTTTTATAGAAATTCAGAAAAGTTTTACCGTATATAATTTATAAATAAATGATAAGATCTCATACTCATTCGGGAGTAATATTTATGCTCCTATCTGTTTTTTTCTTTTCAACTCAAGATGTTCAAGTTAAATATCTTAGCTCCTATTATAACATTTTTTTTATTATTTGGATTAAAAGTATAACTCAATTATTAGTCGTATTTTTTTTTCTTTATTTAAAAAGTAAAAAAAATTATTTTAAATCTGATAATTATCCTGTTCAAATTTTTAGAGGATGTTGTTATTCTACAGCAACAATTCTATATTTTTTTGGTTTAAAAAACTTAGAGATGAGTGTAGCGGCTTCTTTAAGTTTTGTTTCACCATTTATTGTAGCAATTTTTGGTTTTTTATTATTGAAAGAAAATGTTTCAATTAAAAGATGGTTAGTTATTGTTCTTGGATTCTCTGGTGTTTTGGTAATAACAAGGCCTGGAATTATTGAATTTAATTTTGCATTTTTATTTGTTCTATTTGCAGCAATCTTTTGGTCATTATTTCAAATTTTATCAAGATTTCTTAGAAATGATGGTGCCTTTAATATGCTGATGATTTCTTCTTTAGTATGTTTCATTTTTTCTTCTTGTTTTATTCCTTTTTATTTTGATAAAATTATTAATATAAATTTATTTATTATGCTTTCTTTGCTAGGAATTTTTGCAGCCCTAGCAGAGTATTTTATGATTAAAGCTTTTTCTGCAACTAAAGCTTCAGTCATTGCCCCTTTCTTTTATTTGCAGATGATATGGTATACTTTGTATGGATATATTTTTTTTAGTGAAATTCCTGATAAATTTACTTTATTAGGGTGTTTCATCTTAGTTATTTTTGGAATAATTAATTTAAAATTGTATGAAAGAGAAGCTAGTTAAAATATTACTGTGATTTTCCACCAGTTTCAGAAGCAGCTTTAATATTTTTTTCAGATATAGTGTTTGGACCATCAGCCATAGGCTCATAAGTTAGAAGTTCAGGTATTATTTGATATGCTAAAAATATACCGATAATAACAATCCATGTATACTTATTCTTTATAATTTTCCCCAAATTCATTCAAATAATTATAAATCAAATTTATAAATAAAACTATATATAAATTATATAAAATATTTAAGTATATTTTTTTGTATTATATAGACATTATATAATGTTGATTTTAATTTTTTTATCATGTTAACTTTTCACTATAATATAAATTTATCTTAGGAGGTAAAATTTATTTTTAGGAGGAAACTATGAAAAAATTATTGATTACTTTTCTTTTAACTGTTTTCTGTTTTGCTGGTATAGCAAACGCAAAACCTGAGCCAAGACCAACTTTTGATGGTGTTACTGTAACAGCAGCACTACATTCTGGTCCATTTGTTAATGCTTGGGGACCACATGTTAAAAGAATTAAAGAATTATATGGTATCAATTTAGAGTTAGTTGGTATTCCAGTTAACGAATTGTACGATAAATCAATTTTGGAATTATCAATGGGAACTGGAGCTTTTGATATAGTTCAATACAATCCAGGATGGGTTGGAGATTATATTGATTTCATTAGACCATTAGATGATTACATGGATAGATGGGATCCGGGTTGGATGGATATTCATGAAGGATTTAGAGAATGGGAAAATACTTATGGAGGTCAAAGAGTTTCTTTGACGATGGACGGCGATGTCATGATTTTCTACTATAATAAAAATATGTTTGAAGATCCAAAAGAAATGGCTGACTTTAAATCTACTTATGGATATGATTTAGCACCGCCTGCAAATTATGATCAAGTTCTTGATATTCAAAAGCATTTCCAAAGAGATACTGACGGAGATGGCACAATTGATCAAGCTGGTTATAGTGATCCAATCATCAAAAGAGGCAGAGGTCAATATCCTTACTTAATGAGATTATTTGCGTATCAAAAAGAAGCGGGTATTAAGCCTAATTATTTTGATCCAGATACAATGGA
>JBJKYT010000019.1:0-11742 GCA_045560915.1 Alphaproteobacteria bacterium
AGCAACAATCGATGAATTTGATTCTTTTAAAGAAAAAAATCCTGAAATTAAATATATTGATGCTATTTTAAGCGACTTATCAGGCGTTATTAGAGGCAAAAGATTGCCTATTAACGATGCTAAAAAACTATTTAAGTCAGGAATTCAATTTTGTTATTCTACTTTTTTATTAGATGTTACTGGCTATTGTCCTGATGCAGCTGGAAGAGGTTTTACTGATGGAGATCCAGATGCAACTTATTTTCCTGTAGCTGGAACCTTAAAAAAAATGCCATGGCATAAAGATTCTTTAGGACAAGTCTTGATAACAATTCAAGATGACTCACGTTATAGTTCTATAATAGATCCACGAAATGTTTTAGCTAGAGTTCTAGATAAATTTGAAGATTTGAATTTACAATTTAAAGTTGCTTTTGAATTAGAATTTTATCTTTTTAAAAAAAGAAAAAATATTTCAGAAAAACCAGAACCAGCAATTTCAAACGAAACTAATAAACAAAGTGAAGGAACTCAAGTTTATGGCATGCGAGAATTAGATGAATTTTATGATTTTTTAGAAGATGTTAATGAATTTTGTAAAATACAAAATATTCCTGCATCAACTGCCTCATCAGAATTTGCTCCAGGACAATTTGAAATAAATTTAAATCATACCAATGATATTCTTAAAGCAGCAGATGACTCTGCTTTACTTAGAAGAGTTATAAAAGAAACTGCAATTAAACATAATTATGAGGCAAGCTTTATTTCTAAACCATTTATTGAACAAACAGGTAGCGGTATGCATGTTCATATAAGTTTGTTTGATGAAAAAAATAAAAATATTTTTTCAGGAACTAAAGAAGAGGGAAGCGAACAATTACATTATGCAATTGGTGGTTTACAAAAGACATTATATGATAACTTTTTAATTTTTGCTTCTAATGTAAATTCTTATAGACGTTTTGAGCCCGATCAATTTGTTCCTGTAAATAATTCATGGGGTCCTAACAATAGATCAGTAGCTTTTAGAATACCAAGAAGTGATGAAAAGTCTAAAAGGATTGAACATAGAGTAGCAGGAGCTGAAGCTAATTCTTATTTAGTTCTTTCAGCTATTTTATCTGGAATTCATAACGGTCTTATAAATAAATTATCTCCTACAAAATTTAGAATTGATAATGCTTGCACTGATCCCGATCCTGAAATGCCCAAATCAATTGAAAAAGCTATTGAATTATTTGAAGACTCAAAATTTTGTAATGATTATTATTCAAAAGAATATGTGACAATGTATGCTGATTTAAAAAGAAAGGAAATCGAATCTTTTCGTTCTGAAATTTCTGATATTGAATATAAATGGTATCTTAATCTTTAATTTCACCTTCAAGAGTTAATATCTCTTTATACAAATCTGTTCTTCTATCTCTAAAAAGCCCCCAATTTCTTCTAAATAAATGATTTTCTTCAGTATCTATGTCGGCCAAAATAATTTCTTCTTTATCTTTTGATGCTTCTTTAATAATTTTACCTGATCGATCACAAATAAAAGATTTTCCATAAAACCCATTAACTTGACCTTTTACTGACTCTGAACCAATTCTATTAGATGCTACAACTGGCATTATATTTGCGGCTGCATGACCTTGCATAACTCTTTGCCATGCTCCTGAGCTGTCATATTCACTCATTAACTCATCACCAATTGCTGTAGGATAAAATAGTACTTCAGCTCCTTTAAGTGCCATAATTCTTGCTGCTTCTGGAAACCATTGATCCCAACAGATACCAATACCAATTTTTCCAAAAGCTGTATCCCATACTTTAAAACCAGTATTGCCCGGATTAAAGTAATATTTTTCTAAATAACCAGCACCATCAGGTATGTGAGACTTACGATATTTACCAAGTATGTTTCCATCTGAATTAATTACTGCAATAGAATTAAAATATGCATTGTTGTCTTTTTCAAAAAAGCTAATTGGAAGTACAACATTTAATTCTTTTGCTAAACTTGACATTTCTTTTAAAACATTATTATTTTCATAAGTTTGAGCCAACTTAAAAATTTCTTCATCATATTGAATGCAAAAATATGGAGTTTGAAATAATTCTTGAAGTAAAATTATATTCGCACCTTCTTTAGCTGCTTCATAAATAAGTTTTTTTGCTTTAGTAATATTTTCTTCAATTTCCCAAGTGCAAGACATTTGAGTTGCAGCAACTTTAATTTTCATCATCAATCCTTTTATTTTTTTGAAGGTAATTATATAAATTTATTATTTTATTGCTTGCACTTTTTTCAAATAAAGCAGGAATAATCGAGTGTATAAATCCCATTAGAGATGCTATCAAAAGACTAGATGATATTTTTATTGCAACAAGCATGTGCTGAAAATAAGTTTCTTTAGCATTATCACAATGTTCTTTTGATTTATAAAATATATTCATTTTATAAACTTTTTGGTTGTTGTTGTGTAATACAGTGCACATTACCTCCGCCCATTGATATATCAATACCATTGATAGCAATGATTTTTCTATCAGGAAAGACTGATTGTACAATAGTTTTTGCCCTATAATCTGCTTTTTCATCTTCAAAACTCGGCATTACTATGCCTTTATTTGCAATATAAAAATTAATATATGAACTAGGCTCATCATCATCAGGTATTAATCTCTTATAAGACATTTCTAGTTCAATAACATTTAATTTTCTACCTCTGTTATCAGTAGAGGTTCTTAATATTTCTAAATTTTCATTTATTCTTTCATAAAAAGGATCATTTTTATCTTTGCAAGAAAGAGCCAACACTGTTCCTGCTTTAACAAAACATGCAATATTATCTACATGACCATCTGTACCTTCATCAGTACCATTTTTTAGCCAAATTATTTTATTTATATTTAAATATTCTTTTAAGTTATTTTCAATTTCTTCTTTAGATAATTGTGGGTTTCTATTTTTATTAAGTAAACATTGTTCAGTAGTTAAAAGAGTTCCTTCTCCATCAACATGAATAGAGCCTCCTTCTAAGATCATATTATTTTTAAAATAAGTAGCTGATGAATTTTGTATCATAAATTTAGCAACTTTATTATCAGAGTCAAAAGGTTTAAATTTACCCCATCCATTGAATTCCCAATCAATTCCACCAAGTTTATTTTCTTTATTTATTAAGAAAATAGCTCCACTATCCCTTGCCCAACAATCATCAATTTTTAGTTGAATAATCTCAATTTCAGAATTTAACAATTTCTTTGCTTTTGATATTTCATCAGGATGAACAATCATTTTAACTTTTTCAAATTTAGCAATAGAGTTAGCCACATTAGACCATGCTAGTCGACCTTTATCAAAATCAAAATGAGACCAAGAGGGAACAGTTCCATACCCATCATGATTAGGATTATTATAAGGCCATTGCATCCAACAACATGTATGTGGATACCATTCAGGAGGCATATAAAAATTTTTTTCTTTAGGTGTACTCATTTAGTTATTTGAAATTTTACAACTTGTACATTTTCTAAAAAAAAAATCATCTTTTTTTTATTACTTATCTTTAATGTTTTTTTCTTGTTGCTTCCAAAGGTTTGAATATAAGCCATTAAGTTCTAATAATTTTTTGTGATTTCCTGTTTCAGCTATTTCTCCATTATCTAATACAATTATATTATCAGCATTTTTAACAGTAGAAAGTCTATGAGCTATTATTATAGTTGTTATATTTTTTGATAGATTTTCTAGATTATTTTGGATTTCTTTTTCTGTTTTTGTATCTAATGAAGAAGTGGCTTCATCAAAAAAGAAAATTTTAGGTTTTTTGAGTAAGGCTCTTGCTATAGCAACTCGTTGTTTTTCACCTCCAGAAAGTTTTAAACCTCTTTCTCCAACTATAGTATTATATCCATCAGGTAAGCTCTCAATAAAGTCATGTAATTTTGCCATTTTTGTAACTTGAACAATTTCTTCTTTAGAGGAATTTGGATTGCCATAAGAAATATTATAAAATAAAGTTTCATTAAATAAGACAGTATCTTGAGGTACTACAGCAATTTGTTTGCGAAGAGATTTTTGTGTTACTTTTCTTATATCTTGATTATCTATTAAAATTGTCCCAGAGGTAGGATCATAAAATCTAAAAAAAATTTTACTTATTGTTGATTTTCCTGCACCAGTAGGTCCCACTATTGCGACAGTTTGATTAGGATAAATTTTAAAAGATATATCTTTAATAATTTTTCTTTTTTCATCATAATGAAAAGAAACATTTTTAAAAGTAACTGATGCATTTGAAATTATTAAATCTTTTGCATCAATATTATCTGTTATTTCTGTTTTTTCATTTAAAAGAGTAAACATATTCTCCATATCAACTAGAGATTGTTTTATTTGCCAATATACAAAACCTATAAAGTTTAGAGGAATAGATAACTGAATTAAATAGGTATTAACTATAATGAAATCACCAATACTCATTTCATTTGATTGAATTTGATATACGGTTAGGATCATCATTCCAATTATTCCTATTGAAATAATTAATGCTTGTCCCAAATTTAAAAAATTTAAACTTATTGCACTTTTGATTGCAAACTTCTCGTATTCTTCTAGAGATTTATCATAATTTGAAGATTCAAAGTTTTCGTTGTTAAAATATTTTACTGTTTCATAGTTTAATAAGCTATCAATTGATTTTTGACCTCTAATATTATCAGCATCATTCATTTTTTTTCTTATTTGAACCCGCCATTCTGTGACTATAAATGTGAAAGCAATGTAAAAGAGGATTACAAAAAAAGTAATAATTGAGAAATACCAACTAAATAAATTTAAAAGAATAAGGCAAACTAAAATTATTTCTAATAATGTTGGAAAAATATTAAATGTTACAAAACGAAGTATAAAATCTATTGCCCCTATACCTCTGTCTATAATTCTACTTAAAGCTCCAGTTTGTCTATTTAAGTGAAATTTTAATGATAAATTATGTAGATGTTCAAATATTTTTAAAGCTGCTCTTCTAATTGCATTTTGTCCAATTCTTGCAAATAAAGCATCTCGTATTTCGCCAAAGCCTGCATGCAAAAATCTTGCAATTCCATAGGCGGCAATAAAGACTATAGGGATAAAAACTATTAAAGAATCTTTATTAAGTTCATCTAATGAATCAACTGCTTTCCCTAAAAATATTGGAACTGAAACATTTGCTAATTTGGCAAAGATTAAAAAACATATTGCTAAAATCAATCTTATTTTAAAATTTTTATTATTTTTAGGCCATAAATATGGCATTAGATATAATAGAGGTTTAAAAGTTTTCATTATAAGATTGACTAGCTGATAATTTTCATAAGTTTATTTATCTATTAATGAATGATATGCTAAATACATCTTAAGATAAAATAGTCTTAATTTTGGAAAAGGAAACTTTTTTGGTAATCCTTGATAAAATTTAGAAATATTTAGTTCTTTACTATTTGATACAATTAAATTTGCTAATTCATTGCCAGACCAGGGCGCAGTATTCACCCCATTTGCTTGATAGCCAAAACTATAATAAATTTCATCATCATCTAACTTACCAATTGAAGGAGTAAATTTTGTAGTTACGGCAACAAGACCTCGCCAATGATAATCAATTTGAACATTTTTCCATTCAGGAAAAACTTTTTTCATTTGTTGTTCCATTTTTTTTGATTTTATTAAAGAAGACTCTTCACTTCCAACTAAATCACCTCTAGCACCAAATAAGAAACGATTATCTTTCAACAATCTATAATAAAAAAGTAAATTTCTATTATTTAAAATAGGGTTGTGTGTAACAAAATTATGAGCTCTAATTTGATCATTTGTAAGTGGTTTTGTAATAATAATATTAGATATTACAGGGAGAATTCTATTATTAAGTTTTGGGAATAAGTCATCTTTATAAAAGCCATTAGTGGCCATAACTATTTTATTCGATATTATTTTGTTTTCATTTATTATAATATTATATTTTCCATTATTTTTTTCTATTTTGTTAACTTTGCTATTTTGATAAATTTTAACACCAGACTTTTTTGCTTCTTTAGCTAATCCCAGTAAAAATTTTAAAGGATTAATTGCAAATCCAGGCTTGTAAGAAAAAGCTCCAAATTGTTCTTCACCTGTATGTCCTATCTTATTAAATTCAGATTGAGAATATATTTGTGTTTCTATTCCAAATTCTTTTTTATACACATCTGCTTCTTTTTTAATTGAATGAAAATAGTCTGGATGAGGGGCAACTTCATAATTACAATTTCCAGTTAAGTCACAATCAATATTGTATTCAGATATTAAATCCTTTGTAAAATTTGATCCTTCAATTGTATTTTGAAAAAATTTTTTAGTTTCTTCTTTTCCATATTTCTTAAACATTTTTGAAACTGACATTTTTGCAGGAGGTATACAGCAAAATCCTGCATTTCTTGCTGAAGATCCCCATCCAATATGGCCTGCTTCAACTAAAACAACCTCTTCATTATATCTTTTTGATAAACTTAAAGCACAAGATATGCCGGTATATCCACCTCCTATAACTAATATATTTGTATGAATATCTGCTTTTAATTTGGTATATTGATTTTTTGTATCAGCAGTAGTTTCCCAATAACTATTTATAGGCTTTTCAAATTTATATATATCTTGATGGTATAAGCTTGCCATCAGATGCTTATAAATTTCATTGAATGGTTATTCAATCAATATTATAGATATATTAATGAATAACGATAATTTAAAAAATTTAATAAAGAAACAGAAATCAAATTTCACATTAGATCAGGAATTCTATGTTGATGATTATATTTTTAATTTAGATATTAAAAATATTTTTTCTAAACAATGGGTATTTGTTGGTCATACCTCAAGAATTCCAAAACATGGTGATTTCTTTCTTTTTAATATAGGTAAAGAATCAATAATAATTATTCGTGATAAAGATAATAAAATTTATGCCCATTATAATGTTTGTCGACATAGAGGTTCTCATATCTGTTTAGAAGAGTCAGGAAATAAAAAATTATTAGTTTGCCCTTACCACGCTTGGAGTTATAATTTAGATGGATCAATAAAGTCTGCAAGGTTGATGAATGATGATTTTAACAAAGAAGAATGGTCTTTAAATAAATGTAACTTAAAAATTTTTGAAGGACTTATATTTATCAATTTGTCAGATAAACCAAATGATTTTAATGAATTTATTGCTCCTACTAAAAAATTTATTGAATTACATGGTTTATCTAATGCTAAAATTGCTCATAGGGAAATGTATCCAACAAATGGAAATTGGAAGCTTACACTAGATAATTTTCATGAATGTTATCACTGTCAACCTGCACATCCAGAATATTGTAAAGTTCATGATAAAGAATATATTATTGCTTATGGAGCTGGAAGTAATACAGGCCCATCATCAAAAAAGTTTGATAGAATTTTACAAAATTGGAATGAAAAAGTAAAAAAAATGGGTCACGTTACTGGAGAATATTCTGAAAGTGAATTTAATGATTATTCTAGAAGTGCCGAGAGAACTCCACTTAAAGAAGGAATGTTTACAGAAACTAAATCTGGGAAACCTGTTTCAAAATTAATGGGAGATTTTAAAGAATATGATAGTGGCTATACATCTGTTGGAACATCACCTTTTAATAGCTTACTAATGTGTAATGATTTTGCCACACTATTTACCTTTATTCCTATTTCTTCATTGCATACTCAAGTGGAACTAATGTGGTTAGTTCACAAAGATGCGGAAGAGGGCAAAGATTATAATTTAGAAGAAATGACATGGATGTGGGATTTGACTACTATTGCTGATAAAAAAATAATTGAAAACAATCAAAAGGGAGTTCTGTCAAAAAAGTATGTGCCAGGTCCTTTATCTGAAATGGAAAAAGGTTTGGAAAAATTTAAATCTTGGTATTTAAAGCATTTAGAAATTTCTATATCTTAGACATTTAATAGTAAAAATTCTCTCTCCCACGAACTAATCACTTTAAGATATGCTTGATTTTCAACTTTTCTAATTGCTGCTATAGTTCTTACAAATTTTTGATTAAATACTTCGTTTATTTGTTCATCTTTTTCAAACAAAGAAATAGCTTCTTCCATAGTTGTTGGTAATGAGCTTTGTTTTTGTCCAAATACACTTTTTTTAGTTTCTGTAGATGGCTTAATTTTATTTTTAATTCCTAAATATCCAGCAGCTAGATTTGCAGCAATAACCAAGTAAGGATTAGTATCAGAGCCAGAAATTCTATTTTCAATACGCATACTATATTCTTCATTTGATGGAATGCGAAATCCACATGATCTATTACCTATGCCCCAATTTGTATTTCTTGGAGCATCCCAAGTAGCAAATAAACGTCTGTATGAATTAATATTGGGAGCATGAATTGGCATTAATTTTGGGGTGAATTCTTGCAATCCTCCAATATAATTTTTCATTAAATTAGAAATAGTATTCTTCTTATTAAAAAAAACATTTTTTTTATTTTTTGCATTAAGTAATGATTGATGTAAATGTAAAGAGCTCCCAGGCTGATTCTCAATTGGCTTTGCCATAAAAGTTGCATATAATTTATGTTTAATAGCTGCTTGTCTTAAAGTTCTCTTAAAAAGAAATACTTGGTCAGCTAATTCTAAAGGATCTCCATGTTGAAAATTAATTTCCATTTGGGCAGAACCACTTTCATGGTTTATTGTATCTATTTCTATATTTTGTTGTTCACAATAATTATAAACATCTTCAAATAGATTATCGAACTCATTAACCGCATCAATTCCAAATGCTTGCTTCCCTTTTTCTTCTCTTCCAGATTGTCCTATAGGAACTTCTAGAGGATAATCTGAATCAGGATTAGGTTTTACTAAATAAAATTCAACTTCAGGTGAAACGATTGGTTGGTAACCTAAGTCATTAAATTGTTTAATTATTTTTTTAAGAACACTCCTACTAGAGTTTATTACAGTAGAGCCATTTAAATTCACTGCATCACAAATTACTTGGGCTGTAGGATCTTCATACCATGGCACATTTCTTATTGTATTAAAATCAGGCCTTAAAATGACATCAATATCTGTAGGGTTGTAGACATCATTTGGGAGATCTTCTTCTTCATTAGCATAACCTCCAGAAATTGTTTGAATAAATACTGATTGAGGCAATCTATGACTATCATTCTCCATACCTTTTAGAAATTTATTGGAAGGAAGAATTTTACCTCTAGCAATACCTCCTAAATCAGGTACTAAACACTCAACTTCAGTAATAGAATTCTCTTTAATCCAATTTTGAAAATTTTCAGACATTATGATTATTTAAATTTGAAATATGTAATTCTTGTTTTGAAAAGGAATTACGATATTATTGTTTCATATTATTATGTTATTTAACAAAAAAAAGACCTATGAACAACATGATAATGAAAAAGAAAGTTATTATAAACATTCTGTAAAACCCTTTAATTCAGAAGATTTTTTAGAAGATTATTTAGAGGTTGATATTTGTATTGTTGGAGGGGGCCTAACAGGAATATCAAGTGCATTAAACTTAGCCAATAAAGGATATTCTGTAGCTTTGTGTGAATCAAGATTGGTTGGTTGGGGTGCTTCAGGAAGAAATGGTGGTCAGTTAGGTAATGGGATGCGAAAAGATCAATTTTTTCTTGAAAAGAGATTAGGATTTGAAACCGCAAAAGAATTTTGGAATTTTGGATTAGAAGCAGTACAATATTCAATTGATTTAATAAATAAATATAAAATTGATTGTAATTTACAAAATGGTGTAATTAGTGCAGGTTGCTTTAAGAAAGATATAAAATATTTTGAAGAAGAAAAAATCCATCTAGAAAAGTTTTATAATTACAAAAATTTAAAACTTCTAAACAAACATCAAGTAAAAGATGAAATTCAGTCTAATATATATGAATCTGGATTAATTAATTATGGTAGTTATCATATTAACCCTTTAAAATTTTTACTAGGTATAGCAAATCAAATTAAATCTACAAAAATAAAAGTTTTTGAAAATACACCTATAACAAAAATAATAGAGCATGAAGATTCTATTTATTGTTATTCAAATCTAAAAAAAATTAAATCTAAAAAGGTGATAGTAGGTTGTAACGGATATTTAGATAATTTACTTAGCAATATTAGAAAAAGATTTATGCCTATAAATAATTATGTGATTGCAACAGAACCTTTGGGAGAAAAGAAAGCTAGAGAACTCATAAAAAATAATCATGCTGTATGTGATACTAGATTTATAATAGATTATTACCGATTTTCAGAAGATTGGAGATTGATTTTTGGAGGTGGGGAAACTTATTCTGCTATGTTTGTGAAAAATTCTAAAAATTTTGTTAAAAATAGAATGGATAAAGTATTTCCTACACTTAAAGATTGCAAAATAGATTTTTCTTGGGGTGGAACTTTAGCAATAACTATTAATCGGCTTCCTCATTTTGGTACTTTAATGAAAAATAAATTAATTTATGCCCAAGGTTATTCTGGTCATGGACTTGCATTAAGTACATTTGCTGGAAAATTGATTTCTGAAAAAATTGAAGGAAAATCTGAAAGATTTGATTTGTTCTCTAATGTAAAACATTTAATGATTCCAGGGGGAGATTTTTTTAGGAGACCTATTTATTCTTCAGCTATTTTTTATTATAAATTAAGAGATTCAATAAAATATAAATTTTAATTATTTTTATTATAAGAGGCTCTTTTTAATTTATCATTTATGGTTTTTCCTAATCCATAATTAGGTATTGGCGCTACAGCAATTTTAGAACCTTTTATATTATCTAGAAGATGCAAGTAATAAAAAAAATTTTTGCTTGCTTCTTTTAAATTGCCTGAACTACTAAGGTTATATTCACAAATATTAGATTTAAGATTATTTTTTCCAAAATTTAATAAACTTTCATTTTCATTTATCTTTTTAACATTTATTCTTATTGGTAAGTTAGGGGCATAATGTTTTTTTTGATTTCCTGGAGAAATTATTGATTTATTATTTGATGTAGTTATTTTAACATTAGGTAATTTTGATTTTATTTCTTCTATACTAATACTACCTAATCTTAATATTTTTATATTTTTATTAAAAGTTTTTATGACTGTTGATTCAAGTCCTAATTTAGATCTACCACCATCTAAAATAAAAACTTTTTTCTTAAAATATTTTAGTAAATGCAAAGGGTGGGTACTAGAAATTTTTGTTGCAATATTAGCGCTAGGAGCTGCTATTGGAACATTAAGTAAATTTAACAAGCTTTTAGCAGTTTCATTATTTGGTATACGGCATCCAATGAAACTCATACTATTTGAGACTAGCGGACTAATTGAGCTTGTTTTTTTCTTTTCTAAAATTAATGTTAAAGGACCTGGCCAAAATAAACTAATTAATTTTTCATCTAATGTTTTTATTTTACAATTTTTTTTTACTTCTTTTATATTTTTAAAATGACATATAAGGGGATTGTTTTTAGGTCTTTTTTTTAATTTAAATATCTTTTTAATCGCTATATCATTTGTTGCATCTCCTCCTAGTCCATAAACAGTTTCAGTAGGAAAAATAACTAATCCACCCTTCTGTAAGGTTTTTTTAGCTAATTCTAACATTTTTTTCATAATATTTTGTCTTATTTATAGAATTTATATAGACATAAAATTGTTATTGTCTTACAAATTTTTTACAAGTTTTAATATGGGTAAAA
>JBJKYT010000020.1:0-11404 GCA_045560915.1 Alphaproteobacteria bacterium
AGCATCGTTAATAGGCAATCTTTTGCCTCTAATAACGCCTGATAAGTCGCTTAAAATAGCATCAATATATTTAATTTCAGGATTTTTTTCTTTAAAAGAATCAAATTCATCGATTGTTGCTAGTAAAACTTTGTTATTTTGAAAAGTCATATATTTTTATATGAAAAAATTAATTGAATGTCTATTTAATTAAACTAAAGTAATATCTATGGAGCTACATTATATATCTGCTGTTGAAGCTATAAAAAAATTTAAAGATAAATCATTATCTCCAGTAGAGCTTATAAATTCTATTATTGAAAGATCAGAAAAGATTAATCCTAAAATAAATGCTCATAACTTTACTTTTTATGAAAAAGCAATTGAATGTGCAAAAAAATCAGAACAAAAATATTTAACAAATTCCTCAACTCTACCTTTAGAAGGAATACCTATTGCTATTAAAGATGAAGAGGACATCGAAGGTCAACCAAATACTAATGGCTCGTTAATATTAAAGGATCATATAGCTAATCGAACTATGATTGATGTTGAGAGAATTGTTAATTCTGGAGCAGTTATTCATTGTAGAACAACTACACCAGAATTTTCTACTACCTCTTTCACTCATTCAAAATTGTGGGGTGTTACAAGAAATCCGTGGAATTTGGATTATACACCTGGAGGTTCTTCAGGAGGGTCAGGTGCATCTTTGGCTGCAGGATGTTCAACTCTAGCAACTGGTTCTGATATTGGAGGATCAATAAGAATACCCGCTTCTGCTTGTGGTTTAGTTGGGTTTAAGCCTCCTCATGGTCGAAATCCTCAAGAAGCACCTTTTAATCATGATCAATATTGTGTGGTTGGCCCAATGGCAAGAACAGTTAAAGATTGTGCTCTAATGCAAAATGTAATGTCAGGACCACATCCCAAAGACATTACTAGCTTAAAACCTAAATTAAATATCCCTGATGAATTTGAAAATATTAAAAATTGGAAAATAGCTTATTCAATGGATCTTGGTTTTTTTGAAATTGATAAAGAGGTAGAAAAAAATACACTCGATATAATTAATAAATTAAAAGAATTAGGTGCTCAAGTTGAAGAAGTTAAAATAAAATGGAATAAAAAAGAGCTTGAAGATACTTGTTATAATTACTATGCCCATCTTTTTGCCAATTTTGTTGCAGAATTAATTCCTAAATATGAAGAAGAACTGACAGATTACGCAAGAGATGTTGGCTCAACAGCTAGAATTATCAATAAAGCATTAGTGGAAAGAAAAAAAATCAATCATCCGACTATGGGAGTTGATCTTGGTATGACATTATATGAATGTAATAAAGTAGCTGGTAAAATGTATGAAGAGTTTGGTCCTATAATACACAAATATGATGCTTTTGTTTGCCCTACCTTATCTATCCCTGCTGTTAAGGCAGACATTAATCTGTTTAAAGATAAAATATTAATAAATGGAAAAAAAATAAATTCGCCTGATCTTGGATGGACTTTGTGTTATCCTTTTAATATACTCTGTCGATTACCAGTGTTGTCAATCCCTTCAGGAATAGCTGGTAATGGTGTTCCTACTGGAGTACAAATAGTTGGCAAACCCTATGATGATATACCCGTTTTCCAAGCAGGATATCAATTAGAACAGATAGAGCCATGGTTTCAAAACAATAAATTAAAACCTAATTTATAAAAATTGTTATTTTTTATTGAAATTTTCTCAAATTGTTGTTCATATAGCAATTAATTAATTTTTTTATTGGGGGTAAAATGCCTAAATACTATGAAACTAAAAATTTTTTAGTTAAAACTTTAGGAGTGGCAATATTAACGGTTTTTATGGCCGTATTATTTTCCACTTCAAAGGTTTTTGCTGATGAGCCTGGAAGTGTTTTTCTTTGGGGCGGATATGATGATGATGGTCTGTTTGGATCATATGTAGAAGAACATGGATCACCTGAATACTCAACATTTGGTGATGCTGAAGAAGGTTTACAAAAATTAAAAGCTGGTTTTGAAGTCGATTTAGCTTGGCCATGCCAAGGTGAAATAGCTCGTTGGGTAAGAGCTGGAGTACTTGAACCATTGGACACTTCTCGAATAGATAACTGGGATGATATGTTCCCTGAAGTAAGAGATCTACCAAGCGGTATTGTGGATGGTAAGAACTATTTTGCACCTATCGATTGGGGTGATACAACTTTATTTTACATGGCTGATCGAGTTCCGTGGATGAATGCTGATAATGAAAGTTTTGATCTAATGGAAGATCCAAGAGTAAAAGGTAAAGTTGGTATATTAGACTCTGCTGCTGACTCATTATTTTTAATGATGCATCATCTTGGAATTGATATCAGAGAAAAGGATCAATTAACTAAAGCTGCTATTGATAAAGGTATCAATAAGTTTCGTGAAATGAGAGATAACGGACAAATTCGTGCGTTCTTCGGAGATACTTCTTCAATGATAGAGGCATTAGGTAACGAAGAAATAGACGTAGCTCTTGGATGGAACGAAATTGCATGGAATGCTGGAGCAAAAATGATGCAACCTGCTAATGGAACAATGACGTGGGCTTGTGGGCTTGCAATTGTTAAAGGTGCTGACCTTGATAAAGCATATGCAATGATTAATGGAGCTACTAGTGCTGAAACTTCAGCTTATTTACTAAGTGAGTGGGGCTATGGTCATTCAAATAAAAAAGGCTTTGGTACTATAACTGCTGATGAATTAGCTGAACGTGGAGTCGCATCAAATCCTGAAGAACACCTTTCTAATGGGATGTTCTCAGTCATGCCTTCAGACGAAGTAACTGACTACATGGAAGCTCAATGGGCTGAAATGGTAGCTGGTGGTTGATCAGAGATTAATTTAACTCAACAAAATAGCCTGTCTTTTTATTAGGACAGGCTATTTTTTATTTAATAAAGAAATATCTTCTAAGCTTATACTTATAAAGCATTCGTTGTTCTCAAAAGACTGATTGTCAAAATGTTGAGAAGAAACAGTGATTATTTTTTCTATTCCTTTAGCTTCTACATAAAATCTTGTCATTTCACCTAAATATGAAGTCTGACAAATTTTAGCATCAAGACAAATATCCCAGTCAGATTTTACTTTAGATATCATCATGGATTCTGGACGAATACTACAAACAACATCTGAAGAATTTTCTACGATATTTAAATTATTTTTAATTTTAAATTCTCCTAATCCTTCGATTGAAACATTGATTAAGTCTCCATCTCTTGATTTAGTTTCAGCTTTTAGAAAATTTGTTTCGCCAATAAAATCACTTACAAATATATTTTCTGGATTCTTATAAAGTTCATTGGGTTCAGATAATTGTTGAATTTTTCCTTCATTCATAACTGCAACTCTGTCTGACATACTTATGGCTTCTTGTTGATCGTGAGTAACGAATACAAAAGTGATTCCTATATTTTTTTGAAGAGTTCTTAATTCTAATTGCATTTCATCTCTTAATTTCTTATCTAAAGCGCCAAGAGGTTCATCTAATAATAGAACTTTTGGTTGTCTAACTAAAGCTCTTGCTAAAGCGACACGTTGTCTTTGACCACCAGATAATTGATTACTAAATCTTTCCTCATACCCCTCAAGTTTAACTAATGAGAGAACATTTTTAACTCGATTATCTATCTCTTCATTACTTAAACCAAGTTTTCTTAGTCCAAATTGAATATTTTTTTCTACATTAAGATGAGGAAAAATTGCATAGTTTTGAAAAACCATATTTGTAGGTCTTTTGTCTGGGGGTAATGCAGTAATATCTGTCCCGTCAATTAATAGATTGCCAGAAGTAGGATATTCAAATCCTGCCAATAGCCTCAATAATGTTGTCTTGCCACATCCTGAAGGTCCTAAAAGGGAAAAAAATTCACCTTCCTTGATCTCAAATGAAACATCATCAACTGCTTTTACATCTGCAAAATGTTTTGAAATATTATTTATTTGTATAAATGAGTTGTTCATAATTTTTATAATTTCATTGTTATATCTTTCTTTGCTTTCCCCTGTCCAACATTTCTTAACCAGAATGCTAACAGAACAATAAAGGTAGTAAAAACAATAATTACTGCACCCAAGGCCAATACATGCGGTAATTTCTGAACAAATCTCATTTGACCCCACATATACATAGGTAATGTTGCGTCACTTCCAGTTAAAAAGAATGCAAGAATAAATTCATCAAAAGAAATAATGAAACTGAGAAGAAGAGCGGCGATTATTCCAGGCAAATATAGTGGAAATGAGACTCTAAAAAATGTACCCCACGCATTCTCTCCTAAATCTCTAGAGGCCTCTTCAAGTGAAAAGTCGAAACCTTCAATACGGGCTATAAGTATTAACATTGCGAAAGGTGTACAAAATAAAGTGTGGCCAATTGTAACTGGAACTAGTCCCAATTTAAATCCAAGATTAACCCAAATTACAAGTATAGCTACAGCCAAGATAATTTCAGGTATCAAGAAAGGCATCATAATACCTCCATAAGAAATCTTTTCTCCTCTAAATTTATATCGAGCAAATGCCTTTGCTGCAAAAAGTGCAATTGTTGTACTAACGACACTTGCTACTACTCCTACTTTTATACTCGCCCAAAGTGCTTTATGTAGATTTCTTTTTGACCACATCTCTTCATAGTGCTCCGTTGTAAATCCAGCAAGAGGGAAGGACATAAAATTTGCATCATTAAAACTAAATATAGGTAAGAATAAAACTGGTACATAGAGAAAACCAAAATAAAGAAGAGTATAAATTAGTAATGTATTATTTTTTTCATTCATTTTAAGTTAACCTTTGAGTAAGTCTTTTTGTTACATTCGACACAATTATTGTTATGAGCACAACAGTGGTTAGCATAATTGTAGCTGATGCAGCTCCCATAGGAATATTATTTATTTTTCCAAAGTAAGCCTGGATCATATTTGAAAGCATACGACCTTCAATTCCTCCAAGTAAGGCTGGAGTCACATAATCACCTACTGTTGGAATGAATATGATTAATATTGCACCTATTACGCCTGGTAACGATAATGGAAATGTAATTTTCCAAAACACTTCAAATCGAGAGAGTCCAAGATCTCTACCAGCTTCAATAAAAGAAAAGTCAATTTTATCTAACGAAACATACAAAGGCAATAAAGCAAACGCAGCCCAAGCGTGCGTAAGAGTAATAACTACTGCGGTCTCTGAGTACATAAGAAATGTAAGAGGTTCGTTAAGAATTCCTGCGTTGATCAATGAAGAGTTTATCACACCTTTTGTTCCAAGAATAATCTTCCAAGAAAATACTCTTAATAAATAGGATGTCCAAAAAGGTAAAGTGAGTAAAACAAGCCAAAGCATTTTATTTTTTTTGACATAAAAAGCGATATAATAACAAACTGGGTATGCTGTAATAAGTGTAATTAGAGTTACAAGAAATGATATTTTAATTGACTTAATAAGAAGTGTAACCAGCAAATTTTTTTGAAAAAAATCAATATATCTTTGAAATGTAAAAGTATAATCAATCTCCATCATACTAACTTGAGTAAACATACTAAAGCTCAACATTAGTACCATTGGAACAACCATAGCTAGAATGACTAAAATTAAAGCTGGTGATAATAAGGTATAGGCTTTTATATTATCATTTTTTGCGTAAATTTTTCTCCAACTCTTAATCATTTTTTTTACTACATCTATTCAATTAAAGATTTCAAACCTCTTTTATAGAGAGAATTTGCAATTATTATTCTATGAATTTCACTCGTCCCTTCCCAAATACGATCTACTCTTAATTCTCTATAATATCGTTCTGCAACATTTTCCCTCATGTACCCTCTTCCTCCAAATATTTGTACTGCGCGGTCTGCAATTTTATTTGCCATTTCAGAGGCTAATAATTTTATCATGGAACATTTTCCATGTAAAATTTTAACATCTTGATTTGAGTCATGAGCTTTACATATTTCATAAAGCATTAATCTAGTTGAAGCTAATTCATTTACACAATCTGCAAGCATAAATTGTATTGCCTGATAATTTGATATTTTATCTCCAAAGGACTCTCTTTCTTTTGCAAAAATTGTTGCTTCATCAATTAATCTCTCGGCTGCTCCACAGCATCTAGCTGCTATTCCTAATCTTTCATGTCTAAACCAAGAATGTGTATAGTCCATTCCTATACCTTCATTACCTATTATATTTTTAGAAGGTATAGAAACATTATTAAAACGATAAATACTGTGATGATGAGCATAAGTATGACTAAATTTAGGAGTATCAATTAATTCAATACCTTTTGTATCTTTATCAATTATAAAAAGTGAGTGTTTGTCTTTATTTTGACCAGATTTAATTTTTGCTTGTAAAAAGAAAAAGTTAGCAAGATTTGCACTAGTCACATACCATTTTTCACCATTTATTATGTATTGATCTCCTTTTTTTTCAGCAGTAGTTTCTATAGAGCCATCTACATCAGAGCCTGCACCTTTTTCGGTAATTGCATAACATTCTTTTTTTGTTCCATTTAAAAGTGGCTTTAAATAATTTTCTTTTTGAAAGTCATTAAAATTTGTTTCCATCCAATCTTGAGCTTCTGAAAAACACCAACACAAAGCATTAGTAACACGACCAAATTGTTCCCAAATAATCATTTGTTCAAACATATTTAATCCTAGTCCTCCATTTTCTTTTGATATTCCCATACCAGGAAGTCCTAGAGAAATTGCAATATCTCGATGTTTTTTTTCTATATTTTTTGGTAATTCTCCATCATTTTTTTCAGCATGAACTTCCCAAGGTATAAGTTCATCATTAACAAATTTTCT
Organism: Alphaproteobacteria bacterium; assembly: GCA_045560915.1. GTDB lineage: Bacteria > Pseudomonadota > Alphaproteobacteria > HIMB59 > MarineAlpha5-Bin3. Next base: position 6,831 of record JBJKYT010000020.1, read on the forward strand.
TATTTTTTTTTGCCACTCTAAGGCCTTAGGGGTCATTCCACTATACATATCTATAAAACATTTTTAAATTGTTTTGGAAAATTTGACTTAATAAATTCAAAGCAAATTTTTTTTGACTGTACTTTATTAAAAGTATCAGGATCTTCTAATTGATCTAACCATAAACCCATTATTAAAGCTTGAAAACCTCTAGCTATGTTTTTTTCAGATAATTTAACTTTTTCTTTTTTTATTAAATCTAAAAAGATATTTTCAGTAATTGATTGATAATATAAATCTCGCTCTTTACATATTTGATGATAAGCTGGTTTGTATTTGATTTCGCTAAAAAATGTAAACCAGACAGCTATTTTTTCTCTGGTACATATTTTTTTACTAAAATCATTCTTTATAATTCCTATTATTTTTTTTCTAGGATCATTCCCAGCTTTAGAAATACTCTTTTGAAATGAAAGCAGATATTCATTTGAAATAAATTTTAAAGTCTCAATTAATAGTAATTCTTTACTTTTAAAATGGAAATTTACTATCCCTTGAGATAATCCTGCTCCTTGAGATACATCTTGCATTGTTAATTGGTGTATTCCTTTTTTTGATAAATTCTTAATCGTTGAAGATATCAATTTTAAATTACTATTTTTTTTATTTTCTAATCTAATATTTCTGTGTCTCATAAAATTATAAAAACAATGATAGTTTTTCATAAAAAGCTTGATTTTACAAGAAATTTGGTTGAATGGTCATTCAAAGAAATATAAGAAAATACTATGAACAAATCTAAATATGATGTTGCAATTATTGGTGGTGGTCATAATGGGCTCACCACAGCATGTTATTTAGCAAAAGCTGGACTAAAAGTAGTTGTTGTAGAAAGACATGATTATGTGGGAGGAGCAGCTGTCAGCAGAGAGCTTCATCCAGGTTGGACATATTCTAACTGTTCATACGTCTGTAGTTTGCTTAGACCTGAAATTTTTAGAGATTTAGAATTATCTAAACACGGTTTACAAATTATACCTTACGAAGGTAGTGCAAGCATGCTTAATGATGGGAGATTTTATGCACATTACCAAGATCATGATTTAACTTATAGATCTATTGCTCAATTTTCCAAAAAAGATGCTGAAGCCTATGATAGATTTGGAAAAGATGTGATGCGACAGTGTAAGATTATTAAACCTCTTTTAAAGATGACACCTCCTGATCCTACTTCATTTTCTCCAAAGGATATAATGGGTTTATTTGAATTTGCTAAATATTTTGCTGCAAAAGATGAGTTAGGAGGCTTAGGTGAGAAAGAAATATACGATACAATTCGTTTTTGGACAATGAGTGTTAGAGATTATCTCGAAGAATATTTTGAATCAGAAATTGTAAAAGTGCATTTAGCTGGGTCTGCTATCATTGGAACAGCTTTAGGTCCTTATTCTCCAGGCTCTGCATATGTATTGCTTCATCATTATATGGGAGAAGTAGATGGTACTGTTGGAGCGTGGGGATACGCTAGAGGAGGTATGGGTTCAATTACAAAAGCTATGGCATCCTCTTTTAAATCAAAAAATGGAGAAATTAAAGCTGGTTCGCCAGTCACAAAAATTCTTATTAAAAATAATAAAAGTTATGGCATAGTTCTTGAAAATGGAGATGAAATTTATGCCGATAAAATAGTTTCAAACCTTGATGTCAAAAGAACCTTTTTAAAAGTTGTTGAGGAAAAAGAATTACCTAATGATTTTTACAAAGCAGTAAAAAATTTTAAAATCCGAGGATCTTCAGGAAAGTTAAATATTGCTCTTGATGATCTACCTATTTGGAAAAGTATTCCAGAGGGTGATCCAGCTGGAACAGGTGACTTACATATAACTCAGAATATTGAAGAGATGGAGGGAGCATATGATGATTGGAAAGATGGTAAGTGGTCTCAATTTCCATATGTTGATATGTGTATTCCAAGTATAAATGATCCCACTATGGCCCCTCAAGGAAAACACTATATGTCTGTTTTTATTCAATATGTTCCTTACAATTTAGCAGATGGAGGATGGACAGAAGAAAAGCGTCTTGAATTTGGCAAACATGTGATGGGTAGGATTGGAAATTATTCAACAAACTTCAATGATATCATTAATCATGCAGAAATTAGAACTCCTAAAGAATTAGAAGCTGAAGTTGGTTTAACAGAAGGAAATATTTTTCAAGGTGAGCTTACTATGGATCAGTTAATGTTTAACCGCCCTGTACCTGGTTATGCTCAATATAAAACGCCTATAAAAAATCTTTATATGTGTGGTTCTAGCACCCATCCTGGTGGAGGAGTAATGGGAGCTCCTGGAGCAAATGCTGCAAGAGAAATATTAAAAGATTTAAACAAAAAAATGTCAACACATTATATATGAAAAAATTTGATGTAATAATAATTGGAGGTGGACATAATGGTTTAGTTGCATCTTCATATCTTGCCAAAAAAGGTAAAAAAGTTTTGGTAATTGAAAAAAATGAGCATGTTGGAGGATTGGCAGAATATGCAAATTCACTAAATTGTATCTCTCCAATCATTAAAAAAGAATTAAATATCAATATTCATAATATTAAAGATACAGATTACATTATATCTCTTGAAGATAATCAAAATCATACAATCTTAGAGGATAAAAACGGTAAGCTATCTTTTGTAAAAACAAATGCTGATGAGGATGATCAGAAAACATTTTTATCAATTATTAATAACTACAAATTATTTTCAAAAACTCTTGGTTCTTTTATGTATCAAAAACCCCCAAGAGTTAAATCAGGAAAAAGATCAGACTTATTTCAATTAATTTCCATGGGATGGAAAATTAGAAAATTAGGTAAAAAAAATATGCGAGAGCTATTAAGAGTTATTGGTTTAAATATTGCTGATGATTTAGAGGATAATTTAAATAACGATAACTTAAAGGGTTTATTATCCCATGAATCAGTTTTAGGCTCAAACTTGGGTCCTAGATCTCCTGGCTCAATATTAACTTTACTTTATAAGCAAGCAATCAATGATAATATTTTTAATTTAAAGAAGATAGAAGTTACAGACTATATTAATCAATTAGAAGATTGTTGTAAAAAAAATACAGTAGAAATAATTAAATCCTCTGAAGTTAGAAAAATAGTAACTAAAAACAACTCTGTTACTGGTATTCAATTAAATAATAATGAGGTTATAGAATCAACATGTGTTATGTCTAATGCTGACCCCAAAACAACTTACTTAAATTTATTAGGTGCAGAAATATTAGATACTGATTTTATTAGAAGAATTAAAAATTTTAGAAACAAAGGAAATGTTGCTAAACTTGAATTAGTTTTAGAAAATGAGATTAATATTAAAAATATTGATAAGAAAATGTATGGAAAATTTATTTACGCTCCAAATATAAAATACATAGAACATGCATTTAATGCCAATAAGTATAATCATTATTCTAAAAATCCATGTTTGGAATTTTATGTTAATGATAACACTTTGTCAGCAAACATTTATTATGTTCCATATTTAATTAATGCTAGTCATCAAGAAAATGAAATAATTGAAAAGTGTGTTGCTGTTTTAAGTAAATTTATTCCAGATATGAAAATAAGAAAACAAGAACTTATTACTCCAAATCAAATGGAGGAAAAATATAATATATCTGGTGGTCATTGGCATCACGGTGATTTAGAAATAGATCAATTATTAATGATGAGACCTTTTTATGGATCTTCTCAATATTCAACTCCTGTTAACGGTTTATATTTATGCAGTGCTGGCACTCATCCTGGAGGAGGTTTAACTGGTATCAACGGTCTTAATGCAGCAAAAAAAATAATAGAGGACTTAAAATAATGAATACAGAAAAAATTTCATATAAAAAACCTCTATTAGAAACACCTTTTCATAAAAGAACATCTGAGCATTGTTATGCAAATGATTGGTATAGATGGGCTGGTTACAAAGTTGCCAAAGAATACTCCTCAACTGAACTTGAATATACTTCAATGAGAAACACTGCAGGAGTAATAGATATAACTCCAATGCATAAATATGAAATTAAAGGTAAAGATGCAAAAAAATTTATTAATAAATTAATTACAAAAAATATTACTAATATTCAATCTAATCAAGTAGCCTACGGCATATGGTGCAATGAAGATGGAATGGTGATTGATGATGGAACAATATTTTGCTTAAACGAAAATCATTATAGAATTTTTTGCGCTGAGAGAAATCTTAATTGGTTTTGTGATACAGCTACTGGATTTAATGTAACTATTGAAGATATAAGCTCATCAATTGCTGCTTTAGCTTTTCAAGGTCCTTTATCTTGTAAAATTTTAAATCTTTTAAAAGTAGAAAATATAGAAAACCTTAAACCTTTTCATTTTGATAATTACAAACTTGAAAATCAAAATGTCACAATTTCAAGAACAGGCTTTTCTGGAGATTTAGGTTATGAAATATGGTGTGACCCTTCTCAGGCTATCGATGTATGGGACAGCTTATTTAAGTTTAACAGAGATTATAAAGTACTTGCTGCTGGAATGAACTCACTTGAGATGGT